>DLPA01000185.1 GCA_002479815.1 bacterium UBA7470 | reverse complement strand
TTTGCAGCAGATAGGCGACCACGCCCATAGGGGGCGCAAACATGAACAGCCACAGCACGCCAGCCACAGCGGGCGCGACGGCGTAGGGCCAAATCAGCAGGGTTTTGTACACCGATGCGCCCTTGACCACACGGTCGGCCATCACCGCCAGCAAGAGCGCCACACTCAAACCCAAGACCGCCACCAAGACAGAAAAGACGGCAGTGGTTTTAAACGATGCCAAATAGGTGTCATCGGCCCATAAGTTGCGGAAATTCTCCAAACCGACAAATTCGGTGCTCGTGCCAAAGGCATCTTGCTGCAACAGGCTTTGCATCAGGGCTTGTCCGGCAGGCCAAAAGAAAAAGACCAGCACAACCGCCATTTGCGGCGCAATCAGCACCCAAGGCAACCACGACGACTGAAAGCGAACTCTTTTTTCCATGATGCTTCTTTTTATATCGCTTCTGACGCTTTTCCCCCTCCCCCAGCCCTCCCCCGCTGGGGGAGGGAGTGAAGACACCGCTGTCGGTGAGAGGGAGTGTCAACTTCTCCCTCAGCGGGGGGAGATTGGGAGGAGGGCTGAGTCGTTACAAATTACGACTTGTTGGCTTTTTGGAAACGCTCCAATTGCTCATTGCCACGTTTGACGGCGGTGTCCAAGGCTTCTTTGGCGGTTTTCTTGCCGCTCCACACGCCTTCCAATTCCTCGTCGTTGATGGTGCGGATTTGCACAAAGTTGCCCAAGCGTATGCCGCGAGACTTGTCGGTGGTCTTGCGGATCATTTGCTCTACCGATACGTCCGTGCCCGGGTTTTGTTTGTAGAAGCCGGATTTCTCGGTCAGCTCATACGCGGCTTTGGTCACAGGCAAATAGCCGGTGCGCTGGTGGCTCTTGGCGGCTTCTTCGGCTTTGGAGAGATGGGCAAAGAACTGCGCCACGCCTTTGTAGTCTTGATCTTTTTTGCCCGACATCACCCACAGGCTCGCGCCGCCGATGACGGTGTTTTGTGGGGTGTTCTCTACGTCAGGGTAGTAGGGCAAAGTGGAAATGCCTGCTGCGAATTTAGAGTTGCGTTTGATGTTGCCATACAGCGCGGAAGAGCCAGTCATCATCGCGCACTCCCCAGACACGAAGGTGGCATCTGCCGCGTTGCCACGGCCTTTATAGACAAACAGGCCCGTTTTTGCCATGTTCGCCAAGTTGTCGATGTGGCGCACATGCAAGGGGCCGTTGAAGTTCAAACGGGCATCCAAGCCGCGCATCCCATTGCCCTTGGTGGCAAATTCGGTGTTGTGCCAAGCCGAGAAGCTTTCAAGCTGCGTCCAGCTCACCCAACTGGTGGTGAAAGGACATTTGTGACCGCTGGTTTTGAGCTTGGCTGCTGCCAAGGCCACTTCAGGCCATGTTTTAGGGGCTTTTTCGGGGTCTAGGCCAGCGGCTTTGAAAGCATCTTTGTTGTAGTGAAAGACGGTCGTCGAGCTGTTGAAAGGAAAGCTCAACATTTGCCCATTCGGGGCGGTGTAGTAGCCCGCCACGGCAGGCACGTAGGCGTTGGGATCAAAGCTCACGCCCGCTTTTTTCATCACCTCCGCCACGGGCACAATCGCGCCCTTGCTGGCCATCATGGTGGCGGTGCCGACTTCAAACACTTGCAGAATGTGCGGTGCATTGCCCGAGCGGAAGGCGGCAATCGCAGCGGTCATGGACTCATCGTAGCTGCCTTTGAACACGGGCACGATTTTGTAGTCCTTTTGAGTGGCGTTGAAGTCTTTTGCCAAATCGTTGACCCACTCGCCCAATGCACCCCCCATCGAATGCCACCATTGAATCTCGGCTTGGGCTTGTGCGCTGGTTGTGCCAAGTGCAGCAAGACTGGCCAGAGCCAAGGCCGTGAATTTGATTCGCATAAAAACTCCTAGGGGTTGGAAAAAACGTCAGATTCCGACGCACATCTGATGATCGGAGACAGAATGCGCCAGCGTGACGATCAGCGTATGCCGCTTTTGTGACAAACCCATTTCAGTTTGATTTCGCTGTCACTGACAACAGGGGTTTCCATGAGATGTGGATGCGATTCCGCACGCCTTTGCCATCCACCCCTCCTTTTCAGCGGTCAAGAGCGGGCCTTGCGCTGTTTTTTATCCAGCCACCGGATGACCTACCACCACGCCATCCGCCAGTAATTGTGTGATCTCCGGTCTGCTTAAGCCCAAATCAGACAAGATGCTGATGGTGTCTTGCCCCAGTGCGGGTGGGGGGCTGCGTACCCCCATGCGTTGGCCTTGTAGCGTCAAGGGCAGCAACGGGGTGCGGGTGTGCACGGCGCGGTTGGCACCACTGGCATCGGGGGGGAAGGTCACGGGAGTCAGTCCACCCGAGGCCAGCAAGTGGGGGTCTTCTAACAAGTCTTGTGGGCGGGTGATGGGTGCGTAAGGCAAGCCCATGGCTTCAAAGCGTTGGCCCAGCTCACTCGCTTCAAATTCGGCAAAACGACTGCGCAGCACGGGCATCATCCAATCGCGGGCTTGCACGCGGGCGTTGTTGCTGTCGAGTCTGGGGTCGGCTTTGAGGTCTGCAAAATCGAACTCGTCGCACAGCAGCGCCCATTGGGTATCGCTGACAGCGGCAAGAAACACCTGTTCCCCGTGTTTGACCGTGAACACGTCGTACACCGCCCATGCGCTGATCCTGCTGGGCATCGGGGCTGCTGCGTGCCCAGTGACGGCAAATTGCGCCATGTGCTGAGCCATCAGAAACACGTTGTTTTCAAACAAGGCGCTTTGCACTTCTTGCCCTCGGCCGGTGTGGTGACGCTGCTGCAAAGCGGCAAGCACACCGATTGCACCAAACATACCGCCCATGATGTCGTTGACGCTGGTGCCCGCTCGCAGTGGGCGACCCTCTGGGCCGGTCATATAGGCCAACCCGCCCATCATTTGCACGACCTCATCGAGGGCCGTGCGATGTTCGTAAGGGCCGGGTAAAAAACCTTTGTGACTGACATAAATAAGTTGGGGGTTGAGCTGGGACAAGGCTTCGTAGCCCAACCCCAATTGACGCATCGTGCCACTTTTGAAGTTTTCGCTGAACACGTCGGCCTGAGCGATCAGACGCAGCACGATTTCAAGGCCACGCGGGTGTTTCACATCGACCGCCACACTCTTTTTGTTGCGATTGAACGTGCCAAAAAACCCCGAACCTGAGCCGAGCAGCTTGCGGGTGTTGTCGCCCGTGAGGGGTTCAATTTTGAGGACCTCGGCCCCCAAGTCGCCCAAAATCAGACCACAAGTCGGCCCCATGACCATGTGTGTGAATTCGACGACGCGCAGTCCAGTCAAAGGAAGTGGCGTATTTGTATTTGTATTTGTATCCATTTGGGGTGTGGAGGTGCTCATGGAAGGGCTTTCAGCGGCTGGATGGGGGGGGAGAGAGATGTGGGCCGCAGGTGCGTCCATTGGCATACACAAAGCCCAAAGGCAGGCCCGCATCGGGGGTCATGCCATACAGGGCTTCATGGGGCAGGCTGCGGTGCAACACCGCCCGCGCCTGCATGAGTCGCCTAAGGTCAATGCCGGTGTTGATGCCCATGGCCTCAAACATGAACACCATGTCTTCGGTTACGACGTTGCCACTGGCCCCTGGCGCGTAAGGGCAGCCCCCCAAGCCCCCTTGCGAGCTGTCAAAGGTACGTACCCCTGCCTCGTAAGCCGCCAAGCAGTTGGCCAATCCCAGCCCTCGGGTGTTGTGCAAGTGCGCCGCACCTGCCAAAGGCCCGATGCTGTGGCGCAGGCGCACAAACAAACGGCGCACTTGGGCGGGGTTGGCCATGCCTGTGGTGTCGGAGAGTCCAATTTCATCGACCCCCGCTCGTGCCAGCGCGTCTGCCAGCCGGATCACATCGTCTTCAGGCACTGGGCCTTGCAAGGTGCAGCCAAATGCGGTGGACAGACCCACTTCGATGCGCACTTGCGGCGCGTGTAGGTGCCGATAGGCCACGATGCGCCGCACTTCGTTCACCATGTCAGCGCAGGTTTTGCGCACGTTGGCGACGGAGTGGGCTTCGCTGGCCGAGACTGGAATGGTGATCTTGTGCAAGCCCGTGCTCAAAGCAGTTTCGGCACCGCGCAAGTTCGGCACGAGCGCCATGACGGTGAGGTTCGGCAGGGTGATGGCGTGGCGCACCACCTCGGCCACGTCCGCCATTTGCGGCAATGATTGGGGCGGTACAAAAGACCCCACTTCAATCTCGCGCAGTCCTGCCGCAGCCAAGGCGCTGATCCATGCTTGCTTGTCGAGGGTCGGCATGATGGACTGAATGCTTTGTAAGCCGTCACGCGGGCCGACTTCGCTGATGAGTACGGAGTCCATATTTCAAGTTTCAGATTTGAAGAAAATTCTATAAGATAGAACTTAATTTTTAAAGATAGAACAATCATAAATTTCACAGCCCCTGATGTCAATCGGTTTGGCGTGCTCGCCTGCTGTGTGATGGCCGTGCTGCAAGCGCCTTGGTTTTGGGTTTAAGCTACGGTGATGCCCAGAAAACCCCAAATTCCCTCGGTTGCTGACGAGCGTGCCACCCCTGGCGGAGCGGCAGCAGTTGACCGCGCGATCAGCTTGTTGGCCGCCTATCAGTCGGGAGACAAAGCGCTGAGTGTCACCCAATTGGCCGATCGAACACGCTTGTACAAAAGCACGGTGCTGCGCTTGTTGGCATCTCTGGCCCAAGGACGTTTGGTGCAAAAAACGACCGATGGTTTATGGGCCTTGGGGCCAGAGGTGATGCGGTTGGCGAGCATTTATGCGGCTTCGTTTTCCTTAGAAAAGGTGCTCTTGCCCGAAATGCGTGCCTTGGTGCAGCGCACGCAAGAAAGCGTGGCCTTTCATGTGCGCCAAGGCGAGCAACGGCTGGTATTGCTGAGGGTGGATTCGCCGCAGCTGTTGCGTGACCATGTGTCCGTGGGCGATCTGCTGCCGTTGGATCGGGGGGCCGGTGGTCGGGTCCTGATGGCCTTTGCCGGAGCCACAGGGCCGCTGTACGAGCAGGTGCGACAAGAGGGATACATTTGCCTGCACAGCGACCGCATTCCGGGCTTGGTCGGTATCTCGGCCCCTGTGTGGGAGCGGGATGGGCGTTTGGTGGGTGCATTGACACTGACCGCCCCTGAGCAGCGGATGCGGCCTGACTTTATCCGCGAGCTGAGAGCCTCTGCATCACGGGCATCAGCACTCTTGGGCGCACCTCTTGCCGAGTTGGAGA
>DLPA01000187.1:3201-14704 GCA_002479815.1 bacterium UBA7470 | reverse complement strand
CCATCAGACTGCACCAAGCGGATGCGGTCTTGCAAGCCGTGGCGCTCTACATTGATGCGGGCCACGTCTAGGGCATCGGCGCTGAGGTCAGAGGCAGTGACGTGAACCTCGGGCCACGCCATCGCTGCCAACACCGCCAAGCTGCCATTGCCCGTACACAAGTCCAGCACGCGGTGGGTGCGTTCGCTCAACCAGACATCCATGCTGCCATCGGCCAAAGGCTCGGCAATCAAACTGCGGGGGATGATGACGCGCGCATCGACATAAAACGGCACGCCTTGCAGCCATGCCTCTTGCGTCAGATACGCAGCGGGCTGACGGGTGGCAATGCGCTTATCAATAAGTGAAGCAACTTTTTCAATATCATCAAGCGCCAGAGGTTTATTTCTTTCTGAAATAGCTGCCACTTCAGGATATTGTGCAGGGTCGTCCAAACAGGTATCCAAGGGCAGACCAAGGGCGTAGAGCGTGAGCCATGCGGCTTCGTCCAAGGTGCTTGCTGTGCCCTGCCCTAAAGCCACGCCTGCATCAGTCAGGCGCTGGCTTTGCTGTTCGATCAGATCGAACAGCCGCATTACCACTTCCAGCCCATGCCGACGCTGACGGCAGGACGGCCACCGGACACGGCCATCGCCCCGCGCACGACGGCGCCGTTGACCAGCGATTGTTCGTCGGTTTTGATGCGGCGGGCAAAGCCAATGGCTGCCGCGCCGTAGTTGCTGTAAGAGCCGAAGCCGATGCCCATCGCGGTCTGACCAGGTTCCAAGTCAGTGCCGGAAGGCATAGCGGCGGTGGTCGCCAAGGCGGACGCGATCCCACGGCTGGCCTTGCGGTCCAAATCGTCAATGCGCTGATGAGCGTGGGCGGCAGAGGCTTGCGCCGCGTTCGCTGTGGATTGGGCAGCGGTTGCCGTGTTTTGGGCTTGATTGGCGGTGGTTTGAGCTGCATTTGCCAGATTGCGGGCGATGCGGTCGTTGGCATCGCCATTCAGGGCCTTGGTGGCATCGGCCTGTGCGCGGTCGGCACTGGCTTGGGCTTGGCCGGCGTTGCCTTGCGCCTGATTCGCGGTGTTTTGCGCGGCAGCGGCAGCGTCACGGGCCACCTGATCGGTGGCAGAGACTGCCGGAGCAGGCGTCACCGCTTGGGCAAAAGCAGCAGAAGCAGACAAGGCCAATAAAGCGGCAGCGTACACAGGGGTCAGGTGTTTCATGGCTCAACCGTAGAAATGAGAAAACCTGTATTGTCCTGCAAGCCTCCGCTGCGCTCACACAAAACCGCTCCACACCAGTGCAATCATCCCCTAAGCTGTTGTTTAGGCAGCGACACCGATCTGCAAAGTCGTGATGTAACCGTTGGTGTTATCACCCGTGACGTTTGCCATTTGCAGGCTGTAGCCGTCATTAAAAATATTGTCGGACGCCAAACTGACGCGACCCAGATTCGTCAGGCTGGTGCTGTAGCCATCGCTGGCATAGGCTTGCTGACAAATGCTGGTTGGGAAGGTCAATTGCGAGGTTTTGATTTTGCCGCTGGCGCTGGTGGCGGTGCTCACGCTGCGGAAAATCTCAAAGTGCATGTGGGGCACGCGCCCGTCGTAGCAGCCGGGGAAGATGGTGGTGAAGGTAGCAGTGCCCGTGCTGTCGGTGGGCTGCACGCCGCGCAAGAAGTTTTGATCGGTCACGCCTGTGGAATACATGGAGTACAAGCCGTCACGGGTGCAGTGCCACAAATAAATCGCAAAACCAGACAAAGAGGCGCAACTGGCAGAGGTGTTGACCAGATTGAGCTTGACCGTCATCGGAATGCCTGCCGCCGTGCCGACTGCGCCACCGACGCTGGAGCGAATGTCGCTGCGGACGATGCCCGACAAGGACAAGGCATTGATCGTACCGGTGCTGCTGGTGTTGCTGCCCGGACGACCGCTGTTCAAGCCATTGGAGCCATCGGCTGGATAAGGGCCTGCCGTTTCTTCAGGAATGATGCTGCAAGTGCTGGCATTGGCCGTGCCGTTGGCAATGGCGACAAACGTCGCCACCGCGCCTACGTCAATGGGCGTAGCACCAAACAAAGGCCCCAAGACATACACCCGCCCGTTCGACACGCCCAAGTAGTTGCCCGTGGTCGGGTAATAGCGATAGGTGAACGTGCCGCCTGTGCGGTTGGCTTGTGGGCCGGGGAACCATGCCGCATAGGCCGATTCTGCGTAGTTGAGCACTGTATCGGCATCGCTTGCAACCGCTTGAGCCAAGGCCGGCCAGCCTTGTAACAGGCCCGCGCCTGCCAAACTGCCCGCCGATAACCAGCGCAAAGCGCGGCGACGATCCGCCGTTTGTTGCGTCATCACTGCCAAATCATGAATCAAACCGTGGTCGTGCATTTCAAAACTCCTTTTTTACAGCCACATCAAAACAGACAGGTGCTAGTCTGACGGTCTTGTGTATCGGGCATTGATGCGTTTTGTGTCGGGTTTGATACAAACGATTTCAGCCTGCGTACATCGGCAAGGCCAATCTTGCCCTTAGGCCGCCACTGGGTCGGTTTTCTAAGCTGACGTACCCGCCATCGCGCAGCGCCAAATCACGCGCAATCGCCAAGCCTAGGCCGTGCCCGGCGCGTGAGGGATTGGCGATGCTGCTGTCAGACAAGCGCACCCACGGCTCAAAGGCTTGTGCCATTTGCTCGGGGGGAATGCCCATGCCCTCGTCATCGACATCCAAAAACACCCACGCCCCTTGCGTGCTGGCGTGCAAATGGGCGCTGCCCGCGTGACGCAAGGCATTGCTCACCAAGTTGGACAAGATGCGCCGCAAGGCCACCGGATGGGCGCTGACCCGCCACTCGGCTGGCGGCAGCTCGCAACGGACGGCTTGCCCTTGGTCGCTCAGGTCGTCGGTCAGGGCCTGCAAAAAAGGGGCGACGGCAATGGGGCGGGCTTGGCTGCCGTCGTGCTGCTCGCGCAAGACCGCCAAGGTATCGCCGATCAAGGCATCCATTTCATGAATGTCGGCATCGGCAGCGCGGCGCTCGGCCTCGTCGGGCCAACGCGCCAGCCGCATGCGCAAGCGGGTCAAGGGCGTGCGTAAGTCGTGCGACACCGCCGCCATGTGCAAGCCTCGGGCATCGAACTGCTGTTGCAACTGCTGCGCCATCTGGTTGAACACCTGTGCGGCCTCCCGCACCTCCACCGTGCCACGGGCCTCGTCCAGTTTGGGGGCAGCTTGCCCACGCGACAAGGCTTGCGACAGCCCCAAGGCCGCATCGGACAAGTCCCGCATGGGCCGCGACAACCACCGCGCCCCCCACCACGCCCCCAGCGCAATGATGAGCATGCGTATGCCGTAATCCAACCACAAGGCCGAGGCACTCAAGCCCTGTGATCGGGGCCTTTGTGCTTGATCGGCAAACAAACTCCCCGGCGGCAACGAGGGCAAAACAGGCAAGGGACGACGCATTTCAGGCCGTCTGTGGTCAGATGTTGGGTCAGATGGATGATGGGCATGAGACGCTGGCCCACCTCGGCCAGAGGTGACCGTAAAAAAAGCCACAAAATGGCTGACCACCAGCGTCACCCACATCAGCACCAACAGGCGCACAAATAAGCTGTCCCAACGGTTCCAACGGCTCATTCAAGACACCTCTGCATCAAACAGATACCCCGCACCACGCAAGGTTTTGATGAGCGGGCGTTCACACTCCATGTCTTTGAGCTTGCCCCGCAACCGCGACACCGCTAAGTCGATGCTGCGGTCATTGACCACCACGCCGGGCGCACGCGACAACTCCAGCAATTGCTCTCGATTCAAAACCCGCCGAGGATGAAGCACAAATGCCGACAGCAAGCGGTATTCCGCCGCCGAAAGGGCCACCACCGTCCCATCCGCTGCACACAGTTCGCGCTGAAGGCGGTCAAACGTCCAGCCTTCAAAACGCACTTGTGGCGCAGGTTCAGGCGGTGCAAATGCAGCACCCCGCCCGCGCCTGAGCACCGCTTTGATCCGCGCCACCAGCTCACGCGGTTGAAAGGGCTTGGCGATGTAATCATCCGCCCCCAACTCTAGGCCCAACACCCGCGACATCGGGTCGCCTTGCGCCGTCAAGACAATCACGGGCAAGGCGGGCCATTCGCGCTTGACCCACTGACACAAATTCAGGCCATCGTCATCGGGCAACATCAAATCCAGCAGCACGACATCGACACCACCGTTCATGGTTTGCATGGCCTGCATCGTTTGCCGAAAACCACGCCCATCGCCCACCGCTGTAGTGGTATAGCCAAACGTCGCCAAATAATCCACCAACAAGGCACGTATGTCGGCATCGTCATCCACCAGCACACACTTCATGTAGCACACCTCCATACTTTCGGTCGTTGTCACACTGCGATCAACAGCATCAATTAACAGCATCAATTTCAGGCAGACTATACGCAGTTGACACTGACGTTGACAAAGACAGAGATGCACACCAACACCATGCCGTTGAACAACCCCGCCTGCCAAACACCGCCCGTCATGCTCGTCAATGGGGATGCACGAGTGGCGGCCGTCCCAGTTGTACAGCATGGCGGGGAGGTCTGAACGATGTGGCGTACGTCTGTCCTACGGGGATTCCTGGCGGCAGTGGGGGTCTTATCCTTGGTGCTGGGCATCATTGGCATTGTCGTGCCGGGCTTGCCCACCACGCCTTTCGTGCTGTTGTCTGCGGCGTGTTTTGCCAAAGCCTCACCCCGCCTACATGCCTGGCTGCTGGCCAACCGTGTGCTGGGGCCGATGGTGCGCGACTGGGAAGCGCATCGCAGCTTGTCCTTACAGATCAAGTGCCTCTCGACTGGTTTGATGACGGTCATGGTGCTGTTGGCGGCGTGGCGACTGCAAGGTCAACCGTGGCTACAAACACTTGTCATCGGCCTGGGGGTGATCGGGGCGTGGGTGGTGTGGCGTCTTCCCACCAGAGATTGAGCACATACTCATCAAAATGAATAGTAAAAAATATGAGCTGCTTACGCAATTAACACTTGGTTTTTACAGAATATCATTCTGAAAATAGCTCTAAAAAATAATAAAAAACTTGTCTATCCCGTCTCGACATGAGCCATTTGTCCGTATTTTTATACCAAGATGGGTATTTTTTTGACAGTAGACGCATTTTTTAAGTACGAAAATCGCTACAACCTTGATTTTAATTGCGTGAGCAGCTCACTTTTTTTACTATTTATTTTTACTATGTAAATGAATATCACTGATGATGCTTCGACTAATTTTGTGCGTCAACCGGAGTTTCGACACAAAAACAAGCTTTTTTGGTATTTTTATGGACTCTATGTTTAGAATCAAATCTTCTTAATCCACAACCATAAAATGCAAATTCTCATACCATTCACAAGATCCGCTTGTATTTTTGGCCTTAGTTTGGCCTTTGGACTGGAGGTGGCGCACGCGGCCACCCTGTCGGTCCATGTGGTGGGTACACCCACTGCGGGCTTCGCAGTCACGGGCTTGGGGAATTTGGTCTCGACCACCCCTGCGGCGGGTGCTGATGCGACCTACACGCTCACCACCAGCACGGGCGAGGTGGCAGGCACCATCACCGCCCCCACCACGGTAGGCGGACAAGTCTTTAGCCATTGGACAGGTTGTTCTGGCATAAGTGGTACTTATTTGAACGTGTGCAGCACCTCGACCAGTGCGGCCAGCAGCAAGCAAGTCACCGCCATCTACACCAACTCAGACAGCCGTATCGTCAATATTTCCACCCGTGCGTACGTGGGGACTGGCGAAAATGTCATGATCTTGGGATTCATTATTGCTGGGGGTGATAAACGGGTGTCCATCCGTGGCTTGGGGCCAAGTTTGGAAGCCAGTGGCCTCCCCAATTGCCTCAAAGACCCCTATTTGACGCTGTACAGCGGCAGCACTGTGCTACAAACCAACGACAACGCTGGCACTGGCTCCAATGCCGCCGCGCTAGAAGCCAGTATCCAGACCACCCTGCCACCAGGTGCTTACACTGTGATCTTGCAGGCTTCGCCGACTACATCGCCCGCCAATCCCTTTTGTTCACAAAGCAGTTTGAATGCGGGTATTGGACTGGTAGGCATTGATGATCTGGACCCCAGTGCTTCCCCTTCTCGACTCTTCAATATCAGCACCCGCGCCTACTCGGGGTCAGAAGGTGCGAGCGACCAAGCCATTGCCGGGTTTATTTTGTCGGGCACAGGTCAAAAGCGCGTGCTGGTTAAAGCCACTGGCCCGGTATTGCGTCAATACGGCATCACAGGGCCGCTGGAGGACCCTGTGGTCAGTTTCTTCAGCGGCAGCACGAAAACCTACACGCTGGACAACTGGCGCACCAATCCCAGCTCGGCCTCTGTCTCTACCGTCAACGCAGGCCCCATATTGGATGCAGAGTCTGCGTTTTTAATGACTTTGGCCCCCGGTGCGTACACCGTTCACATGGGGGCGAGTGCCTTGGGCCAATACGGTCGGTCCACAGGCGTGGGCCTGATTTCTGTGGAGGAAGACAAAGGCACGACTTCATCCACACCCCCCGTACCCGCGCCTACGCCGGCACCGACTCCTGCACCTACACCAGCGCCAGCCCCCGGCAGCACCAGTGCACAGGGAAGCTATGTGCCTCAACCCAATTCCCAATACTGGTACAACGACCAAGGGCAGCGGCAATTGGCGCAGTGCAGCAATTTGCCACAAGCACAGGTGCAGGTGAAATGGCCCGCTACCGCCACCGCCCAAAACAAAGTGCCCTTGGTGATTGCGCTGGCAGGCTGGGCTCCTAATGGCAACCCGCCTTCGCCTGTGCCCATGGATACCGATTTGGTTGACCCACTCGTCGCAGCGGGTTTAGGCGCTGCCACCATCCAGTACCGAGGCTGTGACAATTGGAGCAGCCCCTTGGTTGTACGCACGAACCAAGATGAGTCGTTTGAGACCCATACTTCTGACTTTGGCTTGGGATTGGCCGCCATTAAAAACCTCATCGCACAGCAAGGTGCGCCCATCGATACCAGCCGCGTGATTGCAGCAGGAACTTCGTTCTCTAGCAACTTGATTTTTACGGTCGCCACCAAACACCAATTGCAAGGGGGCATTGCCATCAACGGGGGGTGTGATTACAACTGCAACACGACAGGCACGACGTATGCCCAACCCAACGACTTCCGTGTCAATGGCGTAGCCATTCCAGTAGCGGCGGTATCGGGGGCGGCAGATGCCTTGTTTCCGCCTAACGGTTTGGGAACATCTGGCTACGGGGCCACGGCAGCGCGGGCGCGTATATTGGGTGCCATCCCAGAAGCGTCCAAACAACCCGCCGCGTTCTACACCTACATAGACCCACAAGCTGGCCACGAGCGCAGCCTGCCTATGGTAGGAAAAGTCACCCTCTGGGCGCAGTGCATGACAGGCATGCGGCCTTCGGGTGATTGCGCTGTCGACAACGGAGGGTCAGGCGCAGCGCAACCCGCTCCGGTTCCCGTTTCCAACAACAGCAGCGCCAAGTTCCAAGTCTCAGGCCGATACTTAAAAGACAGCAACGGCAACTTCCTCAACTTGCGTGGCACCAACGTCGGCGTATTCCATTCTGGGTATGTGGATGATTTGGAACCCGTGGCACAGGCTGTCAACAGCTCTGGTGCGAATGCGGTGCGTTTGGTGTGGTGGGGGAACACGACCAGTGCAGATTATTGGAACAAGAATCCTAACAATGCGCCCACACTGTTGACCCTGAACAATTTAGACCGTGCCATCACTCGATACGCCAGTTTGGGAATGTTGCCGATTGTCGAGTTGCACGATGTCACTTGTGCAGGTTGGGTGACGAGTATGTGGGATCGTGTGGTCGCATGCAATGACCCCGCGATTTTCAAGGCACGGATCACCGATTTTTGGACGCGTTCGGATGTGATGACCTTGGTGAAAAAGCACCAAAACCACCTCATCGTCAATCTGGCTAACGAATGGGGGACTGTGACAGGCGACTACTCTAACGCGCCGGCCTTTGTGCAGAACTACGCCACCGCCATCGCCAGCATTCGCAGTGCATGGGCCGCTGCGGGTATTGGCAATCTGCCTTTGATGGTGGATGCGCCCAATGGCGGCGCGGGTGCAGATGTGTTTTTGGCAGCCCATGCGACCCAAGCGCCTTTGACTAATGGGCAAGTCATTTTGAACGCCGACCCCCTGAAAAACACCCTGCTGTCCACACACGCCTATTGGCCCGCCAGTGAAGGCTACACCACAGCGAAAATCAGCTCCCTCATCGCCAACATCGAAAGCTCGGGTTTGCCTATTGTGCTAGGCGAAGTGGGAACCAATGCCAACGGCAGTGCTTGTGGCATAGATGCAGTGGATTGGGACACCATCATGGTGCAGGCGGTGGGGCGCAGCATCGGCACATTGGCATGGACGTGGTCTGAAGAAGCAAATTGCAATGACATGAACATCACGCTAAACAATGACGGCATCACCCTGCCCCCCAATGATGGGGCCATGACCTTCCGCAATCAAATCCTCCGCAATGGCATTTACGGTTTGAACAAAGCCGTCCGTTTCGCCGTGCCTTGATCGTGGTAAACCCCGTCCTTGAGGACGGGGGGAGAGGTCAATGTTTTTTACCTTTCGCCGCAGCTTCTGCCTGTGCTTTCTCAATCATCGCCTCCAAACTACCGGCTTGCGGGGCTTCTTTGCCCGTGCAATCACCTGTGCGGGTGTGAACAGCCTCCATCAACATGGTTTCTTTGCCATTCACCAGTCGGTGGTGTTTGGTGCGTACTTGGTTAGGCGTCTGCATGGTTGCTTCTGTGTGATCGGTGTAAGCAGCTTCCCCTGCGGGTTTGCAAAATTGGTCGGCAATGAACGTGCCGCCACGCTTGCTGTAAACAGGCTTATCGCACTCTTTGCGTGAACGGGTAAAGTCGCTTGCGGCTTTCAGGGATGCGTCTTTATCGGCCTGAGTAATGCAAACCGACATTTTGGGGTTGGGCTTGCCAGAAACAACCGACTCTATCGTCGTCATGCCCGGCTTTAAGTCGGGCCAACCAGGGGGCATCTCGTAGGCCACGGCGGCGGTGCTGGCGAGGCACAGCACGGCGGTGTACCAGGAGCGTAGGGACGGGATTGTTTGCTTGAGCATGGTGGATTCCTTTAAAAATGAATTGCCTTAAATATATACCAATGAAATTCCAAATTTCAGCCACACTCTATCCAAAATTCATCCAAATTAGTACCAATTTTCACACTATGTGTGCGTATGTGCACCACGCATATACCCCCCTGCTGTCCGGTCTTGGTTATTTATAAAATCAGCGCCTCTCGCAGCTTCTAGCACCCCCAAAATACCGATGCCCCACCACACGACTTCCAATCTGTCTGCGCCCGCTGTTGGAGCAGTTGCCAGTATGGCAAACCGTTTGCAGCGCCTGCGTTTAGACGATTCGATTTCAGAGCCGTATTACCAGCAAATCAAACGCCAAATTGAGGACATGATTGTGGCGGGCGAGTTGGCCACCGGCAGCAGTCTGCCATCCGAGCGAGACCTGGCAGAAGCTCTGAATGTGAGCCGCACCACGGTGAAGCGTTGTTACGATGCCCTGCGCGAAAGCGACGTGCTCAGTACCCACGGTCGGGGGGGAACAACGGTCAAAGCCCCCCCTCGTGTCAGCCCAAGTTTGGGACGACTGAAAGGCTTCACCGAGGAAATGCGTGAGCTTGGTATGGAACCCAGCAGCCAAGTGTTAGCGCACGACATACAGTCCGATCGCACCATTGCGTCTATTTTCAATCGCCCTTCCAGCGCTTTGTTTTTAAAGCTCGTTCGGCTGCGAAGTGCCAACGGCAACGTCATGACGCGCGAAGTAGCGTGGTACGACCTGACGCTGGCGCCCTCGCTGGCGGATTGGGATACACAGGGTTCTATTTATGCGTATTTACAAGAAAAGTGTGGCGTGGTGTTTGGCACAGCAGATCAAACAGTCGAAGCAGTGATGAGTTCCGCAGAAGAAACACATGCGTTTGGCTTTCATGTCTCGGGGCCATGCCTGCTGTTCAAGCGTCGATCGTTCTCGAGTATGGGACCCTTGGTAGAGTATGTGGAAGGCACGTTTCGTGGCGATGCCTATGCGTATCGAATGCAGTTGGCCGTCTGAATCTAGGGCGCGCTGCGTGTCGTCGCTGTGAATTGACGCACGGCCTCAGCTGTTGGCAATGCACTCAACACCCCCAACCGCGCAGCCACCATCGCTCCGCACGCATTGGCCTGACGCAAGATACTGTCCCATGGGTCTCGGCGGGCCAAGCCCACGCACAACGCACTGGCAAACGCATCGCCACAGCCTACCGTGTCCACGACACTGCGGACAAGAAAACTCGGCATTGCGACGCATTCACCACCACAGGAAAAATACACACACCCCACTGGCCCTAAGGTCACAATCAAATGGCGTGTTCTGGCAGCAGGCCATCGCCTCCACAGAGCTGACACCGCACTTGCCATGCGGTCTGCCGCCGCCGCCAGGGTCAACGCTTCAAGGGCCAACGACAAGCCCAACAAGGCATTGGCCTCTGTCGCATTCACCAGCAGCACGTCCACCCACTGCAGCAACTCAGGCGTGAGGTATTGCCACGGCGAGGGGTTGAGCACCGTCAGAGGCACGCGACCGCTTTGGGTCTGTTTGGCCAATTCAAAAACCCGTGCAATCAGGGGGTACGATGTTTCAAACTGCGCATACACCAGGTCTGCTGCAGCAATGCGGGTGTGCAGCAACTCGGCATGCTGTGCAGTCAACAGCGTATTAGGTCCAGAAAAAACCGCAATCGCATTGGCCCCATCAGACCCAATATGGCCTGACCCACAGCCCGATTGATCGGCCAAACTGTAAACGTACTCGATGCCTATGCCCTCGTCGAGCAACAACTGTCTGACCTGCTGGGCTGGTGCGTCGCGCCCCACGCCTAAGACAATATCCACCACCCTTCTCGTGGACAAACGAGCGATGCCGATGGCCACATTCAAACCTTTTCCTCCCAGTTCGATCTGGAAACCTGTGGCTTGTAGGGATTCGCCAGCACGCGGCAAGCGTGCGACACGCCAGCAGCATGCTTGGATAAAACTGCCAAGCACGAGAAACTGGGGTACTTGAACGCTGGGCAAATTGGGCATATTCGGTGATCGTTGACACAACAAGGACTTAATTTTGATACATCGTCGCAGACGGTGTTTGGCCCTGACCGGGGTCTAAGCCGATGCTGCGGACGAAGCCGTCGTTGGCCCATTCTTGATAGCGCCAGTCGCCGCCGACAGGCACGATGCCTTCGACGGGTGGCACTTCGCTCACAGGCACACCTTTCAAGGCGGTTTGCATATAGTCAATCCAGACGGGTACAGCCAGCGATGCGCCTGAGGCGTGGGAGCCTAGGCTGCGTGGTTGGTCGTAGCCCAGCCACACGATGGCGACGCGCTGAGGCTGGAATCCGGCAAACCACGCATCGAC
>DLPA01000187.1:1825-3073 GCA_002479815.1 bacterium UBA7470 | reverse complement strand
CAAACTCGCGGTTAAAAACGCATTGCGGGCGGGAATGACGCGGTTTTGCTCGTCCAAAGTTGTAGCAGGGGCTTGAAACAAGACCTCGCCCGCTGCGGTGCGTACCTCGCGTATCAGTTGCGGTGGCAGCAGATGACCGCCGTTGGCAATCACACCGTAGGCGCTGGCAAGTTGCAGCGGCGTGGTGCTGCCCGTGCCTAGGGCGATGGTCAGGTTGTCGGGGTGGCGGCTGGCTTCAAAACCATAGCGGGTTGTCCAGTCTCGGGCTTCGTTCACGCCCATCCATTGCACCAGTCGGATGGACACCAAGTTTTTCGATTTGGTCAGCGCGTGGCGCAAAGTGACAGGGCCGTCGGCGCTGCCGTCGCTGTTGCCCGGATTCCAGTTGCCGATGTCGCTCAAGGGTGCATCGTTCACCAAGGTTTCGGGCATCACGCCTTTTTCTAGGGCAGCGGCGTACAAAAACGGTTTGAAGCTGGAGCCGGGCTGCCGCCAGCCCTGTGTGGCGTGGTTGAATTGGTTACGCCCAAAGTCAAAACCGCCGACCAAGGCGCGTAAGTCGCCATTGCGGGGATCTAAGGCCACCAATGCGCCTTCGGCTTGGGGCCATTGGGTGATGTGCCATTGCTTGCCTTGCAGCACCACCCGCACAACGGCCCCGCGTTTGAGCCTCTGTGCAGCGGGCACTTTATCGGTTAAACCCGCTTGCGCTTGGCGCAGACCCGCGCCCTCTATGCCCAACACCTCGCCCGAGGCCAGCACCACAGTCACTTTTTTGCTACTGATTTCAGTCACGATGGCGGGGCGCAAGTCTTCATCGTCATCCACATCGCTCAAGGTTTGGGCGATGGCAGGATCGTCGTTTTTCCAAGCCTCGGGC
The DNA here is from genome assembly GCA_002479815.1 of bacterium UBA7470. Classification (GTDB taxonomy): domain Bacteria; phylum Pseudomonadota; class Gammaproteobacteria; order Burkholderiales; family Burkholderiaceae_C; genus UBA2334. The sequence goes on along the minus strand of DLPA01000187.1, from coordinate 2,193 downwards.
AGGGTTTCTAGGCTTTCGGGGCCGCGCCACGGCTGGCGCATTTCGTGGGCGATCAATTGGGTGCGTAGGGCGCGATGGGCGGCTTGTTGCTCGGCGGCCATCAGGGTGGTGGTGACATGGATGCCTTGGGTATAGGCTTTTTCGCCAAACTGGGCCACGACTTGCTGGCGCACCATTTCAGCAACGTGGCGGGCCTGCACATCGACCTCATTGGCCTTACGAACTTGCAATTTCTCGGCCTTGGCTGCCACGAATTGAATCTCGTCGATCACACCCGCCGTTTTCATGCGCGACAAGGCGATGAGTTGCCTTGCGCGGGCGCGTTCGGGGTTGCGAATGGGGTTGACGTTGTGGGGGTTTTGCGGCAA
>DLPA01000187.1:870-1646 GCA_002479815.1 bacterium UBA7470 | reverse complement strand
TAGGCTTTAGAACCCAAGTAGATGTGGTTCATGTACAGCTCTAGGATTTGGTCTTTGCTGAGTTGGGATTCAATTTTCAAGGACAGCAGGGCTTCTTTGAACTTGCGCGACACGCTGCGTTCGCGGGTCAAGAAAAAAGTTCGGGCCACCTGTTGGGTGATGGTCGAGCCGCCTTGCAAGCGTCTGACCGTGCCCAGCGACACAATCGACACCGCCGCACGCGCCACCGCCATCGGATCAACGCCCGGGTGCTGGTAAAACCGCGCATCCTCCACCGCCAGCAGGCTGTCTTTCATCAGCGTGGGGATTTGGTCGATGCGCTGCACGATGCGGCGCTCGGCCCCAAATCCGGCCAACTCCACCCCATCGGCGGTAAAAATTCGCAAGGGCTGATTGGGGCGGTAATCGGTCAATCGCTCCAAACTGGGCAATTGCGGATACAGCACAACCGCAGTCCCCAAGACCCCAACGACCAAAAACCCCACAGCCAAACCACCCCACAGCAGCAGACGACGCAACCACATACCCATAGCAAACAACCTTAACACTCCGAACGCGGAACACCCAAAAGCGTGGATTGTTGCACTTGTGCGATGACGCTTTCCCAATCGGGCAAAGGCAATGGCAACAAATCGTGCTTTTTAGAAACATCAGCCGTGCCCTGCCCGTTCAAAGCCGCCCACAACGAATCCGAAATGCACAACCGCTGTCGAGGCAGGTGCTTGGGCCAGCGTTCATCCCATGTCGCATCAGACTTGGCCCATGCCGCCCATGCC
>DLPA01000187.1:0-818 GCA_002479815.1 bacterium UBA7470 | reverse complement strand
GCCCATGCCGCCCATGCCTGAAGGCCAGCACGATGCCCCGCATCAGGAAAAGGCGCTTCGCACCACGCAGCCAGCGGCAAGGCTTTGGGTTGCCGTGCGGTGGCGGTCGTGGCAGTTGTGGTGATCGTGGCGACACACACCGCTTGCAATGGGCGGTGCTGCTTTTCTAGCAACAAAACCAGCTCTAGCGCAAGTGTATCTAGCGATAGGGACTCTGGATACAGGAGCGTGACGCGCTCGGCTTGGACGTGTTGTAGCCACTGCGCCAGCACCTCGGCGTGCCATGCGGGGGTGTGGACGGCGCGTTTTTTGGGCTTGTCGCTGCGCCCAAATCCAATGAAATCGGGAACCAGCACCCGCGCCCCTGCCGCTTGCGCCACGGGCCACAGGTGTCGATACGCCCAACTCCATGCGGTACTGGGATGCAAACACAGCAGTGTCCAATCGGCTTGAGCGGGGTGTTGAGGCTTGTGCAGCGGCGGGGCATCGACCCCATGCAAGCGCCAGCCGCGCAAACTGGGCAGGTCTGTCCAGTCGTGCGAATCTGGCGCTTGCAAGCCCTCAAAACAGCGTTCGGGCGTGCGCAAGGCATCGTCTTTTAAGGGGTGCAGATTGACGCGCCGTGGCGCAAAAAACTGCCGCAGCAGTGCCCCACATGCTTCAGCCAACACGCCTGAGCGAACCTGCGTGCGGTGATTCAAAGCGGGATGTTGCAGCACTTGCAGCGCCGAGCCTGCTGCGCCTGTTTTAGGATCACTCGCCCCATACACCACCGCCGCCACACGCGCATGCAGCAGCGCCCCGCTGCACATGGCGCA
>DLPA01000082.1:6333-6518 GCA_002479815.1 bacterium UBA7470 | reverse complement strand
CGCCCCGCCATTGCGCCCGACGATTCCCACCCCGCCATGCAGGTGCGCTTGGATGCCTGCATTCAGTGCGGGCGTTGCGTGCGGGCGTGTCGGGAAGAGCAGGTCAACAACGTGATCGGCATGGCAGGGCGCGGGGCGCAGACACGCATCGTCTTCGATTTGGGCGATGACATGGGCGCGAGCAC
>DLPA01000082.1:0-6183 GCA_002479815.1 bacterium UBA7470 | reverse complement strand
GTGGACAAAGAGGTGAACAGCGTCTGCCCCTTTTGTGGCGTGGGTTGTTTGCTCACTTATCAGGTGCAAGCGGCAGATGCGGTGCGGGGCACGCCGGAGCGCATCGTGGCGGTGCAGGGGCGCGATGGCCCGGCCAACGGCGGGCGGCTGTGTGTGAAAGGGCGGTTTGGGTTTGACTACATCCACCACCCCGACCGTTTGACGCGCCCGCTGATTCGACGCGAGGGCGTGGCGAAAAACCCCGCCCACTTGCTGAACCCGCCCCCACTGGAAAGCGTGTTCCGTGAAGCGACTTGGGAAGAAGCCTTGGAGCGGGCCGCAAGCGGTTTGCGCGAGCTGCGCCATGCCCACGGCCCGCACGCGCTGGCGGGGTTTGGCTCGGCCAAGGGCAGCAACGAAGAAGCGTATTTGTTCCAAAAGCTCATCCGCACCGCGTTTGGCACGCACAACGTCGATCACTGCACACGGCTGTGCCATGCCTCCAGCGTGGCGGCCTTGTTGGAAGGCGTAGGCTCGGGCGCGGTGAGCAATCCGGTGAGCGATGTCGAGCACGCCGATCTGATTTTTGTGATCGGCTCCAACCCCACCGCCAACCACCCCGTCGCGGCGACTTGGATGAAAAACGCCGTGCAACGCGGCGCAAAACTGGTCTTGGCCGACCCACGGCGCACCGATTTGGCAGCGCATGCGTGGCGCGTATTGCAGTTCAAAGCCGATACCGATGTCATTCTCATCAACGCCTTGCTGCATGTGGTGTTTGAAGAAGGCTTGGTGAATGCCGCATTCATCGCCGAGCGAGTGACGGATGCCGAGGCGGTTCGTGCCGCCGTGCAGCCGTTTGCGCCTGAGGTGGTGGCTGAGGCGTGCGGCATTCCAGCGCAGACCTTGCGCGAAGTGGCCCGCGCCTACGCCACCAGCCGCGCCAGCATGATGTTGTGGGGCATGGGCGTGAGCCAGCACACCCACGGCACGGACAACGTGCGGGCGCTGATGGCGCTTGCCACCGTGACCGGACAGATTGGGCGAGCGGGCACGGGGCTGCACCCTTTGCGCGGACAAAACAACGTGCAAGGTGCGAGCGATGCGGGCCTCATCCCCTTCATGCTGCCCAACTACCAGCGCGTGTCCGATCCGCACATCCGCACTTGGTTTGAAGACTTTTGGCAAGCGCCTTTATCGACGCAAACGGGTTTGACGGTGGTGGAGATTTTGAACCACGCCTGTCTGCCGCACGACGATCCGCAACGCATTCGCGGCATGTACGTCATGGGCGAAAACCCCGCCATGAGCGACCCCGACTTGAACCACAGCCGCCACGCCCTCGCCAGCTTGGATCATTTGGTGGTGCAAGACATTTTCTTGACCGAGACCGCTTGGCTGGCCGATGTGGTGCTGCCCGCCAGCGCGTGGCCCGAGAAATGGGGCACGGTCAGCAACACCGACCGCATGGTGCAACTGGGCCGCCCTGCCGTTGCGCCGCCGGGCGAGGCACGGGCCGATCTGTGGATCATTCAGCAGCTCGCCGCCCGTCTGGGCCGCGCTGATGGTCAGCCGCTGGGGTGGACTTACGATCAAACAGCCACGCAATACCACGGCGTAGAAGCGATTTACGACGAGATGCGCCAAGCCATGCACACAGCCATTGGGGGCATCACTTGGGCACGCTTGCTGCGCGAGGGCAGCGTCACCTACCCGTGTCTGAGCGAAAACGATCCCGGCCAGCCCGTGGTGTTCACCGAGCGTTTTCCCACGGCAGACGGTCGCGTCCACCTGCGCCCGACCTCGTTCATTCCGGCGCAAGAACGCACGGATGCCGAGTATCCGTTCGTCCTCATCACAGGCCGACAACTGGAGCACTGGCACACGGGCAGCATGACGCGCCGCGCCGAGGTGTTGGACGCGCTGGAACCCACCGCCACCGTCTCGCTGCACCCCGACGATTTGGCCGAACTGGGCGTGAGCGCCGGCACGCGCGTGCGCGTGGCCTCCCGCCGAGGCCACATCGAACTGCACACCCGCGCCGACGCAGGCACACCCAGACACACGGTGTTCATCCCCTTCGCCTACGCCGAAGCCGCCGCCAATTTGCTCACCAACGCCGCCTTAGACCCGTGGGGAAAAATCCCTGAGTTCAAATACTGTGCGGTGCGGGTGGAAACACCCCACAAGGCAGCCTCGCCAAGTGCGTGTACCGTGTGATCACCCCCACATCACCCACAAGGTGCGGCGCAACAGCTCCAAGGCGCTGGTGACCAACACGCCAAACGTGAGCATCATCCCGGCAACGCGAAATCGAAAGTTTTCGGCGGTCTGGCTCACTCCCCAAGCGTGGATGCCACGGCCCACCACCAGCGCCACCCCCAAGACGTGCACCAGCCATGAGGGGGAGCCTTGCAGCTCCACCATCAAAATCAAGCCCAGCGACAGGGGCACGTACTCGGCAAAATTGGCGTGCACGCGCATGGCCCGCAGCAGCTCAGGGTGTCCCCCATCGCCCACAGCCACACGGCAGCGGCGGCGCAGGCCAATGGTGCGCCAACTCAGCGCCACAAACAACAACGTCAGCACAGCGGCATAGGGGGCAAGATGGGTCATGTTGAAATCCTCTGAAGGTGGGGCACATGGGGCGATGTCAAAGGGATGTCAGACGTCTCGTCCATCGATACCCCACTGTGTAAGACTGAATCACTCAAGACGGCTGGTTTGTGTGCTATTTTAGAACCCGCTGTTCTGCGCAAATCAAAATCAACATACGCTTTGCGCGCCCAGGTCCTTCTTCTTGAATTTGCCCCAACACAGTCGTGTTGTTCATTGTTGGAGAAAATTGCGATGCGGTGTCCCTCATGTGATGCTTTTTTAAACCAGCATGCTCGGTTTTGCCACCAATGCGGTCGCCCTGCAGCCCTGACCACTGCGCTCAACGCGAAAGCAGAACGACGGTCTATCACTGTGTTGTACGGTCGTATGGAGGGTTTGATACACCATCGCAAAGGTATTGCGGCGCACGCGCTTCATGTCTTGCACGCGCAATGGAATTCGTTGATTGAACAATATGGGGGATATACAGCAGACAGCAAACCAGATGACATCTGTATTTACTTTGGCTATCCCAATGCGCACGGCGATGAAGCGCTACGAGCACTGTCTCTGGCAAATGATATGTATGGGGCACTTCAGAAATGGCAACAAGCAAAACACACGCCACACGCCACCGACGAGCTAAAAGCTTTTTGGGCAGTACATTCAGGACTGATGATTGTGGGCGGAGAGTTGCGCCGAGGGGGCTGGAGCCAACTCGCGGTAGAAGACCCTCCTTATGTTGCTGCGAACTTAACCCAGCTGATGACGAAACAGGGCATCACCGTTTCTGATACGACGCGACGCTTACTCCCGCAGAACCATCCAGTGTCACATTGGCATCATCGAGGGGTAGTCGAAGTTCGTGGCATGGATGATCCCATATCTGTATGGGAAATCAGTTCGGACATGGATACAGGCATCAACAATGCACCGACAGCCGCTCCCGCTATGACGGGTCGAAGCCATGCCTTTACCATGTTAAAAAACCAATGTGCACAGGCCATCGCTTATCCTAACCGAGGTACCTTGTGTCTGGTGACAGCAGCTGAGGGTATGGGTAAATCGCTGCTGATGACACATTTAATGCAACATGTACGTGAGCAAGGCGGGCATATACATACGCTGCAATGCGCGTCGTATCACACTGTGTCAGACGGATTCCCCCTGCAGTCGTGGCTAGAGTCCCAAGTGGGCATTTCATCGCAAGACAGCGTCACGACAAGACAACGCAAACTTCAAGAAGGTTTTCCCCGCATGAAATCGGAGGATTTGGCGCTGCTGATGCAGCGACTTTCGCTCCCACTGCCTCATCAATTTGTGATCCCTCCGCTCAGCCAAGCAGCAGTCAAGACGCGGACGGATGCCATATTGATTCAGCTCTTAACGGCACATACCGAGGCATCCGATACCGTCACACTGATCATTGTTGAAGACGTCCACTGGGCTGACCCGAGTACGTTAAGTTTTATTCCTTTGCTCAGTGCGTCACCGAAAGTCGCGGTGGTTACCACTGCACGTTTGTCTTTTGTACCTCCCAGTGCATGGGAGCTAAAACCAGAACAATGTGCCCGATTGGAGGCTCTGACTGACAGTGAAAGTGAGGCTCTGATTAAGCAACTGTGTCGAAACAAACAGATCCCAAATGAAGTCATCAAACGCATTTGTGAAACGACGCAAGGACATCCGTTTTATTTGACGGAATTTACAAATGCGGTACTGCAATCGGGTTATTTTGAAGAAAAAGAGACTGCATACGAATTAATCGGGACGCTGCCACAACAGCTGATTCCTTCGTCGTTGCGTGCACCGTTGCTGGCAAGCTTGGATCGCTTAGGGCCTGCAGCGCTCGTTGCGCGTTACGCATCCGTTTTAGGTATGCGTTTTGACCAAGACGTATTAGCCGCATGTTTGCCACTGGACGCGATACCAGTGCAAGAAGGCTTGAATGCGTTGCTGCAAGCAGATCTGATTCGCCCACTCTCGGCGCATACATTTACTTTTCGGCATGCACTGGTGCAAGGCGTCGCTTACGACACGATGCTCCGAAACGAACGTGAAGCCATTCATGCGCGAATTGCATCATGCCTCGATGAGAAATTTCCTGACGTCTCCCAAAGTCAACCCTCTTTGGTGGCGCGACACCTAACGGCATCTCGGCAATGGACTCTTGCTGTCCAACGGTGGATACAAGCAGGATTACACAGTTTAGAGCGCTGTGCACCTGCCGAAACGATTGCAGCCACCCACGAGGGGTTGCTGATACTCCCGTCGCTGCCGCCCACATCTGCACCGCTTTTTGAACTTTTACTCCTGTCTTTACAAGGCCCTGCACTGATTGCAACCTTGGGTTTTTCAGCGCCATCTGTCGGAAAGGTTTATGCACGTACTGAGGTTTTATCCCAGCAAGTGGGAGACCTCGCCGAGGTTTTTCCGTCGCTGTGGGGGAACTGGGTGTTCCACATGGTCAGTGCGCGGCTAGAAAACAGTTTGGTTTACGCAAAGCGGATGGAGTTGATGGGGACACGCTTGGCAAACAGCAGTATGCTGGTTGAAGCGTACTGGACACAGGGGAACTCATCATATTGGCAAGGAAACCTGTCAACATCACTTGCTTATTTGGACAAAGCCCTTGAGCTCTACCAACTAGAACAGCATCACGACAACGCTGCGCACTACGGACAAGACCCGGGCGTGGCTGCCGCATGTTACCGAACATATGTGCTGTTGGCTTTAGGCCAACCTACCCAGGCTTGGCACTCGCTGGAAAGTGCTCAGGCACTGGCAAAAGCCCGTCAGCATCCTTTCTCGACCTCTTGGCACATGGCATTTGAATTCATGTACTGGTGGTTCACGCGTGAGCCTGAACAAGCGTTGCCGGCAGCAGCTCGGGCATTAACTTATTGCACAGCACAAGACACTCCGTTTTGGATAGCCTCTGCTCACATCATTCACGGCTGGTCAACGGCTTGTCTGGGTCATAGAGAAGCTGGTTTAGAAGAAATAAGGAAGGGCATGGAGATATACCAGCAAACAGGCTCTGTATTGGTTCAACCTGTTTGGTATTCAGTCTTGGCAGATATTTTTGTTCAACAGCACGACTGGTCAAAAGCACAGGCCGCTTTGAATGAGGGCATTCAACTGGCCCAAAAAAGTGGCGAAAGATTATCTTTGATTGACTTGTACACCACACAAGGTCATGCCCTTGCGCAACAACAGCAATGGGATGCGGCTTGGATGGCTTTCGACCATGCAAAAACCAACGTAGATGCATGTCAGGCGACATGGGCAGGTTTGCGCTTGGAACGATTGCGACTGGAGGCACGGCAAACCGCAGGGCACTCAATCGACACGACACTGTTGACCTCGTATTTAGCAACGATCCCGGACGGACACGATAGGCTTGAATGGCAGCTTGCACAAACCTTTATCAAGCATCAGAATATCGAAAATCAACAGGTGATTGACTGACTTTGTTAGTTGTCAGTTGTCATCTTTTTTTACAGGGAGCTGTTGACATGAGCACTTACATCAATCGCGGCGGCGAGCAGGTTTATTTACCGCCTTTTACAGCAGATGGCACACGTCTGTTTGCATTTGCCGTTC
>DLPA01000142.1:3590-7291 GCA_002479815.1 bacterium UBA7470 | reverse complement strand
GGTGTGACGGTCATGCCATTGGCTTTGAGGGTTTCCAAGGTCGAGGCGTTCACCTTGCGTGATTCGGCCCAGCCACGGGTTTCGGCATCGGCTGCGGCCTTCAGCACTGCGTCTTGCGTGGCCTTGTCCAGTGCGTCAAAGGCTTTTTTGTTCACCAGCACCGCATTTTTGGGCAACCATGCTTGCACGTCGTAGTAAAACTTCAAATGCTCGTACAGCTTGCTGTCCACCCCCGTTGCGCCCGATGTCATGTTGGACTCGACCACGCCTGTCGCCAAGGCTTGCGACAACTCGGCGGCTTGCACCGTGACGGGCTGTGCGCCCACCAACTCCGCAATCCGTGAGGTGGCTGGACTGTAGGCCCGCCATTTGTTGCCCTTCAAATCGGCGGCGCTGTTGATGGGCTTTTTGCTGTACAGCCCTTGTGGGGGCCAAGGCACGGTGTACAGCACCATCATGCCCTGCTCGCCCATTTTCTTGTCCAGCACGGGCTTTTGGGCTTGGTAGAGCTTGTGCGCCTCGTCATAGCTGTCGGCCAAGAAGGGCAGGCCATCGGCCCCAAACACTTGCCATTCGTTTTGATAGGCGGTCAACAAAATTTCACCCGCTTGGGCTTGCCCGCCCTGCACCGCACGCTTGATTTCTGGCGCTTTGAACAAAGAAGCCCCCGCGTGAACGGTGATTTTCAGCTTGCCACCGCTGGCCTTGTCCACGTCATTGGCGAACTGCGTCAAATTCACCGAATGGAAATTGGTGGCGGGATAGGCCGCCGCCAAATCCCACTTGGTCTGCGCCATCGCGCCCGCAGAAAAGCCCCACAGGGCCGTAGCAACCAAACCGACCAACACAGGCAAAGCACGACGTTTCATGGCTTGAACACTCCAATGGAAATGAAGAAATGCAGAAATACGGTCAAAAAACGAGATCACACAAGATCACAAGCGATCACACAAGGGAAGGCGCACACAAACTGTAAGGCGTGATGCAGTGCATTGTGATGGGCGTTTACCCTTAACGTCAACAATTTGTTGACAAAAAGCCAACAATAAATCCTAAAATCATCGCCAAAGGACTGTCACCTATGCCACCCCCCTCTTCCACTCCCGTCGCACCCTTGCCACCTGCGCCAGCAGAAGCAAACGCTGTGCCCATTGTGTCGTCGGCCCATTTGGTGTCCCCCCAAAGCGCAGAAATGAGCGAGTTTGAATTTGGGCTGATCGTCGCGGGCAACGCCTTTCACCGCTGGATCGTCCACTGCATGAGCGCGGCGGGCCTGAAAGACCTCACGCCTTTGGACGTGCTGGTGCTGCACCACGTCACCCACCGCGCCCGCGACAAACGCTTGGCCGATATTTGCTTCATCATGAACGTGGAAGACACCCACCTCATCAACTACGCCCTGAAAAAATTGCAAGGCTTGGGCGTGGTCAGCTCACAAAAAAATGGCAAAGAAGTCACCTACTGCGCCACAGAAACCGGTCAAGCCTATGTCGCCCGCTATCGGGAAATTCGGGAGCGTTGTTTGATCGACGCGCTGCACGCCGATGCCAGCCTGAACAAAGACATAGGCGAACTCGCCCGCCTGCTGCGGGTGCTCTCAGGCATGTACGACCAAGCCGCCCGCGCCGCAGCGTCGTTGTGAGAGTGTTAAAAAATTTTGAATAAATTTGCATCTATCGCCTTCCAATCAAGCGTGAGCAGCTATTAAAAAAGGAATCCCATGTCCTCCCCTTCCCTCTCCTCCCCTCTGAACGCAAGGCGCTGGCAGTTTTGGATCGACCGTGGCGGCACGTTCACCGACATCGTGGCGCAGCGGCCTGATGGCACGTTGGTGACGCACAAGCTGCTGTCAGAAAACCCGAGCCAATACCGCGATGCAGCGGTGGCGGGCATACGGCATTTATTGGGCTTGGCAGCCGATGCGCCCATCACGCCCGAGCAGGTGGAGTGCGTCAAAATGGGGACGACCGTCGCCACCAACGCCCTTTTAGAGCGCAAAGGCGAGCCGACGCTGCTGGTCATCACCACCGGCTTTCGGGATGCCTTGCGGATTGCCTACCAAAACCGCCCGCGCTTGTTTGATCGGCACATCGTCNNCGCAAAGGCGAGCCGACGCTGCTGGTCATCACCACCGGCTTTCGGGATGCCTTGCGGATTGCCTACCAAAACCGCCCGCGTTTGTTCGATCGGCACATCGTCCTGCCCGAGTTGCTGTACAGCGCCGTCGTTGAAGCGTCTGAACGCATCGCCGCCGATGGCAGCATCGTCACGCCCTTGGACGAAGCGGCCTTGCGTGCCCAGTTGCAAGCCCAATTCGACGCGGGCCTACGCGCCGTCGCCATCGTGTTCATGCACGGCTACCGCTATCCGGCGCACGAGCAAGCCGCTGCGCGTTTGGCACACGCCATAGGCTTTGAGCAAATCAGCGTCAGCCATGAAGTCAGCCCCTTGATGAAACTCATCAGCCGAGGCGACACCACCGTGGTCGATGCCTACCTATCGCCGATTTTGCGCCGCTACGTCGAGCAAGTCGCGCATGAAATGCCGGGGGTGCGGCTGCTGTTCATGCAGTCCTCGGGCGGCTTGACCGATGCCCACCGCTTTGCAGGCAAAGACGCGATTCTGTCCGGCCCCGCAGGTGGCATTGTGGGCATGGCCCGCACCGCGCAACTGGCGGGCGAGTCGCGGGTGATCGGCTTTGACATGGGCGGCACGTCCACCGATGTGAGCCACTTCGCAGGCGAGTTTGAACGCGAGTTCGACACCCAAGTCGCAGGCGTGCGTATGCGTGCGCCCATGATGGCGATACACACCGTCGCGGCGGGGGGTGGCTCATTGCTGCGCTTTGATGGCACGCGCTTTCGCGTCGGCCCCGAGAGTGCAGGCGCACACCCGGGGCCAGCCAGTTACCGACGCGGCGGCCCGCTGGCCGTCACCGATGCCAACGTCTTGCTCGGCAAGCTGCAACCCCGCTGCTTCCCCGCGGTATTCGGCCCACAGGCCAACGAACCGCTGGCGCTGGACGTGGTGCAAGCGCAGTTTGAAACGCTCGCCGCCCAAACGGGCCACAGCCCGCACGCCGTCGCGGAAGGCTTTATTGCGATTGCGGTGCAGCAAATGGCGAACGCCATCAAAAAAATCTCGGTCGCGCGGGGCTACGACGTGACGCGCTACACCCTGCAATGCTTTGGTGGCGCAGGGGGGCAACACGCCTGCTTGGTCGCCGATGCCTTGGGCATGAACCGCGTGCTGGTTCACCCCTTGGCGGGCGTGTTGAGCGCCTACGGCATGGGGCTGGCCGATCAGCACGTCATGCGCGAGCAAGCCATCGAGCAAGTGCTGCATCTGGACACCCTGCCCGCCTTGCGCTCGGCATGGGTACAGTTGCAAGACCTAGCCCTGAGCGAGCTGCAACGCCAAGTGCCCCACGATACGACCGACCACACGACCAACCTCGCCACCGCCCCGCACCTGCACCACCGCGCCCATGTGCGTTACGAGGGCACGGACTCCGCCCTCGTCATCGCCTGCGAGGGCGCACACCTGCTGGACGATGCCGCCTTGCTCGCCACCCTGACCACCGCCTTCGAAAACGCCTACCGCCAACGCTTCGCCTTCGTCATGCCGCACAAACGCCTGCTGGTAGAAGCCTTGTCCGTTGAAGCCGTGGCAGCAGGCGCAGCACCCGCAGAAACCGAACA
>DLPA01000142.1:0-3426 GCA_002479815.1 bacterium UBA7470 | reverse complement strand
GGGCAATGGCACGCCACCGCCTTGGTCGTGCGCGAGGACTTGCAAACGGGCGATGTCGTCACCGGCCCCGCCATCATTGCCGAGCGCACCGCCACCACCGTCGTCGAACCCGGCTGGCAAGCCACCTTGACCCCCTTGCACCACCTCATCCTAGAACGGGTTTTGCCGCGCCCTACCCAATGGGCCATAGGCACGCAAGCCGACCCCGTGCTGCTGGAGGTGTTCAACAACCTGTTCATGAACATCGCCGAGCAAATGGGCCTGCAACTGCAAAACACCGCCTACTCGGTCAACATCAAAGAGCGGCTGGATTTCTCGTGTGCGCTGTTCGATGCCCAAGGCCATTTGATCGCCAACGCCCCGCACATGCCTGTGCATTTGGGCTCGATGGGTGAAAGCATACAAACCGTCATCCGCGAAAACCGTGGGCGCATGCAGGCGGGCGATGTCTATGTGCTGAACGACCCCTACCACGGCGGCACGCACCTGCCCGATGTCACCGTCATCACCCCCGTGTTTTTGGACGACACAGCCGCCCACGAGCCGCTGTTCTACGTCGGCAGCCGAGGCCACCATGCCGACATCGGCGGCATCACCCCCGGCTCCATGCCCCCGTTTTCGACCCACATTGCCGAAGAAGGCGTGCAAATCCAAAACTTCAAATTGGTAGCAGCGGGCGTGCTGCGCGAGGCCGAGATGCTGGAACTGCTGCAAACGGGCGGCGGCACGACCCCGTGGCCCTCGCGCAATCCGGCGCAAAACATGGCCGACCTGAAAGCCCAGATCGCCGCCAACGAAAAAGGCGTGCAAGAGCTGCGCCAGATGGTGCGCCAATTCGGCCTGCCCGTCGTGCAAGCCTATATGCAGCACGTTCAAGACAATGCCGAAGAAGCAGTGCGCCGCGCCTTGGCGCAACTGGCGCAACGCCTGCAACGCAACAGCTTCACGCTCAAGCTGGACAACGGCGCTCAAATTTGTGTCGCAGTCGAAATAGATGCAGCCAGCCGCAGCGCCCACATCGACTTCACAGGAACCAGCCCGCAGCAGACCCACAACTTCAACGCCCCCCGCGCCGTGGGCATTGCGGCGGTGCTGTACGTGTTCAGGTGCTTGGTCGATGACGACATCCCCCTGAACGCCGGTTGCCTCAAACCCATCCACATCCACATCCCCGAGGGCTGCATGTTGAACCCCCTGCACCCCGCCTCGGTGGTGGCGGGCAATGTCGAAACCTCGATGTGCATCACCAACGCCCTGTTCGGCGCACTGGGCCTGATGGCGGGCGCACAGCCGACCATGAACAACTTCACTTTTGGCAACGACCGCTATCAATATTACGAAACGATTTCAGGCGGCAGCGGCGCTGGCGGCCTGTTTGATGCCCAAGGCCAACTCGTCGGCGGCTTTGCCGGAACCAGCGTCGTGCAAACCCACATGACCAACTCCCGCCTGACCGACCCCGAAGTGCTGGAACACCGTTTCCCCGTGCGGCTGGACAGCTACACGCTGCGCCCCGACTCGGGCGGCGCGGGCCGCTGGCGCGGCGGCGACGGCGGCATTCGCCGCATCCGCTTCCTAGAACCCATGACCGCCAGCATCCTCTCCAATGGCCGCATCCACCCCGCCTTTGGCATGTCCGGCGGCCAAGCCGGACACACTGGCATCAACCGCGTGATCCGCGCCAACGGCACAACCGACACCCTCGCCCACATCGCCAGCACCCCCATGCAGGCAGGCGACATCTTCGAAATCCAAACCCCCGGCGGCGGCGGCTTCGGCCCACCCAATGCCGAATAAATCCATAGCAAAAAAAGTGAGCTGCTCACGCAAGAAATACGCGCACTTTGGCTGATTTCAATCAGAAAAATATCCCTAAAAATTAAAAAATCACCTCCCCAAAGCCCCAAAATCACCCCAAACCCGCTTTTCAGCGCAAGTTTGGGATATTTTTTTAGAAAAATAGGTTATTTTTTAATATAGAAATCGCTGTAGGCTTTGATTTACTTGCGTGAGCAGCTCATCTTTTTTACTATGCTTCTTATGCGGTTTTGAGTGTGCCTGTCGCTCAGGCCAGACGGGAGGCCAACTCGCCCTGGTTGTAGCGTTTTTGCATGGTCTCTAAACTGTGGACTTGGGCGATGCGGCTGGCCATGCCTGCGCTGCCGAAGGCTTCGTAGCGAGCAGCACAGATGGCTTTCATGGCCTTGGTCGCTTCTTTGTAAAACTTGCGCGGGTCGAAGTTTTTGCGATCTTCGGCCAAGTGCTTGCGGATGGCGCCTGTGCTTGCCATGCGCAAATCGGTGTCGATGTTGACTTTACGCACGCCGTTTTTAATGCCCTCGACGATTTCTTCCACCGGCACGCCATAGGTTTGGCCCATGTCGCCGCCGTAGCTGTTGATGATGGCGAGCCAGTCTTCGGGCACGCTGGAGCTGCCGTGCATCACCAAATGCACATGGGGGATGCGGGCGTGAATCTCTTTCACGCGGTCGATGCGCAAGACCTTGCCCGTGGGCTTTTGGGTGAATTTGTACGCGCCGTGGCTCGTGCCGATGGCAATCGCCAAGGCATCGACTTGGGTGCGTTGCACAAAGTCGGCGGCTTCGTTGGGGTCGGTCAGCAGCGCGGAATGATCCAACACGCCTTCAGCGCCATGACCGTCTTCCTCACCCGCTTTGCCCGTTTCCAAGCTGCCCAAGCAACCCAGTTCGCCTTCCACCGACACGCCACAGGCATGGGCCAAGTCCGCGACATGGCGGGTGACGCGCACGTTGTAGTCGTAGCTGGCGGGGGTTTTGCCGTCTTCCATCAAACTGCCGTCCATCATCACCGACGAGAAGCCGGACTGGATGGAGCGGAAACACACGCCGGGCGATGCGCCGTGGTCTTGGTGCATGCACACGGGGATGTGGGGATACATCTCAATGGCCGCTGCAATCAGATGGCGCAAAAACGGCTCGCCCGCATACGAACGCGCCCCTGCCGAGCCTTGCAAAATCACAGGGGAATTGACGGCATCTGCTGCCTGCATGATGGCTTGCACCTGCTCCATGTTGTTGACGTTGAAGGCAGGCAAGCCATAGCCGTATTCGGCAGCATGGTCAAGGAGTTGACGCAAAGAGATGAGGGCCATGAGAAGTCTCCAGTGTGGTCAGTGTGGTTCAGTCAGAAAAAAGAAAAAGCACTCCCCCACGGCGCTTGCCAAACAAGCGCCTGATGCTGCATTCATTGCGACCTCAAATTGGCGATGTCAAATGAATGCAGCAATGAATGATCGAAGGATCAGCGGGGAAAGGGCAAACCAACCGCAGCGGCAAAGGCGGCTAAGTCGGTTTGAGCAGCAGGCGTGGCGCGGCGGGCCAGTACTTCAAACGCAGGCAGGGTTTTGCCTTCCAAGACTTCGAGGAAAGCACCGCCGCCGGTGGA
>DLPA01000232.1:9403-9974 GCA_002479815.1 bacterium UBA7470 | reverse complement strand
GGGGCGCGATTGGTCGAACCGCCGCGCAAAGACTGATGCCCGAGGCTTTGGACTGGTTTGGCAAAGGACAAGCCCGCCAAATGCACCCCGAGCATTTGACATGGTGGGCCCGCGCCGCCTTGCGCGGCGGACAATGGCACACGCTGCACACCGTCATCAACGCCATGCCACCGACGCTACAGCAAGACGCGACCTGGCAATACTGGCTATCGCGGGCCTTGCAACAACGTCCCCAAGCCGATGCGCAAGCGCAAGCCGCCGCCCTGCTGCACGGCATTGCCAACCCCCATCACTTCTATGGGCAATTGGCACTGGAAGATTTAGGTCAAGCCATCGCCCCTACCCTCGCCCCGGCGCCCTTAACGCCCGCCGAAAAACACGCCACCCGCCAACGCTTGGGGCTACAACGGGCCTTGAAACTGATCGCGATTGGCTTGCGCAGCGAAGGCGTGCGTGAATGGAACTTCGAAATCCGACTGCATCACGCCCAGCCTCTGAGCGACCGCGAATTGCTCGCTGCGGCCGATTTGGCCTGTGCCCAACACGTGTGGGACCGCTGCATCAACACCAG
>DLPA01000232.1:2751-9354 GCA_002479815.1 bacterium UBA7470 | reverse complement strand
GCATCAACACCAGCGACCGCACCGTGCAAGAAGTCGATGCCACCCAACGCTACCCCATGCCATTTAAAGACGCGGTGCTGGCACGTACCCGCACCATTGGGCTGGACCCGGCCTATGTCTATGGCCTCATCCGCCAAGAAAGTCGCTTTGTCTTGAACGCCCGCTCCCCCGTGGGCGCGTCAGGTCTGATGCAGCTCATGCCCGCCACCGCACGCTGGACTGCGAAAAAAATCGGCATCGACGGCTTTGAAGCCAGCCAGGTGCAAGACTTAGAGACGAACATCGCCTTAGGCACGGCGTACTTGAAGTTGGTATTGGACGAGCTTGAAGGCTCATTGCCGATGGGTGCGGCCGCGTACAACGCGGGGCCTGGTCGCCCACGGCAGTGGCGCAATACAGGCACGCCCATCGACGCAGCCATCTGGGCGGAAACCATCCCCTTCAATGAAACCCGCGACTACGTCAAGAAAGTGCTGGCCAACACCGTGCAATACGCGGCTTTATTGACGGGACAAGCACAATCCTTAAAAGCGCGCTTAGGCCAAGTCGGGCCACGCGGCAACAACAGCCCCGGTGAGAATCGGGAACTACCTTAAATTTTGATCGGAGTCAGACATGGCAAACCTTCTTTTACTCGGTGGCACCGGCTTTGTAGGTCGCCATTTGTGCGAGCAACTGCAACGCGCAGGCCATCGCGTCACAGTGGCGACCCGCCGCACCCCCCGCATGGCCGCCGCCGCGATTCAGCATTTGCCTGCCGTCACCGTCTTACAAGCCAACACCAACGATGCCCAAGCCCTGGCCACCTTGATGGCGGGACATGACGCTGTCGTCAACCTCATTGCCATCCTGCACGGCAATGAAGCGGAGTTTGAGCGTGCGCACGTCACCCAAGTGCAAACCATCATCGACGCTTGCCACAGCACCGGCGTACACCGACTCATCCACATCAGTGCGCTGGGCGCTGCACAGGGCGCCACCTCAAAATACCAACGCAGCAAGGCACGCGGCGAGGCGCTGCTACAAACCAGTGGTTTGGAGGTCACCGTGCTGCGGCCCAGCGTGATTTTTGGCGCTGACGACCGATTCCTGAACACCTTTGCTCGCTTTCAAGCCTTGTTGCCTGTGTTCCCCGTCCCCGGCGGCGACACCCGCTTCCAACCCGTTTGGGTGGAAGACGTGACACGCGCCATCGTGTATGCCATCGAGCATCCTGGCACCATCGGCCAAACGGTCGAAGCCGTCGGCCCTGAGGTCTATACCCTGTGTGAACTGGCCAAAATGGCCGGCAAAGCCGCTGGTCATGACCGCATGGTCTTCACCCAACCCACAGCACTGGCGTATTTTCAGGCGGTGTTTTTAGAGATGCTCCCTGGTGTCCCGCTGCTGTCCACCGATAACCTGTCCGCCATGGAAGTGGACAACGTGGCCTCGGGTCAGCTCCCCACGCTGCGTGAATGGGGCTTCACCCCCGCCAGTGTCCCCGGCATCCTGCCCACCTACTTGAACCCCCACCTCGGCGTGGGCGGCGGGCGCAGCTACCTGACCGTGCTGCGCGACCATGCGTCTGCGCCGCAGCGAATGACCAGCAAAAAGTAATAGCAAAAAAAGTGAGCTGCTTACGCAACATATACGCCAATTTCAGCCATTTTTAAACTAAAAATATGATCTAAAAACGCTAAAAATACCGTCCAACCCCCTTGTCTCAGCCCAAACAAGGGGGTTTTTGGTTTTTGAATCGACTATTTTTTAAAAAAACAGCTATTTTTAAGATTCATATCGGCCATATTCCTTATATTAATTGCGTAAGCAGCTCACATTTTTTACTATCATTTTTTAGACTTGTGGGACTGCTTCGCCAAGTGTTGTGCGCCCACCAAGGCGCTCATGGCGACGACGCAGGCCCCCACCAAGTACCACAGCCCATCGCGATAGCCCACGCTGGGCGACCACCATGCGCCCAGCAGCCATGGGGTCAGGGCGCGACTCAAGGCTGTGGGCAGGCCCAACGCACCGTTGAGACTGGCGGCGTACTCGCGGTTGACGTATTGGGCAATCGCCGTGCCTTTGACGATGGTGAGCAAGCCATTGCCCAAGCCAAACAGCGCCACAAACACCGCCGTAGCCGCCATCGCCAAAGCAGGAAACGCATCGGCCCAAGACAAACCCAGCAGCAAGGCGAGCAAGCCCAAGGGCAAGAGGGTCGGAGTCCAGCGATTTAATGTATCGACGTGGAATTGGTGTTCTAAAAAAAACAGCACACTGCGACCGATGACTTGCACGATGCCGATGGTGGCGGGCAAGGCAATGGCCCAATGCGCGGGCAAGGGGCTTTCTGCCAACAAACTCACCAAATGCGTCGCCATCGCCGCCGACACGCCCAACATCAGCACCACGAACACCGCCACCAGCGCAAACGTGGGCTGACGCAAGGCCTGCCGATAGCCCTGAGACACCGCCGCACGCACCACAGGCGCAGGCTTGGGTGACGGTGACGGCGTACCGGTTTGTTTCCGGTTCGAGGCACTTCTTAACAAATACGCGTGCAAAGGCACGCACAGCAGCCCTTGCAGGGCCGCCATCGCCCACAACATCTGCCGCCACCCTACGGTGCTGATGAGCCACGCCATCAAGGGGATGAACACGGTGCTTGCCAACCCGCCCAAAAAGGTCAAGGTGATGATTTGTCGCCGAAAGCTGCCCGGAAAGCGTCGCGTCACCACGGCGAACACGGGCGTGTACAGCGTCGCCGCCATCGCCATGCCCAACACCGCCCACGCCAGCATCCAAGCGCCCCACGATTGCACCGCACTCAAGGCCAGCAAGCCCACACACGCCAGCACCGAGCCGCCGACCATGACGGCACGTTCATGCCCTTGGTCGATCCAACGCCCCACGGGAAACGCCGCCAAGCCCTCGACCAACAAGGCCAAAGAAAACGCCAACGAAGCCCGACTGCGCGACAACCCCAACTCGGCCTCCACGGGAGCCAGCAGCATCGAAAACGCATAAAACACCGACCCCCAGCCCACCAACTGCCCGACAGACAACCACAGCACCCACACGGCGGCGGCAGATTTATGTGCGGAAAATTCATTCGCAACAGATTTCATCGGCGCGATGATAGGGGCTTGAACAGCAGCGTGATAGCGGTGTCTTACTCCCCGCCCAGCCCCAAACGGTTGGGGAGGCGCTGTTCGACCGCATGGCGCAGCAAGGCGGCGGTGCGAAAAATGCCGTGTGCAAACTTCCCGTAAGGCAAGGTGATGAAAAGCGCCAGCACACAGCTCAAGTGCAATGCCAACACAAGCGGCATGGCGGGGGTCTGCCCCAGCCACCACAGCAGCAAGCCCGTCGTGCTGGTGGCAAATAAAAGCGCGATGAAGGCCAAATCCATCGGTGCTTGTGCCGCATCGCCCTGCAAGGGATGGCGTTGATGGTGCAAGCGCCACAACCACATCGTCCCCACACTCAAAGACATGCCCCCCAGCGCACCCAAAAGCTTGGGCAAGCTGGGCAAGGCATAGGGCGCAGACCAGCCGAACACGTAGTGATACACGGTGGCGACGCTGGTCGCGGCAAAGCACAGCAAAAAGCCGTAAAACGTCAGGTGATGCGCGTGGCGACGGGCGAGGCTGAAGGCATCGCTGTCGTTGTTGCAGCCCTCGCCATGCCCGCCGCCCAAATACGTCAGTTGCAAGACATGGCTGGTGGCTTCTGCGGCAGCGGCGGGGGTTAGAGGGGCTGAGGGGGGGGCAGACTGCGCTGAGAACGCAGAGGCGCTTGACGATGCGGCTCCGCTGGTGGCGGGCGTGATGCCTCGCCAAAAGCGTCGTACCCCTAGCCCCAACGCCAGCACTGCCCACAAAAACACAGGGGCAAACAAGGCGACCATCAGGTTGTGCGGCAAGACCGCATAAAAGCCTGTGCCTTGGGAAGGCAATCCCCACAAGCGCCCTTGGCTGAACAAGACCAAGCCGATCAAGACGCACAGGCTGACGACCAAGGCCAAGGCCACCGTCACGCCATTGCGCTGGTACAAACGCCCCAACGCAGGCGGCCATGCAAAGGCGGTGTAGGTGTGTCCCCGCACCCGCGCCATTGCTTGGGGGATGTTGACGGCGAACTCGTGCGGGGGTGCGTATTGGCAGGCGTGCAGACACGCGCCGCAGTTGTGGCACAGATTCGCCATGAAATGCACATCGGCCGGGCCAAAGGCCAAGCGGCGGGTCATGGCGGGAAAGACAGCACAAAAGCCCTCGCAATAACGACAGGCATTGCAAATTTGCAACTGGCGGGCCACTTCGGTCTCGGCCTGCGTCAGGCGGCTGCGACTCAAATCGCCCACAGCCAAGGCATGGGCCTCGTCGGTCAAGGCTTGTAAGGTGGACAAACTCATGCAAAAACTCCTGTGAGGCCAGATACCGCGCCCGCAGCACCCGCAGCAAGGGCGGCTTGCGTGCCCGCAATCCGACCAAAAGCCGTGCCGATGGACATGCCCACGCCAGCGGTGTAGCCCTTGCCCAAGACGTTGCCTGCCATCATCTCCCCAGCCACAAACAGGTTGGGACTGGCCTGTCCGCCAAAAAACACCGCCGCCGTGGCATCGGTTTTCAGGCCCAGATAGGTGAAGGTCACGCCGGGCTTTAAGGCATAGCCGGTGTAGGGGGGCGTGTCGATGGGGCGTGCCCAGTGGGTTTTGGCGGGCATCAGCCCCTCGGTGTGGCAGTTGTCCAAAGCGGTGTGATCGAACTGCCCGACGCGACACGCGGCGTTGTAGCGCGTCACACTGTCCATAAAGACGGCCTCGTCCAGCCCCAAGCGGCGGGCCAGCTCGGGCAAGGTATCGGCTTGCACGCCTTCAAACACAGGCGGCATGAAGCGACCGATGGCTTTCGCGTCGATGATGGAGTAGGCAATTTGACCGGGCTGCTGCGCCACCAGCCGCCCCCAAATGGCGTACCGCTTGGGCCAGAAATCTTCGCCCTCGTCGTAAAACCGCACAGCGTGTCGGTTGACGACCACGCCCAGCGATACGCAGTCGATGCGGGTGCAAATGCCACCGTCGTACAAAGGGGCGCGGGCATCAATAGCAACCATGTGGGCCTGTGTGGGGTCGCCGATGGCATCGGCATGGTGATCGTCCAGCAAATGCCGCAACAGCGTGCCTTGGTTGTAGCGCGTGCCCCGAATCAAAAATTGATCGGCAGGCCATTCTCCACGCTCGTTTTGCCCCCACGCTTGCCGCAGCCACTCGCGGTTGCTTTCAAAGCCGCCCGCCGCCAGCACACAGGCGCGGGCGCTGAGGCGTTCGGTACGCAGCACTTGGCCTTGCGCGTCTTTGACCTTGACATGGGCGGCGACAAAGCGCGTGCCGTCCAGCTCCAGCGTCTGCACCTCATGCCGATAGCGAATGTCCACCCCCAAGGCCGCCGCGCTGCGGTAATAGGCATTCACCAAGGCTTTGCCCCCGCCCATGAAAAAGGCATTGGTGCGGGCCGTGTGCAGCGCCCCCGACAACGACGGCTGAAACCGCACCCCATGCCGCTGCATCCACGGGCGGCAGGTGGCGCTGGCGCGAATCACCAACCGCGCCAACGCCTCGTTGGTTTGCCCGCCGGTGACTTTGAGCAAGTCTTGCCAGAACTCTTCTTCGGGATAGGCCTCGACCAACACGTCTTGCGGCGCATCGTGCATGCAGCGCAAATTGCGCGTGTGGCCTGAGTTGCCGCCCCGCCACTCCAAGGGGGCCGACTCCAGCACACACACCCGCGCCGCGCCACCCTCGCGGGCCATCAAAGCCGCACACAGCGCCGCATTGCCACCGCCGATGACCAATACATCAAAATCAGAATTCATGAGCTAACAACAAGTAGATAAGGACTCAGGCCCCCCCTTATCGCCCTATCCACCCCCACCCTCCCCCGTTGGGAGGGGGAGTGAAGGCACGGCTGCTGTCAGTGAGAAGGGATTTCAACTCCTCCTCCCAGCGGGGGGAGGCTGGGAGGGGGGAAGAGGGTGGGCGCTGCGTATTTTTTAAGCCGCCGTGATGCTGGCACGTTTCACAATGTCTTTCCAGATGCTTTGCTCGCGCTGAATGAAGGCGGCAAACTCGCTGGATGGGCCACCGCCGCCCACGGCGTTGTCGGTGGCAAATCGCTCGGTGACGCTGCTGGACTTGAGTGCTTTGAACGATTCTTCCTGCAAGCGTTTCACGACATCGGCGGGCGTGCCAGCGGGGGCCAGCATCCCATACCACTGGGAGGTTTCAAAGTCTTTGAACCCCATTTCGGCCACCGTGGGCACGTCGGGCAGGGCCGCAATGCGCTGCTGCGTGCCCACGGCAATCGCCCGCAACTTGCCTGCGCGGATGTGTGCGCCCAAGGCGGGCAGTCCGGCGCTGGAGGCATGGGTGCGCCCCGCCAGCAAGTCGGTGAGCTGTGGCCCCGTGCCGCGATAGGGAATGTGCGTCATCGACATCCCTGTGACGAGTTTGAGGTACTCCATCGCCAAATGGCCCGCACTGGCATTGCCCGCCGAGCCGTAATCGATCTTGCCCGGGTTCTTTTTGACATAGGCCACAAACTCTTGAAAGTTTTTGGC
>DLPA01000232.1:2284-2632 GCA_002479815.1 bacterium UBA7470 | reverse complement strand
CGGTTCACGTCGTAAGGCTGGTTGCTCAACATATAGGGGTTCACTGCCAGCGTCCCCACATGGCCCAAGATGAGGGTGTGCCCATCAGGGGCGGCTTTGGCGGCTTCCTGCATGGCAATCACGCCCGCACCGCCGGGTTTGTTCTCGACAAACACCGACTGCCCGAGCTGCTTGGTCAACTCTGCCGCGACCGAACGGGCCACGATTTCAGAAGTCCCCCCAGGCGCAAACGGCACAATAAAACGAATGGGCTTGCTCGGCCATGTACTTTGGGCCTGAGCGAAGGCAGGCCACAACGGGGCAGATAAAGCCGCCCCAGACAGGGCCAAGGCTTGACGACGATTGAGG
>DLPA01000232.1:0-2201 GCA_002479815.1 bacterium UBA7470 | reverse complement strand
GGTGCGGAGCCGATGCTACGTCCAAGCACTCAAAACTGATAACGGCGCAAACCCCCATCCACAGGAATCACCGCCCCTGTGATGTAGCTGGCGCGGGGGCTGGCTAAAAAAGTCACCAAATTCGCCATGTCCTCAGGCTCGCCGTAACGCCCCATCGGAATTTCGTTCTCACACTGCCACTGGCGGTATTCAGGGGTGTAGTTGCGGAAAATTTGCTCGGAATGAATCCGCCCGGGCGGCACGCAGTTCACCGTAATGCCATGCTTGCCCACCATGCGCGACAAGCCCTTGGCCCAACTGTGAATGCCCGCCTTGGCACAAAACGCGCCATTGGTGTGCTCAGGCTCGCTTTTGCCCGTGATGTTGATGATGCGGCCCCAACCACGCGCAATCATCTGGTCGATGAGCGCATCGGCAATTTGACGCGGGCGATGGAAGTTCAGCGTGATGGCCTCTTGCCAGCGTTCTTCATCGACGTGCAGCTCTTTAAAGCTGCGTGAACCACCCGCGTTGTTCACCAAAATATCGACATGGCCCAAACCCGCCATCGCCGCTGCTGCCAGCTTTTGCGCGGCATCGTCGGCATACAAATCAGACTCGATGATGACCGGAGCCTTGCCGCCTGCTGCCACGATCTCTTGCGCCACCGCCTCCAGCATGGGCACGCGCCGCGCTGAAATGGCGACGTGGACGCCTTCTGCCGCCAAAGCCAATGCGATGCCGCGCCCAATGCCCACAGAGCCGCCTGTCACCAACGCGGTTTTTCCTGCCAATTGCAAATCCATGTCTGTCTCCTAAATCCTAAAGGTGTGGAATGCACGCACTGTAAAACCGCCATCCCTGAATATGGACTGCCAAACGGCATAGGGGTATCACGAATCCTGATACCCCTTATGTGGGCAAATGCGCCCCATGCCATGCCCCTTGGCGCACCAACTGTTGGGCACACTCCACCAGCACCACCCGCGTCGCCAAGGCCGCTGGCGACAGCTCATCGTCGGGCAAACAGCACAGCAGGTTGTGGCGCAGCACGGCAGGCTCGACCACACGCGCCAGCCGAAAACGGCTTACCGCATCGGCAAACCGCGCCAGCGCCGCACCGGGTTGCAGAGTCACGCCCAAGCCTGCGCTCACCGCCTCCATCAACATCGCCAAAGAATCAATTTCCAACACCACGGAAGGCTGAATCCGCGCTTGTGCAAACGCCGCATCCAAGGTGCTGCGGAGTCCGTGGGGGCCGCTGGGCAAAATAAACGGCTCTTGCCCCACATCGGCCAAGCGCACGGTGCTGGGAAAATCCCGCCGCGTGTGAGCGGCAGAGGCGACAAAAAACACCTCCTCATCCAGCAAGGCACTCATGCGCCAACGCCGCGCCGCTTGGAGGTGGGGGCTGACTTGCAGCCGCGAATCAAACAGCACCGCCACGTCCAACAGCCGCGCATTCAACATGCTCGCCAGATGGCCCGACAAGCTTTCGACCATGTGCAAGCGCACATCGGGATACCGCTCCCGCATGGCCCGCATCAGCGGCAGACCCAACACCGCCGCCGTCGTAGGAGCCAGCCCGACACTGACCGACCCCGACAGCCGCGCCTGCTGCGCCGCACGCATGGCTTGCTCGGCATGGCGCAGCGTCAATTGCGCCTCGCGGTAAAACGCCAAACCCGCCGCCGTGGGTGTCACGCCCTGCGGGGTGCGCTGCAACAAGCGCGTGGACAACTCGCTCTCCAAACGGCTGATGTGCTGACTCAAACCCGATTGCACCAAGCCCAAGGCATCCGCCGCACGACTGAAGCTGCCCCACTCCACCACGCACACAAAAATTTTCAATTGCTTGATTTCCATGAAACACACTGTAATGCGTACCCGCCGCGTGTGGATACGCCGACAGCCCCTGTCAATAGACAGCAAAAATCATGCTCCCCTACCCCAGCCCCCCCGCTGGTGGAGAGAGTGAAGACACTGCTGTCGGCAAAGGTGGCTCTTAACGCCTCCTCCCAGCGGGGGAGCTTGGGAGGGGGGAAGAGGGCGTGCGGCCATTTTTTCAAAAAAATAGGCACTTTTTAAGTGTGTAATAGGCTACAAACTTTATATTACTTGCGTAAGCAGCTCACTTTTTTTACTATCTATTTTGAGTTTTTCTGAGATGCGCACTGGTACAGCAGTAGAGCGGACTCACAAACGGGGGCAGAGGGCATAAA
>DLPA01000083.1:3478-4338 GCA_002479815.1 bacterium UBA7470 | reverse complement strand
GGCCACGCGCCCGACATCATGAAAGTGGTGGGCGAAGCCAATGTGCTGCCCAGCTCCACCAACCCCACGCGCCCCTACACGCGCAACACGCTGGATGAGCACGTCGATATGCTCATGGTCTGCCATCATCTTGACCCCGCCATTGCCGAAGATTTGGCCTTTGCCGAAAGCCGCATTCGCAAAGAAACCATCGCCGCCGAAGACATCTTGCACGACTTGGGCGCGATCAGCATCATGAGCAGCGACAGCCAAGCGATGGGGCGCGTGGGCGAGGTGCTGATCCGCACTTGGCAAACGGCAGACAAAATGAAGCAGCAACGCGGCTGGCTCGCGCCCCCCGCCGCCACCGCCAACGAGGTCGATGCCCACACGCGCAACGACAACTACCGTGTCAAACGCTACATCGCCAAATACACCATCAACCCCGCCATCGCCCACGGCATGAGCCACGACATTGGCTCGATAGAAGTCGGCAAATGGGCCGATGTGGTGGTGTGGAAGCCCGCGTTTTTCGGGGTCAAACCGGCGCTGATTTTGAAAGGCGGCACGATTGCGATGGCGGCGATGGGCGATCCCAACGCCAGCATCCCCACCCCGCAGCCCGTGCATTACCGCCCCATGTTCGGCGCGTTCGGCTCCAGCATCACCCAAAGCTGTTTGACCTTTGTGTCACAAGCGGGTTTAGAGGCCAATGTCGGCGACCGCTTTGAGCTGAAAAAACGCTTGAGCGCGGTGAAAGACATTCGCCAAGTGCGCAAAGCCGACATGATCCACAACGATCTGGCCCCGCAGATGGACATCAACCCCCAAAGCTACGAAGTCCGCGCCAACGGCGAACTCCTCACCTGCGAAGCCGCCAC
>DLPA01000083.1:0-3360 GCA_002479815.1 bacterium UBA7470 | reverse complement strand
AATGGAAGGAGTGGCGCGAGTGGCCCACAATACGGCTTATTTGGCTGGAGACTTCAATGCGAACGACCTTAACCATAGACGATGAGTTGTTTGAACAAGCCCTCGCACTTGCGCCGCCCGGCATACAAAAAACCGAGCTGATCCGCGAGTGCGTTCGGGCCTTCATTCAACGCCAAGCCGCCCATCGTTTGGCCGAACTCGGCGGCACAATGCCAGATATAGAGCTGGCCCCTCGCCGTCGAGACAACTCACAAGCGCATGAAAGTTCTTGCTGATACCTCCGTCTGGGTGGCCCACTTCAAACAAAGCAACCCCCATCTGGTGAGTTTGCTGCATGAAGGTTGTTTGGTGTGTCATCCTCATGTGGTGTTGGAAATTGCTTGTGGTACGCCCCCACAGCGGCGATACCTCATTGATCTGCTCTCAAAACTAGAGTCTTCACCTTTGGCTAGTCTGACGGAACTTCATCAATTGATTGAATCACGATCTCTGTTCGGTCGCGGCTGTGGTTTGGTGGACATCAGTTTGCTTGGTTCAGTGTTGTTGGATCGTCAATGTTGGCTTTGGACGTTTGATAAGCGCTTGCATCAACTGGCGGTTGAGCACCAAAAAGCCTATGTGCCTTTGATTTTGCAATGAACATAAACCCCTCCATGAACGACGCTGCGACGGCTTCTTCTGCCCTCAGTGTGTTGCAACTGATGTGGCTGGCTTCGCCGGCCTTGCCTGTGGGGGGGTTTTCGTACTCTGAGGGCTTGGAAGCGGCTATCGACAGCGGGCGGGTGCAGGACGAGGGGGCGGTGGCGGCGTGGTTGGTCGATCAATTGTGGTTGGGACAGGCCCGCAGCGAGCTGGTGGTGTTGGCGCAAGCGGTGCGGGCGTGGCGAGCGAATGACCGTGCGCGTGCCCACGCATTGAACGATTGGGTGCTGCACACCCGCGAAACCGCCGAGCTGCGGCTGCAAAGCCTGCAAATGGGCCGCTCGCTTTTGGAGTGGTTGCGGCAATTGCCGCCATGGCCACCATTGCCCCACACGTCTGCCGACACCCAAGCCCAAGCCCATCTGCAAGCCATGCAGTCCTGGCCCCCCACATGGCCGGTGGCGTTTGGCTTGGCTGCAGCTCAAACTACGGCTTCGGTGCGCGACTGTGTGCTGGCTTGTGCCTTTGGCTGGGCCGAGAACATGACCCAAGCCGCCATCAAAGCCGTGCCCTTGGGCCAAACGGCGGGGCAACGCATCTTGGCACGGCTCGTGGAGGACATTCCGGCGGCGGTGGACGAGGCCTTGCAGCGCACCGACGCACAGCGCATGGCCTTTGCGCCCCTGTTGGCGATTGTGTCGGCGCAGCACGAAACCCAGTATTCCCGCCTGTTTCGATCTTGATTTTTGAATTTTTCCTCACCTTATGTTGCACCACATTCCTCATCGCACCAAACACCTGCCCCCTTTGCGCGTCGGTATCGGCGGCCCTGTGGGGTCGGGCAAAACGACGCTCTTGGAAATGCTGTGCAAAGCCATGCGCGACCGCTACGATGTCGTCGCCATCACCAACGACATTTACACCAAGGAAGATCAGCGCCTGCTCACCATCAGCGGCGCATTGCCGCCTGAGCGCATCATGGGCGTGGAAACGGGCGGCTGTCCTCACACCGCCATTCGGGAAGATGCGTCCATCAACTTGGAGGCCATCGACCAAATGCTGGCACAGTTTCCCAATGCCGATGTGGTGTTTGTGGAAAGCGGGGGCGACAACTTGGCCGCCACCTTCAGCCCCGAGCTGTCGGACTTGACCATCTACGTCATCGACGTGGCAGCCGGCGAGAAAATTCCGCGCAAAGGCGGCCCGGGCATCACCAAAAGCGATTTGCTGGTCATCAATAAAACCGATTTGGCCCCCCATGTGGGCGCAGATTTGGACGTGATGCAGGCCGATACGGTACGGATGCGCACCACGGCACAGGGCTTAAAACCCTATGCCATGACCAACTTGAAAACCTTGGCAGGTTTGCAAGAGGTCTTGTCTTTTATAGAAAAGCGCGGAATGCTCAAACCTTATTTGTCTTGAGCCACGACCACGGGTTTTTTGGCGGGTTTGGGGGTCGTTTTTGTCGCTTGGACAGGCTTGGCAGCGGGCTTGGTGGCTGCTTTGCCAGTGACCGTCGTCTTCAGCGGAGGCGACACAGGCGCGTTTTGCGCCACAGGACGGCTGCGCACCACCCCATCCTGGCCTTCGGTCAGCGTGTCGAGCTGAAAACGCCCGCTCTTGTCCCACAGCCATGTGTCGGTGTAGATCACGCCGCCCAGTTCGATGGCCGCAGGGTAGGGCGCGGCAGCACGGACCGTTCTTTCAATCTCGGCCATCACTTCTGGGACATGATGGGGCGCACGCATCCATTGCACATAGTCCACCATGCCGTGTGAGTTCACCCCGACGTGCAACGTGCCCACCGCATACAGCAATGGGGGCATACGGCCTTTGTAGATGCGGTCTTTGTTTTTCTCGTACAAATGCTTGGCGGCATCATGGCGGTATTCTTTGGGCGTTTTGGCATGAGAAATCGGGCCAGTGATCGGAAGCGGTGCAGGCTCTGGTGTCACCTCTACAGGCTCGGTGCGAGTGGCAAGTGGTGCTGGCCCAGGGTCAGATGTGCCCGTTGTGGGCGGCGGTGCGGCACAGCCTGCCAGCAATGCCGCAATGGCCGTACTCAAGCCTAAAAAACCTCGTGTAGCCTCAAACCGAGGGAAACAATCAGAAAAACGAATCATGATGCGGATCTCAAAAAAGCCAGTGAGGATGGACAGTTGCCGGGTTGAAGCAAAAACTTGCAGTTCGTTGGAACCTTAAAACACGTCATCATCACCAAAGCGTTGGTGCTTTGAACGAAAGGAAATGAATTTTGAACCATTTATCCCGCTTGCTGGATCAATTACAGCAAGAGACTGCTGTTTTAGTTCGTGTGGACGCGGTACGAGGCTCGGTTCCGCGTGAAATCGGGGCGTGGATGGCGGTGTTTGATCAAGATTTGGTCGGCACGATCGGTGGCGGGCATTTGGAGTGGGTGCTGATGCAGGAGGCGCGTGCCGCATTGCGGGGCGAGCGTGCCCTGACCTCGCCCCAACGTCATGCCCTAGGCCCCAGCTTGGGGCAGTGCTGCGGTGGCGTGGTGCATGTCAGTTTGCGCTTGATCTCTGGGGCTGATGCGCCGCGCTTGCAAACCGAGTTGGCGCAAGCCTTGTGGCCCTTGGCGTTGTTTGGCGGCGGTCATGTGGGGCGGGCGCTGGTGTCGGCCTTGGCCCCTTTGCCGTTTGCCCTGACGTGGATCGACAGTCGGGACGAGATTTTCCCTGCCGATGTGCC
>DLPA01000207.1:4356-4835 GCA_002479815.1 bacterium UBA7470 | reverse complement strand
GCCGCCACGGGCGAGGTGGTGAGCGCCGAGGATTTGGGCGGTGGCGATGTTCACACCCGTTTGTCGGGCGTGGCCGATCATTTGGCGCAAAACGACCTGCACGCCATCGCCTTGGCCCGTCAAGCCGTGGCACATTTGAATCAAAAAAAGGCTCCAGCGCTAGAAATAAAAGCGCCAGAAGCTCCCAAATATGCAGCAGAGGAGTTGTACGGCGTGATTCCGACCGACACGCGCAAGCCCTTTGACGTGCGCGAAATCATCGCCCGCATCGTCGATGGCTCGGAGTTTCACGAGTTCAAACCCCGCTTTGGCACGACCTTGGTGTGCGGCTTTGCCCACATTGAAGGCATGCCGATTGGCATCATCGCCAACAACGGCATTTTGTTTTCTGAATCGGCGCTGAAAGGGGCGCACTTCATCGAGCTGTGCTGCCAGCGCAAAATCCCGCTGGTGTTTTTGCAGAACATCACCGGTTTCAT
>DLPA01000207.1:2837-4203 GCA_002479815.1 bacterium UBA7470 | reverse complement strand
GCGGGCAACTACGGCATGTGCGGTCGCGCCTTCAACCCGCGCTTTGTGTGGATGTGGCCCAACGCCCGCATCAGCGTCATGGGCGGCGAACAAGCCGCCAGCGTGCTCGCCACCGTCAAGCGCGACGGCATTGAAGCCAAGGGCGGCCAATGGAGCATGGAGGAAGAAGAAGCCTTCAAAGCCCCCATTCGCCGCCAGTACGAAGACCAAGGCCACCCCTACTACGCCACCGCCCGCTTGTGGGACGACGGCATCATCGACCCCGCCGACACCCGCCGCGTGCTGGCGCTGGGCCTCTCCGCCGCCCTGAACGCCCCCATCCCCGACACCAAATTCGGCGTGTTTCGGATGTAAGCAACAACCAGCATGTCATGAATGTGATGAAAACTCATCAAGAGCTACGGGCCTTGCGCGGTGCGCTGGAATGGGGTTCGACCAACGATCTTTCTATGTGGCACGTTCACTTCATGCGCTTGGCGCGTTACAACGTCTGGGCGACGCGGCGGTTGCTGACCGCTTTGGAGCCTGTGGCTGAGGCCGACTATCGGCGCGATGTCGGTTTGTTTTTCAAAAGCCTGCATGGCACGCTCAACCATCTGCGGGTGGGCGAGCAATTGGTGTGGCTGCCTCGGTTTCGGGGCGAGGCGGTGGTGTTTGCCCAGATGCAGCCGCCGTTGCGTTTGGACAGCGAGGTCGAAACCGACCGTCAACGGCTCGCACTCGCTTTGCAAGACGGCACACAAGCGTGGGAGCCTTTGATCGCTTCTTGGCCTGCCGAGCAGTTCGACGGTCAACTGGCCTACACCACCACCGCAGGCGTGCCGCAAGTCTTGCCTTTTGCCGCGACCTTGAGCCATGTGTTCAACCACAGCACGCACCATCGCGGGCAGATCACCGCCGCGTTGACCGCCCTCGGACACGCCTGCCCAGAACTTGATTTGGTCTATTTCCTGCGGGAAGAAAGTCTTTGAGCCATGACCGCCTCTGTTTCTACCACCTCCACCTCTAGCTCCTCTGCCGCCTTGCAGGTGGTCTTGACTGGCCCCGCCCATGCCCAAGTCGCCCGCATCACCCTGACCCGCCCTGAAGTGCGCAATGCCTTCAACGATGCGGTGATTGCTGAGTTGACGCAAGCCTTTGCCCGTGTGGGCACAGATGCCAACGTGCGTGCCGTGGTGCTGGCGGCAGAAGGGCCGGCGTTTTGTGCGGGGGCAGATTTGAATTGGATGCGGCGCATGGCCGACTACACCCGCGCCGAAAATCTGGCCGATGCGGGCTGTTTGGCCGAGATGCTGCGCACCATTGCCGAATGCCCCAAGCCCACCATTGCCCGCGTGCAGGGCGATGTGTTCGCGGGCGGGGTGGG
>DLPA01000207.1:0-2673 GCA_002479815.1 bacterium UBA7470 | reverse complement strand
GCCGCGCAACGCTACTTTTTAACGGCAGAACGCTTCTCAGCGGCAGAGGCACACCGCATCGGCTTCGTCCATGAAGTCGTCAGTGCCGATGCGCTCGATGCCACCGTCGATCAGTGGGTGAGCGCCTTGGTCAGCGCCAGCCCAGACGCGGTGCGGGCCTGCAAACGCTTGGTGGCCGATGTGGCAGGCCGCGACATCACGCCCGCCCTGATCGCGCACACCGTCGAGGCGATAGCCGACATCCGCGCCAGCGAGCAAGGCCGCGAAGGCGTGCAATCCTTCTTGCAAAAGCGCAAACCGAATTGGCTGGTTTGAAGCGATGCAATCTCAGCGATGCGGTGGTTACAGTCTGAGTTGGTTAATAGGTTCACTTGAAAGGGACTCCTATGTCTGCCCTGATTGAATGGCTGCACCGCATCAGCATACACATCAACCCCGAGCAGGTGCAAACCGCCACCGAGCAAGCCGCCCAAGCGGGTCAACAAGCCGCGCAAGCCGTGGCGCAAATGGACATGCCTGCGCTGCTGGCACTGGCGGCGGCCTTGGGCTGGGTGAGTGGGTTTCGGTTGTATGCCGTGGTCTTTTTTGCGGGTCTGGCGGGCTTGGTGGGTTGGATTCCCTTGCCGCCTGATCTGCACCTGTTGCAACACCCAGCCGTGTTGGCGACCAGTGGCGCATTGCTGTTCACCGAATTTTTTGCCGACAAAATTCCGGGCTTGGATTCGCTGTGGGACATGGCGAACAGCGTCATCCGCATTCCCGCAGGCGCGGCTTTGGCGGCTGGCGCGTTTGGGCTGGATCAAGGCGTGATGACGATGGTGGCGGCCTTGTTGGGCGGCACACTCGCCACCAGCAGCCAAATCGCCAAATCGACCACCCGCGCCGCCATCAACACCTCGCCCGAGCCGTTCAGCAACATCGGCATGAGCTTGGTGGAAGATGCCACCGCCGTGGGCGCACTGTGGCTCGCCACCCAACACCCTGTGCTGTTTGCGGTACTGCTCACCCTCACCGTCATCGCGCTGGCGGTGCTGACATGGGTGATGTTGAAATTTTTAAGCGCCGTCCTGCGCCGCCTTCGTTCATTTTTTTCTAGCAAGCCTAGTTCTACCAGCTCTATCAAGGAAGTCTGATGTCTGATCGTGAGTCCACTTCTCTGACCGATCGTATGCTGGAATCCATCCACATTGAAGGATTCAAGGGATTTAAAAACACCGACATTGGCCCGTTGCGCCGAGTGAATGTGATCTTGGGTGGTCAAAACGTCGGTAAAACTTCGTTGTTGGAGGCGGTGTATTTGGGAGGCGCACGCAGAAGTGGGGCGACACCATTCAGATTGCTGGAAGGAAATGATCAGAGCAGCTTTACAGCTACATCATTTCATCAGGATTTCAAGATCATTTTGAAAGATACAAAGTCCCATGAATCGCTTGGATGGGGCAATCTCCTCCCCATCTCCCTCAATCTCCCCAGTCAGACCACATTGGCTGGCATATTTGAGCAACTTGTGGTTTTGCGACGCAACCGTGAAGTGATAGAAATGTTGCGTCAAGTTGAGCCACGTTTGGAGGATATGCACGGTTTGTTTTTGTACGGAGACAGGCGCATTTATGTCGAATTGACGGGCGTGCCCCAAGCCTTGCCTTTGCCTCAAATGGGGCATGGGTTCAGCCGTTTGGTGTATTTGTATTGCAGTTTGCTGGCCTCCAATGCGACATTGGCACTGATTGATGAATTGGAAAATGGCATTCATTACAGCAGCTTGCCAATCGTGTTTGAGGGCTTGCGCTATTTGGCGCTTGAGCGTGATGTGCAACTGATGATGACCACCCACAGTTGGGAGGCAATTCGGGCGGGCTACAACATCTTTGCCCAAGCAGGCCAATTGGCGCATTTTCAATTGATCCGTTTGGAGCGCGAACCCGACAATATTCGCGCGGTGCTCATCAACGATGAAGCCCTGACCACGGTGATGGAGGCGGGATATGAAATTCGTTAATCCCCATACCTCCCCTGCGGGGGCGGGCAACCATCCCATCACCACCCCCATCTTGCTGTTGGTGGAGGGTGACGATGAAGAGGATTTGGTAGGCCGCATGGCACATCATTGGTGGGGGGAACGTGCTTCAGTCATCGGCATTGAAAATGTCAAAGGCAAAGATAGGTTTCAAAAATGCTTTAATGCGCTGGCGATTCGCAGCTTGGGGTCGTTGCAAGTGGTCGGTGTGATTGCCGACAGCGAAGAAGATGCCGCTGCCACTGGGCAACAGTGGGCCAATCGCTTTGCCAAACTCCAGCAAAAAATTCAGCTTCCCTGTCACTTGTTGCAATTGCCTGCATCTGACAAAAATGGGGCGTTTGAGGAATTGGTGTTGCAAGCCTTGGAAAACGATGCAGTTGCTCGCTGTGCCATGCAGTTCAGGGATTGTGTCGCGGCTGAATTGAGCGACCGCACACAAGCCCAAAAAGACAAAGTCGCGGTACACGCATGGCTCAGTGCGCGTATGGGCAAGGCGTATGGCAACGTGTTCAGCGCCCAAAAAGCCAGCGACCCCGACCCCTTGCTGAACTACGACCATCCGGCTTTTACGCCCATACGCGACTTTTTGCAAACCTTGTTAGATGTAACGACCGATCTTCCCCCCTCCCCACCTCCCCCCGCTGGGAGGAGGA
>DLPA01000164.1:1938-3556 GCA_002479815.1 bacterium UBA7470 | reverse complement strand
CCCCCCGCTGGGGGGAGGAGTTGAAATCCCTTCTCGCCGACAGCTGTGCTTTCGCTCCCTCTCCCAGCGGGGGAGGGTCGGGGTGGGGGCTTAGTAGCTGCTGTTTCTTTTATTCACCTCCGTCCTACTTCCTCTATTCATCATGTTCACCAAAATCCTCATCGCCAATCGGGGCGAAATTGCTTGTCGTGTGGCGGCTACGGCTCGTCGTTTGGGACTTCGTACTGTGGCGGTGTTTTCTGATGCCGATGCCAAGGCCAAGCATGTCGCGGCGTGTGATGAGGCGGTTCATATTGGGGGCAGTGCGCCCAAGGACAGCTATTTGCGTTGGGAGCGCATCATCGACGCGGCTTTGGCAACGGGCGCACAAGCCATTCATCCGGGCTATGGTTTTTTGAGCGAGAACGAAGATTTCGCCCATGCCTGTGCGCGTGCGGGCTTGGTGTTCATCGGCCCGCCTGCGTCTGCTATTTTGGCGATGGGCTTGAAGGCCGAATCCAAACGCTTGATGGAGGCCGCTGGCGTGCCCCTCGTCCCCGGCTACCACGGGGCGGATCAAGACCCCGCGCTCTTGCAGGCGCAGGCCGACGCGATCGGCTACCCCGTGCTCATCAAAGCCAGTGCGGGCGGTGGCGGCAAGGGGATGCGGATCGTCGAAAAAACCGAAGATTTCGCCGCCGCGCTTGCCAGTTGCCAACGCGAAGCCATCAACAGCTTTGGCAGCGATGCGGTGCTGATTGAAAAATACGTGCAGCGCCCGCGCCACATCGAAATTCAAGTGTTTGCCGACACGCAAGGCAACTGCGTCTATTTGTTCGAGCGCGATTGCTCAGTGCAACGCCGTCACCAAAAAGTCTTGGAGGAAGCGCCCGCCCCCGGGATGACCCCCGAGTTGCGCCGCGCGATGGGCGAGGTGGCGGTGGCTGCTGCGCGGGCCGTGAACTACGTCGGCGCGGGGACGGTGGAGTTCATCGTCGAGCAGCCCCAAGGCTACGGGCTGGAAGGGGCCACGTTCAACGCCGACCTGAGCACCGCCGGGCCGCCCCAAGGTGCGAACGCCCCCTCGGGGGGCAGCGCAGCCCCATCAGGGGCAAGCGTGGGGGCACGTTTTTACTTTATGGAGATGAACACCCGTTTGCAGGTGGAGCATCCTGTTACTGAAGCCATCACCGGTTTGGACTTGGTGGAGTGGCAATTGCGCGTGGCAGCGGGCGAGTCTTTGCCCCTGAAACAAGAGCAGCTCACGCTCACAGGTCATGCGATAGAGGCACGTATTTGTGCTGAAAATCCCGACAACAACTTCCTGCCCGCCACGGGGCGCTTGCAGGTCTATCGCAAACCGGCTGCGAGTGCGTTTTGCGTCGATACCGTGCGTGTCGATGACGGCGTGCGCGAGGGCGATGCCATCAGCCCCTATTACGACTCCATGATTGCCAAGCTGATTGTGCGCGGCGATACCCGCGAGCAGGCGCTGGCGCGGCTGGATGCGGCGCTGGCCGACACTCACATCGTGGGCTTGGCGACGAATGTGCAGTTTTTGCGCCATGTCGTGCGCTCGTCGGCATTTGCCACCGCGCAGTTGGACACGGCCTTGGTTCAGCGGGAGTCGGCGGTCTTG
>DLPA01000164.1:0-1874 GCA_002479815.1 bacterium UBA7470 | reverse complement strand
GTCTTGTTCAAGCAACAGCCTTTGAGCTTGGCGCTGGCCGCTGCTGCCGATGTCGCCCAAACCCTGAGCGACGAACGTCGCAACGAAACCGCCGACCCGTTCAGTAAAACCGACGGCTGGCGCAGTCATGGCGTGTTTGAACGTCGGTTTGACTTTATGTTTGAAGGTCAACAGGTGTTCTCTCGTTTGCGCTACGGCCATCGTGAGGGCTTGCATTTGCACCTTGGTGAGGACGACAGCATCACGGCTGGCTTGCTCACCTTTGAACCCGCCACCACGTCCGCTGGCGCTGGCTTGACGGTGACGTTTGCGGGCGAACGTGCCACCGTCAACGTCTATCGTCGCGGCGAGTTCACCACCGTTCACAGCGCCGCTGGTGCGATCACCATCGAAGCTGTGGACTTGCTGGCGCACGCGGGCGACGGTCAAACCGAAGGGGGCCGTTTGACCGCGCCCATGCCGGGCAAGGTGGTGTCGTTTGCGGTGAAGGCGGGCGATGCCGTCAAAAAAGGCCAAGCCTTGGCGGTGATGGAGGCGATGAAAATGGAACACACCATCGCCGCCCCCGCCGACGGCACGGTCGTCGAGCTGCTGTTTGCGCCGGGCGACCAAGTGGCCGAGGGCAACGAATTGCTCAAACTGGCGGCGGCTTGATCAAAGCTTATAAAAAAACAGTAGCAAAAAATAGGAGCTTCTTACGCAATTAAATCAAGCCTTTTGGCAGATTTTGATCTTAAAAATACTCGTTTTTCTATCAAAATCGACGTTTTCAGCCGCTCAAACGCCTGTGTGGGAGCTGAAACAGGCATTTTTGGGGCTATTTTTACGTTTTTTGGATGATTTTTCATCATGAAAATGGCTGCAATCCTTGTATTACTTGCGTAAGCAGCTCACTTTTTTTGCTATTACTTTTTTGAGCCTTGGAAAGCCTTTGTCATGATGCCCAGCGCCCTCAGCTCCTCTCGTGCCGCCAGCGCCTTTGCTGCGCTGCCGCGTTTGCCTGCTGCGCCCAAAGTGGCGTTTTATTGCGTGGGGACACCGCCGCAGCCGTGGGTGGAGGGCTTGCAAGCCGCGTTGCCCGAGGCTGAGGTTTATTTGTGGGCCTCGGGTGCTGCGCCTGCCGATGTGGGCGTGGTGTGGTCGCCCCCCCAAGCCTTCATCGACGAGCAGCCGCATCTGCAAGCCTTGTTCAACATCGGCGCGGGGGTGGATGCCTTGCTGCGGCTGCAACTGCCTGCCGCTGTGCAAGTGGTGCGTTTGGACGATGCGGGGATGTCGGTGCAAATGGCCGAGTACGTGGCGCAGGCGGTAATCCGTCATTTTCGGGAGTTGGACGTGTCCGAGCGCGACATGGGCCAAGGCCGTTGGGCGTTTCGCAAGCCAAGGCTGCGTGCTGATTTTCCAGTCGGCGTGATGGGCTTGGGCGTGTTGGGCACGCGGGTGGCGCAAACGCTGCGTTTCTTTGAGTTTCCGGTCTTGGGCTGGAGCCGATCTCCGAAAAACGAGGCGACTCATCCGAGCCATGCGGCTTTGGCAGACGTGCGGTGCTATGCGGGGGCCGCGCAATTCGACGACTTTCTCGCTGCCAGCCGTGTGCTGGTCAATGTGCTGCCGCTCACGCCTGAGACGGAAAACATCCTCAATCTGGATCGCTTGGCACGTTTGCCGCGTGGGGCTTACCTTGTCAACGTGGCACGCGGGGCGCATCTGGTCGATGAGGATTTGCTGGCCTTGCTGGAGTCGGGCCATTTGGCGGGCGCAACGCTGGATGTGTTTCGCACCGAACCCCTGCCCGCCGAGCATCCCTTTTGGCGACACCCCCAACTCACCCTCACCCCCCACACGTCCGCCCGCACGCTGCGCGATGAAAGCAT
>DLPA01000063.1 GCA_002479815.1 bacterium UBA7470 | reverse complement strand
CTGGTGAACAGCAGCGTCAACAGCAGCAACATCCCGCCGTACTGCACCACGCCCCAAGGGCTGGCGTTGCCGCTGAACCAGGCCACCGCCGCCGCAAGGGGCGCGAGGCTCACCATCACCGCCATCGT
This sequence comes from bacterium UBA7470, assembly GCA_002479815.1. Classification (GTDB taxonomy): domain Bacteria; phylum Pseudomonadota; class Gammaproteobacteria; order Burkholderiales; family Burkholderiaceae_C; genus UBA2334. The sequence continues at coordinate 6,471 of DLPA01000063.1, read as the reverse complement.
CACCAAACCGGCCCGCTCGCTGATGTGCTGCGCCACCGCCATGCCCAGTAGGCCCCCAAAAATCACACTCATCGCCATGCGATCCAAGGCCAACCCAGCGGTGGTGGGCTGCCAGTGGAAAATGCCCGACCCCACCGCAGTGAAGCACAGTCCCAAACTGAGCATCAAGGCAGCGCCGAACAAGACGGGGGCTTGTGCGATGGTTGAGGGGTGCGCATGGCTTGCTTGCCACAAATGCCACAGCCGCCGCAGCCCCCACACACCGACCACGGCAAACGCGCCATTGCTCAACACATCCATCGCATTCGGAATGCCCCACCACGAACGGGTATCGACAAAGGCATGGTAGTGATCGGGTAACACGACAGGCGGGAGTCCTATCGCTAGGATCAGCAGCACCGCTGCTGCAAGGCCTAAGCTGATTTCGGCTTTTGACCATGAGAAAGCAAAAGAGAAGGGCTGCTGGGCCGGAGTGGAAACGTGCGCCACAGAAAGCCGACGTGTGTTGACGCGCATGAGGTGTGTCCTTGAATAATGAAAGCCATGCCCTGCACGATGCGCTTCTCTGGCTCAAAAAGCAGCTTATTTATAGACTTATTTAAATCTTATAAACTTTTGGTATCTTTTTTTAATACTAATTTAAAGACCAAGGTGCTGCGATGAGTTCTACGGCTGATTTGATTCACATTCTGAAGCAAGAAATGAAAGCGCAAGGGCTGACGTATGCCGATTTGGCCCGTGCGCTGAATCTGGCCGAGTCCAGCGTCAAACGCTTTATGTCGCAGCGAGAAATGCCGCTGTCGCGCGTGGATGCCATTTGCCGCGTCTTAGGGCTGGACTTCACTGATGTCGCCAAGCGGGTGATTGAGCAGCAACCTTTGCTGCAAGAAATGACTCTGCAACAAGAACAAGCTGTGGTTGCAGACAAACGCTTATTGCTGGTTGCGATTTGCGTGTTGAGCCAATGGACAGCCGACCAAATCACCAGCGAGTACCGTTTCACCGAGGCGCAAGTCATTGCCGCTTTAGCGCAGTTGGATCGCATCGGCATCATTGAATTGCGGCCTTTGAATCGCTATCGCTTGCGTTTGGCGAAAACATTTCGCTGGCGACCGCATGGGCCGGTGATGACGTATTTTCGGGAAGAAGCCTTGTTGGATTATTTCTCGGGCGGGTTCGATGCCACGGGCGAAGGCTTGCTGCTGGTGCATGGTTCCATCAGTCGCGCCTTAGCACCTGCGTTTCAAGAACGCTTGCAACGGGTGGCACAAGATTTCGCTCAACAACATTTAACCGATCAAAAAATCAAATCTGAGGACAGAGAGGGTTATACTCTGCTGCTTGCCATGCGGCGCTGGGAATTCGCCGCATTCGCAGCTTGGCGACGAACTTGAATGCAAAACGCAGTGAGTTGCCAGACGGTCAAAAAATACCGTATAATGCGAGGCTTCAGCGGCTGTAGCTCAGTTGGATAGAGTACTTGGCTACGAACCAAGGGGTCGTGGGTTCGAATCCTGCCAGCCGCACCACATAAGATGCCCCGCAAATCGCAAGGTTTGCGGGGTTTTTCTTTGTCCAACGCACAATCATCCTATGAGTTTGCCTGCCGTTGCCGAAGACAGCCACAACACCACCACTTCCTCCACTTGGGTGTTGCCCTTTGCATCCCTTGCTGATGCCCAAGGCGATTGGCATACACCGACCGACATCCTAGACAGTTGCCCTCATTTGCGTCGCTTATTTCACTGGCCTTGCGAGTGGCGACTTCATCGGGGCTCCGAAATGAGCTTGACTCCGCCCCACCAATGGGTCAGAGCATGGCAATTGGGGTGGTTAGATGCCTTGCCTGACACCTTTCCACCGGCTGGAGAAAACGCAGTACCCGGCTTGGCTGACGGGGCCTTGCCTTGGGCCGCGCATGAAATGGCGCATCTGCTGCAATACAAGCAAGTACCCGCTGCATGGTTCACGCCTTGCCATCAAGAAGTCGGGATGGATCACATTCGGCTCCATCCTCCGTCTCATCTGGCCTTGTCTGAGCCTCACTCCCGCGCCCTCATGCAGGCCCTGCAACCTTGGGCGGCAGAAGATGGCATTGCTTTGCACTGGGTCAGCCCCACACGTTGGTTGGCGGTGGGCGAGCCTTTGCAGGGCTTGCGCTGTGCGAGTCTGGATCGCGTCGTCGGTCGCTCGATTGCGCCGTGGCTGGCCGCATCGCGCCTATCGCCCACTTTGCGACGTTTGCAATCTGAAGCGCAGATGCTGTTTTATACCCATCCCGTTCACGACGAACGTGTCAACAGCGGTGCGCTGCCAGTGAATGCGTTCTGGATTGATGGCAATGGTGTTCTGCCTGCCACCCGCCTTGGCACACCAGCACAAGACACCGCCACTTGGACGCTGATCGACACCCTACGTACGCCTGCGCAACAAGGGGATGTGCTCACTTGGCAGCAATCGTGGCCGACTTTAGATGCTGAGTTGGGCGCGCACTGTCTACAGCGTCTGACATCAGGCCAAACCGTGCGCTTGTGGCTGACAGGGGAACGCAGTTTGCTGGCCTTGACATTCCAACCGATGACCCGCTGGCAGCATTGGCAACACAAACTCAAGGACGTACTTCACATTCAACGCATTGCATTTGGCTTTGATACGCTATGAAAATAACAACAAGAGATGTCCCTCCGCGTGGCGCTTGGGCCTTGGAGCAAAGTGGAGTACACCCCCTGTTGGCGCGTTTGTATGCGGCGCGTGGCATTACACAGGCGCAAGAGTTAGACGATGGGTTGGCCTTGCTGCTGCCCCCTGCAGACCTCAAGCAAGCCGACGCAGCAGCGCGTTTGTTGGCCGATGCGATGCAGGCCCACAAGACCATCTGCATCGTGGCCGATTACGACTGCGATGGGGCCACGGCGTGCGCCGTGGCCTTGCGGGGCTTGCGTCTGTTGGGCGCGTCTGTGGGATGGGATCGTGCCACCTACTTGGTGCCTGATCGCATCAACGACGGCTACGGTTTGACCCCCACCATTGCAAAGCGCGTACACGCCAGTGGGGCCGATGTGTTGGTGACGGTGGACAACGGCATCGCCAGCTTAGACGGCGTGCGAACCGCCCGCGAGTTGGGGCTAGAGGTGCTCATCACCGACCACCATTTGCCCGCCGTGGTCAACGCGCAGGCCGTTTTGCCTAGTGACTGCATCATCGTCAACCCCAACCAACCCGATTGCCCCTTTGCCAGTAAAGCCTTGGCGGGGGTGGGGGTGATGTTTTACGTGTTGCTGGCGCTGCGGGCCGAGCTGCGCCAACGTGGGGTGTTCAATGCGCAACACCAGCCCAAGCTCGATCAACTCTTGCCCTTGGTGGCCTTGGGCACGGTGGCCGACGTGGTGCGCCTCGACCCCAACAACCGCCGACTGGTGTCCCAAGGCTTGAAACGGATTCGTGCAGGGGCGCTGCCCGCAGGCATGGCAGCTTTGTTCAGCGTGGCGGGGCGTGCCACCGCGCAAGCCAGCAGCGTCGATTTTGGTTTTGCGCTGGGGCCGCGCTTGAATGCGGCGGGACGATTGTCCGACATGACCCTGGGTATCGCCTGCTTGACCACAGATGAGGCCAGCCGCGCCTTGGAGTTTGCACAAACGCTGGACGAAATCAACCGCGAACGCCGTGCCATTGAAGGCGATATGCGCGAGCAAGCCCTGCAATTGGCCGATGCCATGCTGGACGATGAGGCGGAACCCCCTCCGGCCTTGTGCATTTTCGATCCTGATTTTCATGAAGGCGTGGTCGGCATCGTCGCCTCGCGCCTGAAAGACAAGCTGCATCGCCCCACCTTTGTGTTTGCCATGAGCCAAGCCGAAGGGCACGAGCACGAACTCAAAGGCTCAGGCCGTTCAATCCCGGGTTTTCACCTGCGCGATGCCTTGGATTTGGTCGCCAAACGCGCACCGGGGGTGCTGCTGCGCTTTGGGGGGCACGCGATGGCAGCGGGCTGCACCATCGACGCTGACCGCTTGGACGAGTTTGAGCAGGCGCTGCAACAAGTCGCCTACGAATGGCTGGACGAGGCCACCCTCACCCGCCGCCTCGACACCGATGGCCCTCTCGCGCCCGAGCACAGGCGGGTTGAAGTGGCTGAAACCCTGCAAGCCCAAGTCTGGGGTCAAGGCTTTGCGGCCCCTGTGTTTTGCGAGGACATGGATGTGGTGCATCAGCGTTTGGTGGCCGATAAACATCTGGCCCTCAAACTGCGCCACCAAGGCGATTTGGTCGATGCCATGTGGTTTGGGCACACCGAACTGCTTCCCCCCCGCGCCACCCTCGCCTTTCGCCTAGAAGCCGACGCATGGCAAGGCCAGCGACGCTTGCGCTTTTTGATCGAAGCGATGGCGACCTGGCCTCAAAATAAGTAGTAAAAAATGTGAGCTGCTCACGCAAGCAATACGTGAACTAAAGCCTTTTTCATATCAAAAAAAAGAGCCAAAACCTTAAAAAAACAGCTCCAAATCCGTTTGAGAGGCCTGAAACTGGGTTGTGGGGCTGCTGACAGCCTATTTTCTTAAAGAAAACGGCTTATTTTTATATTTAAATCTCGCAAATCCTTAGTATTATTTGCGTAAGCAGCTCACTTTTTTTGCTATTCTTTTTTCAGGATGTGTGCCTCTACACCTCGCCTAGGTGCGGCCTCGACCGTGGGGCCGTAGCCCAATCTGGCCCACATTTGCACTGTGTCTTCAGGCCGATCCACCGCCAGTAAACGACGAATCTCGGCGTAATTGGCGGTTTGTTCTGGATATTCTTGCAGCGCCTGTTGCAAGGGGTGCATGGACAAGCCATGTGCGGTCGCAGCCAATTGCGCACGCACATACGCGCGTCCCGCATTCACCTGCGTGCTGCGTCGATTGTCAGCCGTCACCATATAGAAGAACGCGGGGGTGGTGCTGAGTTTGTCGTTGAAGGTTTGGATTTGGCTGGCAATCGCTGAGTCGCCCGGCGCGGGGGCTTTGCTTCTGTCAAACAAACCCACGGCGGATAGGGCACGCACAAAAGGACTGTTTAAAGAAATACCATCGCGGTGCTGTGCAATTTCTGTCGGCCCGACGCGCAACCAGCGGTAAGACTCCAGCAGCGTGCGTGGCGTTTCCAGCTCCACTTGCCAAGCCTGCATGGCAAGCGCACGATGCTGTGCGCGGTCTTTTGGATGTTCATCCCCAACCACACCGTAGCGCAGACCGGTAAAGTCTTTCATGCTATTGAATAGGGCTTTCACTGCATCGGGAGCAGGCGCACGGTCATCGTATTTCTCACGATTCGTATGGCGATGAACGATCTGTGCAAACAGTGGGTCGGGGCGTGTGCTGGCATCGCGCACCAAGCGCACATGGGCGGTGGGCTTGGTGTCCAAGCGGCTAGGCCCAGGCTCGCCTTGCGGGAACAAACGAATGTCGGCGCGGTAGCCCTGCTCTTGTGCGGCCAAGGCCAAAACTTCTAAAAACGTGCCTTGACTCATCATCATTTGGCGCGAGTAAGGATCGGTTTCGGGCAGCAAACGGGTCAAATCGCAATGCAGCGTAATGGCATCCGGCTCGCGCAAGTCCACCAGCCACGATTGCAGATTGTGCGAATGCGGCGCAAGAATCGCATGAGCCAACATCCAGCGGCGTGGGTCAGTGCCCACTTCCATCGTGGTAGCGGCTTGCCATGCGGCCAAGGCTTGTGGTGGCAAAGCCGATGAACAGGCCGATAACAATCCCAAGGCGGGGGCTGCCATGACCCCACCGCCCAACACGCGCAGCACAGAACGACGTTGCATGATTCATGCTCCTTTTCTGAAAGTTTCACAGGTTTCGGATAGGAACCATTGTCGAAACAGCCGCTGTTGAACACAATGGGCAAGATGTGTAACCCAGCATTACGAAAATGTAGAACTCACCATGCACCGTTACTTTGATTGGCAATTGATACAAGCCTTTTTAGCGGCTTTTGACAACGGCAGCCTCTTGGGCGCATCCCGTCAACTCGGACGCAGCCAGCCCACCGTCGGGCGGCAGTTGGCAGAGCTGGAAGCGCAACTGGACACGGTGTTGTTTGAGCGCACAGGCCGAGGTTTAAAGCCTACGCCAATGGCACACACCTTGGTCGTCGCCGCACGGCAAATGGCAAGTGCAGCGGCGACGTTGCAGCGACAAGTGCAAGGCAATCAGTCTGATTTAGCAGGCAGCGTGCGCCTCAGCGCCAGCCAGCCTGTGGCGTGCTTATTGCTGCCGCCCCTGCTGCGGCAAATGCGGATGGCCTTGCCGTCTGTTGAAATAGAACTGGTCGTCAGCAACGAGGTGAGCAATTTGCTGGAGCGGGAAGCGGACATCGCCTTGCGCATGGTGCGCCCCGAACAAGGCAGTTTGATCGCCCGCCGCATCGCCAACATCGGCCTGTCGGCCTGTGCCAGTCAGGACTATTTGCAGACGCATCCCCCCC
>DLPA01000109.1:2369-2674 GCA_002479815.1 bacterium UBA7470 | reverse complement strand
ACATTGCTCCAGCGGGCGGCGGCTGCTTTTTCGCTGTCCTCGCTGTCGTACAGGTGTTGCTCGTAGCGCATGGTTTTCAGCCACTCGCTCAAAAACGCGCGGGCATGGTCTGCGCCTGTGGTGTGGCGGGCGCGGTGTTCCAGCTCGTTGATGTCGCGCCCAAACTCATGCAGCCCCCCTATCGCCCGCGCCGACAGCGCCGTGTGCAGCGAGTGGGCAAAGAGCGCATCGAACAGACTCAGCTTGTGGCTGCTGGCAAAGTTGCCCAAGGCTTGCAGGGTTTGCGGGCCGATGCCGCGCTTGGG
>DLPA01000109.1:1690-2286 GCA_002479815.1 bacterium UBA7470 | reverse complement strand
GTGGTGATGGCGCGTAAAAACGCCGGATCGTCGTTGTTGTTGACCAGCAGCCGCAGCCACGCGCACAAGTCTTTGATCTCGGTGCGCTCAAAAAAACTCGTCCCGCCCGACACGCGGTAGGGAATTTGCGCCTTGCGTAGGGCGTGCTCAAACGGCTTGGCTTGGTGATTGGCGCGGTAGAGCACGCAAAAATCGCCCCACTCACGGCGACGGCTGGCCTGCGGGGTGGCGGCGGCGCGGATGCTCAAAATGCGGGCGACCACGCGGTCGGCTTCGTGTTCTTCGGTATCGGCAGCGATGACGCGCACGGGTTCGCCCTCGCCCAAATCGCTCCACAGCGTCTTAGGAAAGAGCTTGGGATTGGGGCCGATGACGTGGTTCGCCGCCCGCAAAATCGCGCTGGTGGAGCGGTAGTTTTGCTCCAACTTCACCACATGCAGGGCGGGGTAGTCGATGGGCAGCTTTTTCAAGTTTTCCAGCGTCGCGCCACGCCAGCCGTAAATGCTCTGATCGTCGTCGCCCACCGCCGTGAAGCGCGCGCGTTCGCCCACCAGCAGCTTGAGCAACTCGTATTGGGTGGCGTTGGTGTCTTGGTA
>DLPA01000109.1:0-1559 GCA_002479815.1 bacterium UBA7470 | reverse complement strand
CAAAATCCACCGCTTGATAGGCGCTCAAACGCTCCTCGTAACGCTGCATCAGCACGGCAGTGGCGCGTTCGTCCTCGGTACTGGCTTGGGCCAAGGCTTGCGCCGCGTCCAGCCCCGCGTTTTTCCATGCGCTGATGGCCCATTGCCACTGCCGCGCGGTGGCGTTGTCGGTGGTGCCGCCCGCGCAGTCTTTCAGCAAACGGGTGATGTCGTCGGTGTCCAAAATGCTGAACCGATCTTTCAGCCCCAAGGCTGCCCCATCTTGCCGCAAGATGCGAACCCCCAGCGCGTGAAACGTGGCAATCACCACCTTCTGCGCTGGCTTGCCGACGAGTTGACGGGCACGCTCACGCATCTCCGCCGCCGCCTTATTGGTAAACGTAATCGCCGCGATGCGCTCAGGCGCCAAGCCCACCTCAATCAGCCGCGCAATTTTGTGCGTAATCACCCGCGTCTTACCCGACCCCGCCCCCGCCAACACCAAACAAGGGCCAGACAAGTGCATCACCGCCTGCTGCTGCGCGGGATTCAAGCCCACCGTCAACGTGGAAGAAGTCGGTGGAGCAAAAGAGGAGAAGGACGAAGACGACGAGGACGACACGAACAAGCACACCCCAAAAAACAAAACCCCCGATTGTCGTGCAAGCGGGGGGAGGGGGTTTTGCGTGTGCTTGGGGTTGGCTCAATGAGGGATTTTTGCGATTCTTAAAAAGAATAGCAAAAAAAGTGAGCTGCTTACGCAAGTAATACGTGGCTTAAGGCTTATTTGATGCTTATAAATAGCCAAATTTATCAAAAAAATGGGTTTTTGACTGCTCAAAAATCGGGTTTTTGGATGAGGAAAACGGGTTTGGAGGAGTTTTTTTGGATTTTTCAGACTTTTTTTGTATATAAGATCGATTATAAATGACGTATTAATTGCGTAAGCAGCTCACTTTTTTTGCTATTGATTTTGCTTGATCGGCACAGGGGTTTTGTCGCGCACGCACAGGGGGGCGTGGGCGATGGCTGCCACAATGCCGCCCATGTTGAATGTCTTGTGGGTCACGTTTCCCTTTTTTGCTTTGGTGTTGTGCGGTTTTGTGGCGGCGCGGCGGCGCTTGTTGCCGCTGGATGCCATTGGTGGCTTGAACAGTTTTGTGCTGTTTTTTGCGCTGCCCTGTATGTTGTACCGCTTCGGTTCGACCACGCCCATCGCGCAGTTGTTGGATTTTTCGGTGGCGGGGGTGTACTTGCTGTGCGCCTTCATCATGGTCGGTTTTGCGGTGGTGATGACGCTGAATGAGCGCATTCGCTGGAACGATGCGGCCTTGGGCGCGCTGGTGGCCGCGTTTCCGAACACGGGTTTCATGGGCGTGCCTTTGTTGGCGGCCTTGCTGGGGCCGCGCAGTGTAGGGCCGGTGATTGTGATGATCGTCGTCGATATGGTCATCACCAGCTCGCTGTGCATTGCGTTGTCGCGGCTGGACGGCGCACAGGGCGGGGTGCAAGGCGCGGTCGATGCGGTGAAAAAAGCCCTCAAAGGCATTGCGGCCAACCCGATGCCGTGGGCGATTGTG
>DLPA01000126.1:10749-11445 GCA_002479815.1 bacterium UBA7470 | reverse complement strand
GGGGGCACATAGGCCGATTCGGAAACGGTGAGCCGTGTGGGTGGGGTGCTGCTGCACGCAGCCAAAGCCATCGCAAAAGCCAGCCCTAAAGCGGCTGACCCACGCAAGCCAAACCACGAAGAGAAGGAAAGGGACATAAGGCACGCTCCAGCAATTCAAGAATGAGCGAGAGTTTGAGGCCAAAGGCGAATCGTGCCAAGCGGGATACCCCCATCACTGCCCCGTCGTTGATGCCTTCTTGCAAGTGGCCCAGATGTCTTTCGTGCGTTGATACACCTCGGTTTGCACATCCAACAGGCCGAGCACGCTGTGGAAGAGGTGATCGTGCGACCAATCTCGCGCTTCTTGCTGCTGCACGCAGGCCGTTTGCAGCGTGTGGCGTTGGCGCATCGCCTCCGACAACCACAATACCATCGGCACGTGCGTTTGCACATCCGGTGCGAGGGCGTAAGGCATACCGTGCAGATAAAGATTGTGCTCGCCCAAGGATTCGCCGTGATCGGACACGTACAGCATGGCGCTGGGACCAGACTGGCGTTTGAGCCATTGCACGGTTTGCCCTAAAAAATAATCGGTGTAGCGGATGGAGTTGTCGTAGGCGTTGACCAAGGTCTCGCGGGAGCAATCGGGCAAGGCATTGCTGCTGCACTCGGGCAAAAAAGCTTTGTGCTCAGGGGGGGAGCGTTTGTAATAGGC
>DLPA01000126.1:0-10684 GCA_002479815.1 bacterium UBA7470 | reverse complement strand
ACGGACAGCATCACCTCATCAAAACACGCTCCACTGGTGCAGTGGCGTGGGTCTTTCAGCTCGCGGGTGTCTAGGCTGGGGATGCGGTCGCACACGCCTTTACAGCCGGATTGGTTGTCCAACCACACCACGCCTAAGCCGGCACGCTGCAAGACATCGAGCAAGTTTTCAAAACGGGCTTTGCTGCTTTCGTGGGCTTCTTTACCCTGATGCGAGAACATACAGGGCACGGATGCTTGGGTGTTGGTGCCGCAAGAGGTGACGTGGGAGAAGTAATGCAGCTCGCCCGCCGTTTGCAAAGCACGCAGCACGGGGGTGGTGTCGCGGCGGGGGCCTTTGGCGGGGTCTTGACCGTATCCACCCAAAGAGAAATTAGCCGCCCTCGCCGTTTCGCCCACCACCAGCACCAACACTGGCGCGTGGGTCTGTGAGGCGTAAGACGCACCCAAGCGAGCATCTGATCCGATGGGCGTGAGCGCTTGAGGTGCTGGGCTTTGGTCTGCCCCTAAGCGAGCGAGGGCGTACAAGCTATTCAAGGGGTTGATTTGATAGCGCAGCTCTTTGTAGTTGCGCATCAAAGACGCAAAGTCTTGAAACATGAGTGCCAAGCACGCCGCCGCCACCACCAAGCCCCCGACGAACAGCCCCAGCGCCGTCCACCGCCGCTGCTTCAGGGAGGGGTGCGCCAGCGGCAGTCGCCCGACAGCATAGGCAATGCCCAGGCCTGCCAGCAGCCACAGCATCAACGACCAAGACCACAGATCGCCTACTTCACGCGTATCGGTATGCAGTGCGTTGAGCAACATACTGCTGTCAATCACCACGGTGTACTGCAACATGAAATAGCTGGTGGCAGCACTGGCGAGGATCAAAAAAGCAGCCCATGCTTTGAATAGACGCGGCCACAGCGTCGTCCACGCCAGAATGCAGACCACCAGTGCCGCCACCCATACCCCAAAGCACAGCACAAAGGCCAAGCCTCGCGCGCCGCTCACATCGGGCAAGCCCCACAAGCGCTGCCATAGGGCAACATTACCGAATGAAGTCAATAAGAGGGCGACGGCCACGACAGCCCGCCCCACAGGCACCTGTGCCTTGTTCGCACGGCCAGCATCGTGCGCTGCATTCAAACTCAACACCCAGTTCAACATGAAACCACATCATCGACACTGGGTTACATACCCAGCTTTGAATTCACACCATAAAAAACCCGCGTTATGCGTTCCTTAAGCCGACCGAATGTCAAGTGGCAGAAGCGGATAAGACATACTTCAGGATTGTTTTGAGCACATCAAAAGAATGCCCGATTCATAAAATCTGGTTCTTACTTTTAAGGAGCAACCGATGCTCATATCTTCAATTCAAAAATTCCGCCGCGCTGTACTGCCAGTCGCGGCCTTCGCTGTTTCTGCTGGTGCATTCACACCAGTACACGCATGGCAACAAAATGCCCACTGGTGGGTGAGTGTTGGCATTTTCGGTCGTTTCAACGTCGTGACACGTGACGATTTCTCCGCCCAAAACTCCGACATGCAGTGCGGTTTTGCGGCGGGTAAAAACGCCAACTTGACCGGCGGCTACACCGTGGGCAAGAGCGGCGTACATGGTGTTGGTGACAGCACACGTCATCAAATCGGTATGCTGGTGGGCAACAGCCTGAACTGGACAAACGCCAGCGGTACGATCGACGGCCATGTGTTTTTGGGCAACCCTTCTGCGGTGACCATCAGCGCCGAGTCTCCTGTCACCTTGTTGCCTGGCAACCAAGTGCTGCCTGTGACGACAGGCACGGTGTTCCAAGCCGTCACGCCCGAACTGTGGGTGGGCTGGGGTGCTGACACCGTGAACTGGGGTTATGGGAGCCTGACGCCCAACAACAGCGCACCCAACGCGACTGGCTGGACAGGCTACACCAACACCCCCCTGCCTGGTTTCTTCCAAGCCTTCTACGATCAATACTTGGCCAATATGTCGGGCGGTATGTTGGTGACAACAGCCAACGGCACCACCACAGTCGAAGCCCATGCTGGTGGCAAAAACATCACCTTGGACGGTGGCAACAAAGCCCGTTACGACATGCCCGGCAACCGCCTTGCCAATGGCGCACCCAACACCGCACAACCTGGTGGTCGTCGTGCGGTTTACATTTTTGATGTGAATGCAGCCGATCTGTCTGACGCGCGCGTGGTCAACCCCATCAACCGTTTGGACAAAGACGAGTTTGGTGCGCCTACATGGACCGTGGTGAAGGTGTTGGGTGCAGGTGAAGTCACCATCGCCAATATTGGTTTGCAAGGTTTTGCAGCCCACAACCGCCGCACTGTTTGGGTGTTTGACGACAGAATCACCAAAATCAATCTGAATGCGGTGGCGATTGAAGGCACGATTTTGGCTCGCAAAGCACACGTCGAAGCCAACAACGGTCATATCAACGGCTCCATCATCGCCAAGAGCTTCAACGGCACACTCGAAGGCCATTGCGCCCCGTTCGAGAGCTACATTGATCCCTGATGCTTGGCCCTGAGGCTCAAGTGATGTCTTGAGCATCTGGACCCAGACAGAAAAAGCCCCTGCGGTATAGAACCCGCAGGGGCTTTTTTCACGCCATCTCACGCAGACTCAGCGTAAAAACCCGCTTTTTGTTGCCCCAGCTTAAAGGCGCGTGGTGCACAGGGTTGAACTTTTTGGGCGATCGCAGCAATGTGGTCTGGGGTGGTGCCACAGCAACCGCCGACGATATTGACCAAGCCTTCTGCCGCAAACTCGTGGACGTAGCGGCTGGTGTCGGCAGGGGCTTCGTCAAAGCCCGTGTCGCTCATCGGGTTGGGCAAACCGGCATTGGGATAGCAGCTGATGAAGGTGTCCCCTGCAACCTTCGCCAGTTCTTGGAGGTAAGGCCGCATCATCGTTGCGCCCAAGGCGCAATTAAGACCCACCGCCAAGGGTTTGCTGTGGCGCACGCTGGCCCAAAACGCGCTCACGGTTTGCCCGCTCAAAATACGGCCCGATTTGTCGGTGACGGTACCGCTGATGAGGAGTGGGAGACGATGGCCTGTGTGAGCAACGTATTCTTCAATGGCAAACAGGGCCGCTTTGGCATTGAGGGTATCAAAAATGGTTTCAACCAAGAGCACATCAGCCCCGCCTTCGACCAAGCCCATCACTTGTTCGTAGTACGCGGCTCTGAGGGTTTCAAAGTCGATGTTGCGCGCACCCGGGTCGTTGACGTTGGGGCTGATGCTGGCGGTTTTGGGCGTGGGGCCGAGCGCGCCCGCGACAAAGCGCGGATGGTCAGGCGTGCTGAACTTGTCGCAGGCGGCACGCGCCAGTCGCGCCGAAGCCACGTTCATTTCGTAGGCCAAATGGGCCATGTCGTAATCTTCTTGCGCCACGGTGGTCGCGCCAAACGTGTTGGTTTCGATCAAGTCAGCGCCCGCCGCGAGGTACTTTTCATGAATGTCGGTAATGACATCGGGACGGGTCAAACTCAGCAGCTCATTATTGCCTTTGACATCTTTGTGAAAGTCGGCAAAGCGTGTGCCGCGATATTGTGCTTCGGTGAGTTTGAAGCGTTGGATCATGGTGCCCATCGCCCCATCCAAAATCACAATACGTGAGCGCAAAATGGCCGGCAAGGCTTGGGCACGGGTATAAGGTCTAGGCGAGGAGGACATCAAAAATCCTTGTCATTCAAAAATGTAAAAGGGCGGTGTGAAAGGTGAACGCGAGCTTCAACGCCCCACATGGGCGGGGGTGAGCAGTCGCTCGACCACCACTCCATCGCGCAAATGGGATTGCACAATCTCGTCAATGTCGGCCTGATCGACAAAGCTGTACCACACCGCTTCTGGGTACACCACGGCAATCGGCCCACCCGCGCAGCGATCAAGACAACCCGCCTTGTTCACACGGACTTGACCCGGCCCCGCCAAACCCAAGGCCTTGACTTGGGCTTTGCAGTGCTCAAAAGCCGCCTGTGCGTTGTGATCGGCACAACAAGCTTGGCCCTGATCGCGCTGGTTCAGACAAAAGAAGATGTGCCGCTGGTAATAGGAACCGGCGGCTGCAGGAGTGGGGGTAGAGATAGGATCAGACATGGCAGGATTGTAGAAGTCCACCCTCACACAGGAGGGAAAAAGGTTATAAAAACAGTAGTAAAAAAAGTGAGCTGCTTACGCAGTTAATACTTGATTTTTTTGAAATTTCATTGTCAAAATAGGCCTGATAAATCAAAAAAACAGCGTTTCAAGCGTGTTCGAAAGCTTGACACATAGGCCACACGCACTTTCGGGGTCATTTTTTGAAGAAGACAGCTGTTTTTTAATCACGAAATATACTATTTTCATTGATTTAATTGCGTGAGCAGCTCACTTTTTTTACTATGCTTTTTAAGATGATGCTATCCTTGTCTGCGCTCAGTGCCTGCATTGCTGAACTGGCAGCTGGATGTGTTTGAAGGCGTACCACAAGACCGCATAGGGCCAACACCAGCCCAACCACTGAGTGGCCCCATAAAAATGGATGAAGCGTCCTTGTGTCCAGACCTCTAAGGATTCATGGAGGTAGGGCGGTTGCGTCGATAGATTGAGCAGCAGCAACATGGTCAGCACGGTCAGCAGCAAAACCCACACCAAGAGCCGATGGTCTAAAGCCAAGACCATCATGCCGAAGCCCACCGCCAACAACATCCCCCACAGCATCGCCTGTGTCCACCAAGCGGCAAAGTGATTCGGCCCATAAGTAAGGCCGCTGGAAATCGACTCGATGACCACCGCACCCAACACCACCGCCAGCAACCACCACTTGCGAAAAGACGCTTGCCGCAACACTTGATAACCCAGCACCACGGGCATAAAAATCCCCAATCCCACCACACTCACCTGCGTGAAAACCGACCACGGCAAAATGGGCCAAGATGCAGGTTCAGACAGTTCTGTTTGCAACCAAGGCGGGACCTCACGCCAAGCGGTTTGCGCCCAGTCCAACAATTCAGGGCTGATGTGTCCCAGTGCAAAGGGCATGGAGGTAGGATACAGCAAGGCCACAGGCCACAAGCCCAGCAAGACCAAAGCGCCATAGGCATCAGCCGTCCATAATGTTCGTCGCAGGCGTGACCACTGCATCAGCAGTCCCCAACGGCGCAAGACCCAGGCCAGACCCACGCCCCACCACGCACCAAGGCTGTTGAGTGCCCAATCGACATTCGATGGCACTCGACTGGGCAACGCGGTTTGCAAACTCTCCAACATCAACGAGAGCATCATCGGTGCGACTAGGGCAGCCCACCAATGTCTGGGTGTGTTTGGCGCTTGACGGGCAGCGCCCACGCCTAAAAAGAAACCGAAGGGCACATAGCCCACGGCATTGATCGTCAAATCAAACAGGGTCCAATACCGAGGCCAAGGTGCAAATACGAATGCCCACCACGTCACAGCAGGCCAACGCCACCCAGCAAACGGATACAAACTGGCATACACAATCAAGGCGGCAAAGAGACCCGCCAATGACCATGCCATCGTCCGCTGCGTCAGCACCGCGTCACCTTAGAACGGTTTGACAACGACAAGGCAGACCGCGATCACCATCAACACCACAGGCACTTCGTTGAACCAGCGATACCAAACGTGACCGCGCTGGTTTTGCCCTGCAACAAAGCGACGCAACAACCGCCAGCACGCATGGTGATACCCCAAAGTCAGCGCCACCACCAACAGCTTGGCGTGCATCCACCCGTTGCCAGGACCCAAGCCTATGCCATAACCCAACCACAACCAAAGGCCCAACCCGAGCGCAGGCACCATCAGGATGTGCGTAAAGCGCATGAGCTTGTGGGCCATCAGCAGCAGGCGCTGACGCTCGGCCGCGCTGTCAGGCTGGACCATCGCCAAATTGACAAAAATGCGTGGCAAGTAAAACAGGCCCGCAAACCAACTGGCAATAAAAACAATGTGTAAAGATTTAACCCAAAGCATAGTGGTATCAAGTGTAGTGCGGGGAACAAAAGCCGATCAATCTAAACAACAAAGCAGCTCAAGGAAAAATGGGCAAAAAAAAAGCCCGACCAAAGGGTCGGGCCACAATGCCTTAAGCTGTCACACTCCAAGGCTCCCGCTCAGGGAGGAAAAGCGGGGAGTCATCTCTCGACGACTCGATGGGAATTATAAGCAAGTTTTGAGAAAGCTTGCAAGCCTTACACATGTGGCATTTTTTGAACCTTGCTCAAAATAACACTCATGTACGCTGAGCCAAACCGCGTCTGTATTGAATGGCTTCAGCAATGTGCGCAGGCTCAAGTCGGTCTGCATACGCCAAGTCTGCAATCGTGCGTGCCACCTTCATCACGCGGTGTGTGCTGCGAGCCGACCAGCCTAAACGGGTGGCGGCTTTGTGCAGGAATTGACGGGCCGCATCGTCCAATGGGGCATGACGATCTAAAGCGGCCCCATGCAGTGCTTGATTGCTCACCCCTTGACGCTGCACGGCACGTTCGTGGGCCGCCAGCACACGAGCACGTACCACCACAGAGCTTTCACTGCTGGGCAATGCACTGCTGGACAAGGGCAAGAGTTCTTCGGGCGGCAAGGGCGGTACATCAACGTGCAAATCAATCCTGTCCAACAGCGGCCCACTGAGCTTGGCTTGATAGCGTTTGATTTGTTCTGGCGTGTCTTTGCACGCCACCGTGGGATGCCCCAAGTAGCCACACGGACAAGGATTCATTGCCGAAATGAATTGAAACCGAGC
This sequence comes from bacterium UBA7470, assembly GCA_002479815.1. Taxonomy (GTDB): domain Bacteria; phylum Pseudomonadota; class Gammaproteobacteria; order Burkholderiales; family Burkholderiaceae_C; genus UBA2334. Next base: position 3,940 of record DLPA01000126.1, on the reverse strand, counting down.
TGGGAATTCGGTATGGCGTGCCGCGCGAGAAATACGCACGTATCCCGTTTCTAAAGGCTCACGCAACGCCTCTAGCGCCGCTCTGGAAAACTCGGGCAGTTCATCTAAAAACAAAACCCCAAAATGCGCCAAGGAGATTTCTCCAGGTTTGGGTGGTGAGCCACCGCCTACCAGCGCCACCGCACTGGCACTGTGGTGCGGAGCAGAAATCGGGCGCTGACCCCATTGCTCAATATGAAAACGTCCTGCCAGAGAAGCGATCGCGGCACTTTCCAAGGCTTGCTCATCGCTCATCGGCGGCAAGATGCCTGCAAAACGATGGGCGAGCATGGATTTTCCCGATCCTGGCGGGCCACTCATCAGCACGCTGTGCCCGCCTGCTGCGGCAATCTCTAAAGCACGGCGTGCCGCTGCTTGGCCCTTGACATCGGCAAAGTCCAAGTCGATCTTGCCGGTGGGGATGCGCTGCGTTTGCAACAGAGTCCACCCGTCTGTGGATGTCGTGGCCTTGTGATCCGCTTGTGACGAGGCAGGCATCAAGGCTTGCACGACATCCAGCAAGTGACGTGCACGCACCACCCGAGTGCCCGGTACCAAGGCAGCTTCCTCCGCACTGCCGGGCGGTAGCACTAAAGTAGGCATGGCTTGGCTCGTGCGCTGGACTTGTGTTTTTAAGGCCAACGCCATCGCCAATGCACCACGAACGGGACGCAGCTCGCCCCCCAAACTCAGCTCGCCTGCAAATTCATAGTTTTCTAAAGAAGACGCATCCAACATACCTATGGCACTGAGCAGCCCCAAGGCAATCGGCAAGTCAAAACGACCACTGTCTTTGGGTAAGTCTGCTGGCGCGAGATTGACTGTGATTTTTTTATTGGTCGGAAAACTCAAGCCTGTATGCAGCAAAGCAGAACGGACCCGTTCACGCGCCTCTTTGACCTCTGTATCGGCCAAGCCTACCAGCGTAAAACTAGGCAAGCCATTCGCCAAATGCACTTCCACGCACACCGACGGGGCGTGCAACCCCAACAACGCACGGCTTTGGATCACAGACAGACTCATACAACAACTCCCCACAAAAACGCACCACTTTTGGTGCTGACACGACAGACACACGCACACTTACTGTGCATCGCTCCAACGGTTCTGCCACAGGTCACCCACGCACCACGTCTGTGCATTGCGTACGCTCCCATAGGGGTGTACCACAGGAGACGACGCTTAAAAACTGGCACGGTCTGTGCTTTCAGATTGGCATCGTTTGATCACAGGAGCATCAGCCCATGAAACTTGTATCTGCCATTATCAAACCCTTTAAGCTCGACGAGGTGCGCGAGTCGCTCTCGTCGATGGGCGTACAGGGCATTACTGTGACGGAAGTCAAAGGCTTCGGTCGCCAAAAAGGACACACGGAGCTTTACCGTGGCGCGGAATACGTGGTGGATTTTCTGCCCAAGGTGAAGGTAGAGGCTGCCGTCGCTGACGAATTGGTCGATCGCGTCATTGAGGCCATCGAAACCGCCGCACGCACAGGCAAGATTGGAGACGGAAAAATTTTCGTGTTCCCGCTAGAACAAGTCATCCGCATCCGCACGGGTGAAACTGGCAAAGAAGCCCTTTGATAGAAGAGCAGTCCCATGAAAAAACTACTTGTATCTTGTCTGCTGGGCCTAGGTCTGGCTTTTGGTGGATTGACGGTTCACGCACAAACCACACCAAGCGCCCCCGTTTCTGCGGTAGGCGATAAAGAAACAACGGCAGCGCCTGCCACAGCACCAGCCGCTGCTGCAGCCGCCGTCGCAGCGCCAGCACCTGCTGTCGCACCGACCGCCGCCACTGAAGCGGCTCCCGCTGCCGCACCAGTACCCGTACCCAACAAAGGCGACACCGCATGGATGATGGTGGCAACGTTGTTGGTGATTTTGATGACCGTACCCGGCTTGGCCTTGTTCTATGGCGGCTTGGTCCGCAGCAAAAATATGCTATCGGTTCTGATGCAGGTCATGGTGACGTTTTCGCTGATCGTGGTGCTGTGGTTCGTCTATGGATACAGCTTGGCCTTTACAGAAGGCAATGCCTATGTGGGTGGCTTTGATCGCCTCTTGATGAAAGGCATTTGGGACAACGCAGCTGGGACTTTCGCCAATGCAGCCACCTTCAGCAAAGGGGTGGTCATTCCTGAAATCGTGTTCGCTGCTTTCCAAGCGACGTTTGCAGGCATCACTTGCGCCCTGATCGTGGGTGCATTTGCCGAACGCATTAAATTTTCTGCCGTGTTGTTGTTCATGGTGATTTGGTTCACATTCAGCTACATCCCTGTGGCGCACATGGTTTGGTTCTGGATGGGGCCTGATGCGTACACCGCTGCCAGCGTGGTCGATGAAATGACAGGGAAAGCAGGTTTGATTTGGCAACACGGCGCCCTGGACTTTGCAGGTGGTACGGTTGTACACATCAACGCAGCAGTGGCTGGTTTGGTTGGCGCATATGTGCTGGGCAAACGGGTAGGTTACGGGAAAGAGTCCATGGCACCACACAGCTTGACACTGACAATGGTCGGTGCCTCTTTACTGTGGGTTGGCTGGTTTGGATTCAACGCAGGTTCTGCTTTGGAAGCCAATGGTTTTGCAGCACTGGCCTTCATCAACACCTTTGCTGCCGCCGCTGCCGCCGTATTGTCTTGGTGTGTGGGTGAAGCATTGATGCGTGGTAAAGCGTCGATGCTGGGCGCTGCTTCTGGTGCAGTGGCGGGCTTGGTGGCGATCACACCTGCAGCCGGTAATGTGGGCATCGGGGGTGCATTGGCCATTGGTCTGATTGGGGGTTTTGCCTGTTTGTGGGGCGTGAACAGCCTGAAAAAACTGCTGGGTGCAGACGACTCGCTGGACGTGTTCGGCGTCCACGGCGTGGGCGGTATCGTGGGTGCTTTATTGACGGGGGTGTTCAACAGCCCCAGCTTGGGCGGCCCAGGCTATGTGGCCGATTGGGTCACAGCCACCATGGTGACGGCTGACGCTTACTCTATTGCGTCACAAGTGTGGATACAAGCCAAAGGCGTGTTGATCACCATCGTGTGGTCAGGTGTCGTGTCGTTCATCGCCTTCAAGTTGGTGGACTTGGTGATTGGTCTGCGCGTGACGGAAGAAGAAGAACGCGAAGGCTTGGACATCTCCAGCCACGGCGAAACCGCTTACAACCGTTAATCGGCTCTTCTAAGTAAACAGCCACTGGTGTGTCTCGCACCAGTGGCTTTTTTCATGGCGCAAGCCAATCGAAAACACACACTTTTTCACGCTTGCCCAACTGTGCGTCAGTTATAAAGCCTGCCATGGGGTGCCACCGTCGGCAGGTGCGGCTTTCAGGGTCTAGGCCGCAATTTATCGGCCTGCGTCGGGTTTGTTCGCCACCCAAGTCCTTGGCGCTTACAAGCGTATGGCGCACATCAGACACACCTTCAGCACCCATTTCGATGAGAATCGACCGAGTTCCCCTTTTTATTTGTGCGCTTTATGTCTTGTACTTCATCTGTGGCTGTGTCTTCGTCTTTACCAAAGGGGTTTACTGAACGCGAGTTCCGTCAAGCACTGGGTACGTTTGCCACCGGCGTCACCATTGTCACAACGCATGACAGACACGGGCAGCCTGTGGGTCTGACCGTCAGTTCGTTCAATTCTGTGTCGCTCAGCCCACCCTTGGTGTTGTGGAGTTTGGCCTATCGTTCCCACAGCATTGAAGCGTTTGAGCATTGCTCGCACTACGTGATTCATGTACTGACGGCGCAACAATTGGCTTTGGCGCAGCGCTTTGCGAGCAAGGGAATTGACCGTTTCTCAGGGTTGGCGCTGGAATGCAGTCCCAGTGGATTTCCCGTGTTGCCTGATTGTTTGGCTTGGTTTGAATGCCGCAATCGCAGCCAGCACCCCGAAGGCGATCATTTGGT
>DLPA01000089.1 GCA_002479815.1 bacterium UBA7470 | reverse complement strand
CGTACATTTGGAGCGCCTTGGATGCCCTCCATGTCGAACGCATCGACCACGGTGTCCGCTGCTTAGAAGATGCGCATTTAGTTCATCGTTTGGCGACCCAGCGCATTCCTTTGACGGTTTGTCCGCTATCAAATTTAAAATTGTGTGTGGTTCAAAATTTGGCCGATCACCCCTTGAAACGGCTGCTGGATGCGGACTTGTGCGCCACCGTCAATGCCGATGATCCGGCCTATTTTGGTGGCTACATCGGCGACAACTTTTGCCAAACCGCTGCCGCCCTGAATTTGAGCACCACCGACATCATTCAATTGGCTCGCAACAGCTTTGAAGCCAGTTTCGTCAGCGATGAAGAGCGTGCAGAGATGATGCAAAAATTAGAGCAATTCTGCCGCCACTTTTAAGCGCCAGCGCCTTGTTCTAGCCCTCATTCCGTCATCGTTTACAATCCCGCACCCGTTGGCGCTTCCCCAGCGGGTGTTTTTTTGTTTGGAAGTCATGTAGAGGACCACCATGTACAAAAACCTCGCCGCCACGCTCGTGGCCGCCTGCGTTGCCTTTCCCCCCCTTTCTCTCGTTTCTCCCGCTTGGGCGCAAGCCTTACCTAAAGCCGCACCAGCAGCCAAGCCGCCTGTGCAAGCCGCGTTTGTCTATGTCTCACCCATCACCGATGCGGGTTGGACACGGCAGCATGACGATGCACGCAAGACCGTAGAAGCCCGTTTGAACAAGGCCGGGCAGCCCGCACAAGTACAGACTCGTTTTGTTGAAAACGTCGCTGAAGGCCCAGATGCCGAGCGCGTGATTCGGGATTTGGCCCGCAGTGGGGCACACATCATCTTTACCCCTAGCTTTGGCTATATGGAGCCGACGCTGAAGGTAGCGGCTGAATTTCCAAATGTGAAGTTTGAGTCCATCACCGGCTATAAAACCGCCCCCAATGTCGCCGTGGCGAATGCCCGTTATTACGAGGGGCGCTATTTGGCGGGTGTCGCAGCGGGGCGCGTGGCGACCCAAGCGGGGTATGTGGCAGGTTTTCCGATTCCTGAAGTCATTCAAGGCATCAATGCGTTTACTTTAGGCATGCGTTCGGTCAATCCAAACGCCCAAGTTCGAGTGGTGTGGTTGGGTGAATGGTTCAATCCCCCACGCGAGCGTGAGGCTGCGATGAGTTTGATGAACCAAGGCGCAGACGTGTTGGCCTTTCATACAGGCTCCACCGCCGTGATGATCGCCGCCCAAGAGCGGGGTAAGTTGGCAGTTGCCTATCACTCAGACATGCGCAAGGTCGCGCCTGATGCCCAGTTGCTGGCTGTGACGCACCAATGGGGCGACTATTACACCCGCCGCATCGAAGCCGTGCGCGACGGCACTTGGGCCAGCAATCGACTGTGGGGCGGTGTCAAAGAGGGCATGATCCGTATCGACGGCTTTGGCCCGAAAGCTACCGCTGCCCTACAGCAAGAAGTGATCGGGCGTGAGCTAGAAATCGCCAACGGCAAACTCCACCCCTTCCAAGCCAAAACCGCCGACGTGCGCGACAACCAAGGTAAGATCGTCATTCCAGCAGGGCAAACCCTCAGCGACGAGGCGATTTTGCAGATGAATTGGTTGGCCGAGGGTGTGATCGGCACTTTGAAATAAGCTTTTAAGATGCAGACGGCGGCGCTATAGCCAAGTCTGAATAAAGCTTATGGGGGAACACATATTGGTGTTGTCGATGGCTTAAGCTCACAGGCATGACCACCACTATTCATGCGTACCGTGCAGGTTTGCTGCGCTTTGATGAGGCAGGCCAAGCGCTCTTTGACAGCGATGGTCTGCTATTGACTGCCGCCGATACCACGCTTGCGCATCGGCCTCAGCGCATACTGGCCTGCGGTGCTTATGCAGCTTTGCAAAACCAAGTGCCTGAGGGCGTGCCGATACAGCATTGGCCGGACAAGGTGATCGGGCCCGGCTTTGTCGATTTGCACGTTCACTATCCCCAAATCGATGTGATTGGGTCGCCTGCTGAGGGCTTGCTGCCGTGGTTGGAACACTATACGTTTCCCCAAGAAACCCGCTTTGCTGATGCCGGTCACGCGCAAGCCTTGGCCCAAGTCTTTTTAGATGAGTTGCAACGTCATGGCGTGACAACCGCGTTGGCCTTTGCCACCTCCCATCCAGTGGCGGTTGACGCTGTATGTACCGCAGCGCTGGCGCGGCGCATGCGCCTCATCACCGGCTTGTGTTTGATGGATCAACACGCCCCCGATGGCCTTCGCAATCCACCCAGCACACCTGATTCAAACGATGCGACTGAGCGCAGTTTGATTGATTCTGAGGTCTTGATTCAACGCTGGCACGCGCGTGAACGCTTGGGCTATGCGATCACCCCTCGTTTTGTGCCGACTTGTTCTGAGGCTCAACTGCGGGGGGCAGGGGAATTGGCGGCACGCTACTCCAGTGTATGGGTGCAGTCTCACGTTTCAGAAAACCGCGATGAAATCGCATGGGTGCGGCAGCTCCATCCTCAGGCCCGCAGCTATTTGGATGTGTATCACCAGTTTGGGCTGGTGCGGCCTCGTAGCGTCTATGCCCACGGCATTTATTTAGACGATACCGATCGCCTCTTGTTGCGCGAGCAAGGCAGTGCGATTGCCGTCAGTCCCACCAGCAATTTGTTTTTGGGCAGCGGGCTGTTTGATTTTGACGCGGCGCAGCGCAGCGGTCATCTTCATGGCTTGGCTTCGGACGTGGGCGGAGGAACATCCTTTTCCCCCTTCGCCACGATGCGAGCAGCCTATTTCACGGCGCGTATGACCTTGGAGTCGCAAGGCGGCAAACCCAAAGCAGGTTTGCAATTGGCCCCTAGCCGCTTGTGGTGGCTGCATACCGCAGGTGCGGCCCAAGCCTTGGGTTTGGATGGCGTGGTGGGCAATTTGCAAGTGGGGGCCGAGGCGGATTTTCTGGTGCTCAACCCCCAAGCCATCCCCTTGTTGGCGCGACGCACGCAAGCGGCTCAAACGCTGGAGGAGTGGTTGTTTGCCTGCATTATTTTGGGTGATGACCGCATGATCGAGCAGGTGGTTTACGCTTGAGGTAGGGCGCTTGATGCTATGATTTCAGTAATTAGGAGTTTGAAATCATGAGCATCAAAAGCGACAAATGGATACGCCGCATGGCAGAACAACACGGCATGATAGAGCCGTTTGAGCCAGGACAAGTGCGCCAAGTGGATGGGAAAAAAATCATCAGCTATGGAACCAGCAGCTACGGCTATGACATACGCTGTGCGCGTGAATTCAAAGTCTTCACCAACATCCACAGCACCGTGGTAGATCCGAAAAATTTTGACGAGAAAAGTTTTGTCGATTTTGAAGGCGATAGCTGCATCATCCCCCCCAACAGCTTTGCGTTGGCACGCACCATGGAATATTTTCGTATTCCCCGCAATGTGCTGACCATCTGCTTGGGCAAATCCACCTATGCCCGTTGCGGCATCATCGTCAACGTCACCCCGTTTGAGCCGGAATGGGAAGGCTATGTGACGCTGGAGTTTTCCAACACCACGCCACTGCCCGCCCGCATTTATGCAGGCGAAGGCTGTGCTCAAGTGCTGTTTTTTGAAAGTGACGAAGTGTGCGATGTCTCGTACAAAGATCGCGGCGGCAAATACCAAGGGCAAGTGGGTGTGACCTTGCCCAAGGCTTGATGTTCTGACTTGCTCACTTGCTCACTTGAGCGCAGCATATAGGCTCGTCACTTTGTCCATGACGGTAAGTAAGTTTTCGCTGGTGATCCACACATCGGACAGGGCTTTGGGATTGCTGTTGGCCTGCTCTAGTGGCCTGAGAGCTGCATCGAAAAACGTCCACTGCTGATCGGCCAATTGCAACTCTTCTTTGATCTTGGCGGTGGCTTCAGGGGCTGTGCGCAACACGGTCAACGCAGCGACAAATTCAGTTCTGGCCTTGTTCATTTCAGCCGATGAATTGTCTTTGTCAGCGCCCATCGCTGCAGCCATAAAAAACTTCCCCATCCGCTGGCTCAGCATCCGTTGGCGGCCGGCCATATTCACCAACTTGCCTGCTGGTTTGTCTGACAACTTTTCGTACTGCACGGTGCCCTGATGCGCCAAAGCCAACACCTTGGCATCGGCCTCCAGTACCTTGGTGGCGGTAGCGCGATGGGGTGCGGCACCTACCAAGGCCGCTTTGTAGTCGGCCCATACCCCTTCTAATTTTTGGTAGGTGTCTTTCAGCTCTGGCGTATTGGCATAGGCCTTGAGTTCAACGTGCTGACGGTCAAATAAGGCCACAGAAGCATCTAACACCCGTTGAGCAGATGCTGTTTGCACCCCTTGTACCAAGGCCAACCAAGCCTTGCCCATACGCTGGCTGAGCATACGCTGGCGGCCCGCCTTGTTGATAGCGTCGTTCAAATCGGTCACTTGCGCATGTGCAAAAAGCGACCAAGGGGTCACGAGAGTGACGGCACTGAGACTGAGCAATTGACGGCGATGCATGAGGGGACTCCTTGAAACTCGGCTCACATTAGCATACAAGGCCACGCTTGGCCATTACAACACTGCGTTTTTAGAGTGGGAATTTCAAAGCGCACGCTGCATGACGTGCGCTCAGAGGATGGAACTCACCAACTCACTTCACGGTCTGGTGTGGCACTGATGCGGTGAATGCTCACGTCCGCACCTTCGTATTCTTCTTCTTGATCGAGGCGCAAGCCCACCGTCGCTTTTAAAACGCCATAAACCACAGCGCCTCCCAGCAAGGCCCAAACGATACCCATTGCCGTACCGATGAGTTGGGCACTGAAGTTCACCCCACCCAAACCGCCCAAAGCGGTGCTGCCAAAAATGCCAGCTGCAATGCCGCCCCAAGTGCCGCACAAGCCATGCAGCGGCCACACACCCAGCACATCGTCAATCTTCCAACGGTTTTGAGTGAGTGTGAACATCACAACAAACAACGCCCCGGCCACGGCACCCACTGCCAATGCACCAATAGGGTGCATTAAGTCGGAGCCTGCACACACGGCCACCAAGCCCGCCAGCGGGCCGTTGTGAACGAAGCCCGGATCGTTTTTGCCCGCAATCAGCGCCGCCAACGTGCCACCAACCATGGCCATTAAAGAGTTGACAGCGACCAAGCCGGACATTTTGTCCACCGTTTGTGCGCTCATCACGTTAAAACCAAACCAGCCCACGCACAAAATCCAAGCACCCAAGGCCAAAAATGGAATGTTGGAGGGGGGATGCGCCGACATTGCACCATCTTTGCGGTAGCGGTTGGCGCGTGCGCCCAGCAACACCACCGCAGGCAAGGCAATCCAGCCCCCCACCGCATGAACCACCACAGAGCCGGCAAAGTCGTGGAATTCATCGCCGGTCAGCGCCTTGATCCACGCCTGAATCCCAAAGCCTTGGTTCCAGACAATCCCTTCAAAAAACGGATAGATCAAACCCACAATCACCGCGGTTGCCATCAGTTGCGGCCAAAACTTGGCTCGCTCGGCAATACCGCCAGAAATAATGGCGGGAATGGCGGCGGCAAAGGTCAATAAAAAGAAGAACTTCACCAATTCATAGCCATTTTTAACGGCCAACTGATCGGCACCTACAAAAAACGTCGTCCCATAGGCCACTGCGTAACCGACTAAAAAGTAAGCCACCGTGGATACCGAAAAATCCACCAAAATTTTGACCAAGGCATTGACTTGGTTCTTTTTGCGAACTGTGCCCAGTTCTAAAAATGCAAAACCGGCGTGCATGGCCAAGACCATGATGCCACCCAACAAAATGAACAAGGCATCTGTGCCCTGTTTCAGTGCGTCCATGTGAACCTCGCGGAAAAAGAAAGAAAAATGAGTGTTTTTGGTGCGTGATGAAGGACAACTAAGTCACTTCCATCGAAATGCACCCAAATAAAGCAAAAATTGCGCCAACTTGGGGTTATTTCAATCTGCTTGCACTCAGAGGGGGAATTGGGCTGCAACCCAACGCCTCAAATCAAGACAATGCCCCATCTTGGTGCGGAATGCGCAGTGCACAGTGTGGTGGATATGATCCATCTCCTTGCAGCGTGAGTCTGCACCAATGGATGGAATGAATGGAAGCTCTACTTGTCTCAACAGGCATCGTGGCCTTGGCCGAAATGGGCGATAAAACGCAGCTATTGGCTTTGATTTTGGCGGCGAAATTTCGCAAACCTTGGCCCATCATCGGGGGGATTTTGGCGGCCACCTTGCTCAATCACGGCGCAGCAGGGGCGATAGGGGCGTGGCTCACCTCGCTGGTGTCGCCCCAGACTCTGCGTTGGATCTTGGGTGTGTCCTTTATTGCCATGGCCGTGTGGATGCTGATTCCCGATCAGTTTGACGAGTCTGAAGCCCACTTTGCCCATAAGTTAGGCGTGTTTGGCACGACCTTCATCGCCTTCTTTTTGGCTGAAATGGGTGATAAAACGCAAATCGCCACCGTGGCCTTGGCCGCCCAATACCAAGCCTTGACCGCAGTAGTGGCCGGAACGACCTTGGGCATGATGATGGCCAACGTGCCCGCCGTCATTTTGGGCGACCGCATGGCGCATCGCCTGCCCACACGCTGGGTTCACGCCATCGCTGCGGCGATTTTTGCGGTGCTAGGGGTGCTGACCTTATTGGGCGTGGGTGCATCCCTCGGGTTCTAAGCGTCTAGCGTCCGCCCGTGCCGCGCAGCTGTTGCACCTCTAAGGCCGATACCGCTGGCAGTGGCGTGGCTTCTTGGCTGCGAAGGTAGGTCAGGAGGCTGGCGATGTCGGCGTCCGACAGCGTGAACAGAAACGGCGGCATCCCAAACGGTTGCGGCTGGCCCTGAGTGCTAGGGCCAAAGCCACCATGCAGCACCGTCTGAATCAAATTGGCCGATGACGACAGGCTGAGGCTGCGGTTGCCAGCCAAGGGCAGGTAAGCAAAGCCCCCATCGGGCAGGCGCGTGCCCTCGCCCTGTGCGCCGTGACATTGGGCGCAATGCTGGTCGTATAGGCGTGCGCCCTTGCCATCGGCGGTGGCGGGGCGCAGCAAAGCGGCCTGTGGCGTGGTGCTGCGTGGCAGTCCTTTCAGGTACAGCGCCATTGCTGCCAAGTCTTGGTCTTGCCAATGCTGAGTGCTGTGCTGCACCACCTCGCTCATGGGGCCTAAGACTTGGGCATCGCGGGCGCGACCTGTTTTGAATAGGCGCACGATGTCGGCTAAGGGCCAGTCTTGCACGCCCGCTTCGGCGGGGTCGGTCAGCGAGGGCGCGTACCAGTTTTGCACAGGAATCAAGCCACCCGCCAAATCCAGCATATTGCGATTCGCGCCCAAGGCATTGCGTGGCGCATGGCAGGCGCTGCAATGGCCCAAGCCTTCCACCAAGTACGCACCACGACGCAGCGCCATTTGCTCGGCACTGAGGGCCACCCCAGACGGCGGTGGCTCGGGGCGCGGTGCGGCGGCTTCAAAGTACAGACTGCGCCACACCTTCAACGCCGCTTGGGTATGAAAAGGCCATGCCACCTGATGCGGGCGTGGCGCTTGTTCGACGGGAGGCAAGCTCATGAAAAACGCCCACAGCGCATCGCTGTCGGCGCGTGTGAGGTGGGTGGTGTTGTTGTAAGGAAACGCGGGATAGAGCCAGCGCCCATCGCGCGATTGACCGTGGTGCAGGGCACGCCAAAAATCATCTGCCGACCAGCCGCCTAGGCCGCTGGTGCTCGGGGTCAGATTGCTGCTGAACACCGTACCAAAGGGGGTGTCCATGCCTCGGCCACCTGCAAACGCGGCCCCACCTGCGGCGGTGTGGCAAGTTTGGCAATTGCCCAACACCGCCAAATAGCGACCTTGTTCGATCATCTGCTTGTCAGGCTTGACCGTGCTGGAAGCCACCTGTATCGGCGGATTCGGCATGAGCAGCCACGCTGCCACTGCGACTAAACAAACAAGACAACACCAGCCGATGGCGTGGATGAGGGAGCGCATGGACTTCATTGGACACCTCTCGCCGCAGGTGAGGACGCAGCAGGCTTGGCTAAAGCAGCTTCTGGGGGCGATACGCCGCCGCACTTCATGGGCGACACCGCTGCCGAAGCCGGGGCGGGGTGTGGATCGGCGGGCAGAGGGCGACTCGCCAGCCAGCCGCTGACGGCGCTGACATCGCTGGCCTCTAGGCGCAGGGCGATCTGGCCCATGCAGTCGGGCGCGTGGGCGCGGCGTGTGCCTGCACGCCATGCCCCCATCTGGGCATTCAAATAGTCGCGTGGCAAGCCCAACAAGCCGGGCACAAAGGGCTGCACGCCCGTCAAGCGTTCGCCATGACAGGCGATGCAGGGTGGAATCTCCCGCTTGGGGTCGCCATGCAGCGCCAATTGCTCGCCACGACGCATCCCCTCGGGCGTGGTCATCACCGCCACGGGTGGGGGATAAGGCAGATCCAGCGCCGCAAAGTGCTGCGCCATCGCCCATAAGTAATCATCACTCAAAGGCTGCACCATATGAACCATAGGCCGATAGACACGGCGGCCCTCTTTGAAATTCAGCAACTGGTGGTACAGATAGCCTGCGGGTTTGCCCGCAATGCGGGGGTGATAGCCGTCGGGCGCGGCACGCCCTTGTGTACCGTGGCAAGCCGTACACGCCAGCACCCGTTGGGCCATCGTGTTCTCAAAGCCCGCCACAGTAGGAGAGGCCGCAAAGGCCGCAGAGGAGGCCGCCCATCCCCCTACCGCCAGCACCAGCGCCACCGCTGGCATCAAATCAACCATTTGTTTGCTCATCCCCCAAGTGTAGGCCAGTGCCGACAGGGTAGAGCATCAAAAAGTAGAGTAAAAAAAGTGAGCTGCTTACGCAAGTAATACAGGGGATTTGGCTTATTTCAATCTAAAAAACAGCCTTAAAAACCAAAAAATAGCGATTTTTCAGCCTTTGCAAGCTTCTCAGACAGGCCAAACAGCCGTTTGGAAGCCATTTTTTAGGTTTTTTAGGCTTATTTTGAGCATCATTTCTACAAAAATCTAATCAATACTTGCGTAAGCAGCTCACATTTTTTGCTCTACTTTTAATGTAAGCAAGGGGCCACCCATGCCGCCCCTAGGTCTGCTTTATTGCTTGACCGCCTCGACCTGCACGACGATGCGAACGTTTTTGGGGAAGCCCCAATCGACACCGTAGTTCATGCCCCAAGTGGTACGGTCGATGGTGGCTTCAAAGTCGCCACCGCAAACCTCGCGCTTGAGCATGGGGCTTTGATAGCAATTGAATTGCGTGGCTTTCAAAGTCACGGGGGCGGTTTTGCCCAACAGCGTCAATTGGCCTGCAACTTCGCTCACTTTGTCGCCATTGAAGCTGAATTTGTCGCCCACAAAGGTCATCGTCGGGAATTTGGCGGCATCGAACAAATCGGCGCTTTGCAAATGCTTGTCAAACGCAGCTGTGCCGGTGTTGATGGAGGTGGTGTCGATGCTGATCTCGACTTTGCCGGTTTTGGCGGCGCGATCCAACGTCACAGCACCGCTTTTCTTGTCAAAACGACCACGGTTGGTCGATGCACCAAAGTGACCAATTTCAAAGGTCGCAAAGGTGTGGGTCGGCTCTATGGTGTAGGTGACGGCCTCAGCGTGAGCGAGAGGGGCAGACAACACCGCCACAGCAGACGCGGCAGAGGCCATCAGGGCAAAAGACAAACGCATCACAAACTCCTTAAAAAAGAACACACAGAAAAAAACGAATGAAAAACGAAATGAAAAAATCGAAACCAGAAACAATCACAACTTCGGCACGCCAGACAACGCCAGCTTGAACTTGACTTGCACTTCATCGGCCACCATCGACGTATCCGCCCACTCGCCTTCACCAATCTTGAAGGCCAGTCTAGGAATGGCGAATTGGCCGGTGGCCGTGGTTTGAAGTGCGGGGGCTGCACCGGTTTGGGCCAAGCTCACGGGCACGACCACCTCACGCGCTTGGCCTTTGATGCTCAATTGACCCGCCACCTCAAACCGCCCACCGCCCAGCGCCTTGATGCTGCTGGATCGGAAGCTGGCTTGCGGAAACTTGGGCGCGTTGAACCACACCGCCTTGGGCATTTCGGCATCCGCCTCACGCGAGCCTAAGCTGGCGCTGCCCACGTCGATGTGGAAGGCGATGTGGCTGCTGGCGAGCTTGGCGGGGTCGAAGGCCACTTGCGCCTCAAACTTGCGAAACTGCCCTTCCACAGGTACGCCCATCTGTTTAATGACAAAACCGACTTGGCTCTGCGCCGGAATCAGGGCTTGTGCAGGCGTTTGCGCTCCAGCCGACGACATCGCCGCCAGACTCAAACACCCCGCCAAACTGAGCACACCCACCGAACGGGACACCGCAGTCACAGCAGCGGTAAGGACAGTATGAGATTTCATAAAAGAGAGCAAAAATAATAAGAGAGTGAACACAATCCCCCCTCCCAACCTCCCCCCGCTGGGGGGAGGAGTTGGAAGCCACTCTCGCCGGCAGCGGTGACTTCAAGCCCTCTCCCAGCGGGGGAGGGTTGGGGTGGGGGAGCAATCGAAGGCGTACGAAGCCTGACTTACTTCAGGCTCATGCGGCTCAACAGCCCATCACGATCCACCCATTGGTGTTTCAGGGCAGCCCCTATATGCAGGACGATCAGCCCCGCCAAGACCCAAGCCGACAAGTGATGCAGGGGTTTGAGCAGTTCTGCCCACTCAAGGCTAGGAGCGACCCAATCTGGCAAAGGCCACACCCCAAACCACACCACCGGAAAACCCGCTGCCGAGCTGTACGCCCAGCCCAACAAGGGCACGGCGAAAAAAAGCACATACAGCAGATGGTGTGTGCCGTGGTGCGCCCAGTGCTGCCACGCAGGCATTTGCTGCGTGATGGCGGCAGGCAGAGCCGGAGGGCGATGCGTCACCCGCCACACCAAGCGCAGCGCCGACAAGGCCAGCACCGTCACCCCCGCCCATTTGTGCCAGTTGTACAACTTCAACCGCGCCGGAGAAAACGGCAGCGAAGTCATGTACCAACCAACGCCAATCAAACCCATGAGACCCAAGGCCAGCACCCAATGCAGCAACACGGCGGTGCGCGTGTAGCGGGTGGCTGCTGCGCTGGTAGAAGAAGCAGATAAATCGGTGTGATGTGCAGACATGGCGCAAGTCTAAAAATCACACTCCTCATTTGGTTTGAATGATTTTGATGATGACGTTCAAAAATTTTGTTGAACTTTTCTGAGGGAAACCCAAGCGTGCCGCCTGAGGCTACTCAATCCATTGAACCTACAGTTCAGGCGCAGGTTTTTCAGGTGGATTTGTATCTGCACCTGTATCTGTATTTGTATTTGTATCTGCATGATGCACTTGGGCAAACGTCAAAATGACTTCAGATGAGTCGATTGAGAGCGTGAGGGGCGATGGAGCGTATGACACGAAAGAGTGTCATCACGCCATTGCCCAGCGTGGGGCCAAGGCGATCATCCCGCCAAGAAAAAATGCTCGCCAGTGGAAAGAGCAACATAAAGGCGATCAGGTGCGAAACGCCGCCAGCAAAGCCTGTCGGGAGCT
>DLPA01000030.1:701-2733 GCA_002479815.1 bacterium UBA7470 | reverse complement strand
TGGGAGGAGTTCAAATCCCCTTTCGCCGACAGCAGTGTCTTCACTCCCTCTACCAGCGGGAGAGGGTTTGGGTGGGGGAACATCGGATGGGGCTGAGTAGGTACGTATTTTAGAGTCTTTTTTACGATATAAATACACCAAAAGTGACGTAATTAATGCGTAAGCAGCTCACTTTTTTGCTATTGATTTTGAGTTGTTTTGACATGCGCACTGGTACAACAGTAGAGCGGACTCCCAAACGGGGGCAGAGGGCATAAAATCCAAGGTTCCATTTTTGAGGCTCGTTATTGCTATGGGACGCACCCTTTACGACAAAATTTGGGACGAACACGTCGTCCGCACTGAAGAAGACGGTACTGCATTGCTCTACATCGACCGTCATCTGGTGCATGAAGTCACCAGTCCGCAGGCTTTTGAAGGTCTGCGCCAAGCCGGGCGCAAGGTCTGGCGGGTCAGCTCGATTGTGGCGACTGCCGACCACAACACGCCCACCACGGGCTGGGAGTTGGGCTACGACGGCATCACCGATCCCATCAGCAAAGAGCAAATCACCACGCTGGACAAGAACATCGCCGAGTCGGGCGCGGCGGCGTTTTTCCCGTTTTTGAGCAAGCGTCAGGGCATCGTCCACGTCGTCGGCCCTGAAACGGGCGCGACGCTGCCCGGCATGACGGTCGTTTGCGGCGACAGCCACACCAGCACCCACGGCGCATTCGGCGCGTTGGCACACGGCATAGGCACGAGTGAGGTGGAGCACGTCATGGCAAGCCAGACGCTGATCGCCAAGAAAGCCAAAAATATGCTGGTGCGCGTGGAAGGCCAGTTGCAGCGCGGCTGCACCGCCAAGGACATCGTGCTTGCCATCATCGGCAAAATCGGCACGGCAGGCGGCACGGGCTACACCATCGAGTTTGCCGGCTCTGCCATTCGCGCTCTGAGCATGGAAGGCCGCATGACCGTGTGCAATATGGCGATTGAAGGCGGTGCGCGTGCGGGTTTGGTGGCGGTGGACGACAAAACCATCGCCTACGTGCAAGGCCGCCCGCTGGCCCCAACAGGGGTGGAGTGGGAGCAGGCCGTGGCCTACTGGCGCACCCTGCACTCGGATGCCGATGCGGTGTTTGATGCGGTGGTGGAGTTGGATGCCGCCCAAATTCAACCCCAAGTGACTTGGGGCACCTCGCCCGAAATGGTGCTGGGCATAGACGCGCGTGTGCCTGATCCTGACCAAGAAAAAGACCCCAACAAGCGCAACGCCATCGAACGCGCTCTGACTTATATGGCGTTGGAGCCGGGTAAGCCGCTGGCCGATGTGTTCGTCGATAAGGTGTTTATTGGTTCGTGTACCAACAGCCGCATCGAAGACATGCGCGAAGCCGCCGCCGTGGTGAAAAAGCTGGGCCAGAAAGTGGCCCGCAACGTGCGCCAAGCCTTGGTCGTGCCCGGTTCTGGCTTGGTGAAAGAGCAAGCCGAGCGCGAGGGGCTGCACGAGATTTTCAAAGCCGCTGGTTTTGAGTGGCGCGAACCCGGTTGCAGCATGTGCTTGGCGATGAATGCCGACCGCTTGGAGCCGGGCGAGCGTTGCGCCTCTACGTCTAACCGCAATTTTGAAGGCCGCCAAGGCGCAGGCGGGCGCACCCACTTGGTCAGCCCCGCGATGGCGGCGGCAGCAGCCATCCACGGTCACTTTGTGGACATTCGCACCATCGCCTAAATTCCATTTTTCGCCCACCCTCGTTTTTCGCCTGAAAGGACTTTCATCATGAACAAGCTGTTTGGACTCGTTTCTATGCTGCTGCTGGCGGTCTCTCTGTCCGCTTGCAACACCGTCAAAGGCGTGGGGCAAGACATTCAAAAAGCAGGCGAAAAAATCGAAGGCGCTGCGAAGAAGTAAGACCGAAAGACCGATGAACCGATGATGCACTTGAACGCAGGTCTGAAATGACGCAGTACGACAAGCTGTGGCTGGCTTTACTCAGCGCCCAAAGCGATACATCGTTTGCGTTTACGGATTTGCTCAAGATTTTGATGC
>DLPA01000030.1:0-654 GCA_002479815.1 bacterium UBA7470 | reverse complement strand
CCGTACCAAGTCAAGCAGGTGCGGGATTTGCTGGTGAAATACCGTCTCACGCTGCCAGAGAAGTCATCATGAACAGTCGCTATGAGATCATCATTTATTGGAGTGCCACTGACGGCTGCTTTTTGGCAGAAGTGCCGGAGCTGGCAGGCTGTATGGCCGATGGTCACACCTACCAAGCTGCGCTAGAAAATGTGCAGCTTGTGATAGACGAGTGGCTGGAAACTGCGTCCCTGCTGCAACGACCCATTCCTGAACCTCGTGGCCGTTTGATGTTTGCCTGATTTTTTCTTTTTATCATGACCCCCTTTACCCTTCATCAAGGTTTGGTTGCACCGATGGACCGCGAGAACGTGGACACGGATGCCATCATTCCTAAGCAGTTTTTAAAGTCCATTCGCAAAACCGGCTTCGGCCCGAATTTGTTTGACGAATGGCGTTATTTGGACGTGGGCTACCCCGGTCAAGACCCTGCAAGTCGTCGTCCCAACCCCGACTTTGTGCTCAATCAGCCGCGTTATGCGGGGGCTTCGATTTTGCTGGCCCGCAAAAACTTTGGCTGTGGCTCCAGCCGCGAGCACGCGCCTTGGGCCATCGACCAGTACGGGTTTCGGGCGCTGATTGCGCCTAGCTTTGCCGACATCTTTTTCAACAACT
>DLPA01000194.1:1342-6741 GCA_002479815.1 bacterium UBA7470 | reverse complement strand
AGGCCGCAGATAGCCGCTGGAGAGCTTGTTTTCACGCACCACCGCTTTTTGCGCCTCGTTCACCTCGTCTTGGGTGAAGGGAATTTTCATGCGCAAAATTTTGGCGCTGTTGAACAGGCGTTCGGTGTGCTCTTGCAAGCGGAAAATCGCCGTGCCCTTGACCGTTTCATAGGCTCGCACCCCCTCAAACGCGCCACAGCCATAGTGCAAGGTGTGCGTCAGGACGTGAATTTTGGCCTCGCGCCAGTCGATCAACTGGCCGTCCATCCAAATTTTGCCGTCACGGTCGGCCATTGAGGGAGGTAGTACGCTCATGAAAAAGTCCTTTGGGGTATGAATATCGGTAGGCGCTGGGTCAACAGGGAGTCAAACCTGTCGATTTTACGACCCTGCCACTGGGCTTGAAGCCTCGTTGTCGGGTTTTGTCTCATCCAGCACCGCAGGCAAGGCCGACGGCTCAGGCGCGCGCTGCATCGCCCACGCTGTCAAGCGGCCTTTGGTGAAGGTGCCATCCACCCATGCCCCGCCGTTGTCCGTCCAGCGATACACCTCGGGCTGCTCGCCTTGTGGCGACACCAACACCCCCAAGGCGCGTGTCCGCGCCAGCACATCCAACAAGCCCATGCCGACTTTGAGCTGGGACTGGAGCATCACCGCACTGTCCACCCAGCCCTTGGGATGCTCAGAAGCCCGCCGAAACACCGTCACCAAGCGCGTGACGTGCAACAAACCCCACATCACCAAACCCCCGCCGACCAAGGCAATCCCACTCCACCCCGCATTGCGCCACGCCACCACCAACAAGGCCAACACGCCTAAAGGAACCACCACTTGCTTCACCGCAGATGAATTGAACATAAAGTAAGCCTAAACACGTTTCCAGCGCCCACACAACAAGCGCCAGCCGCTATTATTTCAGGAAATCACCACGGGCCTACCATGCGCAAAGACGCTGGGGCTGGCTGGCCTTGCTGTGATGGGTGGGCTAAAGTGCGGCTTTTATATTTCCTGATTGAGGAGACACGCTCATGCCCATTACGCTTGGATTTCGCGCACTGGTCGATCAAGCCATGACCGAAGTGGACACCTGGTCGGTGGCACAAGCCGCGCAGCGCCTGAACGATCCGCAGGTGCAGTTGGTGGACCTACGTGACGTGCGCGAGTTGGAGCGCGAGGGCACGATACCCGGCTGCGTCCACGCCCCCCGTGGGATGTTGGAGTTTTGGGTCGATCCCGCATCGCCCTACTACAAACCCGTGTTTGGCGACGACAGCAAGACCTTTGTGCTGTTTTGTGGCGCAGGCTGGCGCAGCGCCTTGGCCACGCAAACCCTGCAACGCATGGGCATGCAAAACGTGGCCCACATCGACGGCGGCTTTGGCGCATGGAAAAAGCAGGGGCACGCCACGCAAACCTTGGCCGAACACGCCCAAGCTTGCCACCGCACATGAGCAGCGCCCGTTTCGCTTCGGTCACCGCCGCCGATGCTTGTCCCTGTGGGCGCGCACACCCCAGTCGGCGCAGCCCACGCCCGTCGAGCTATGGCGAGTGCTGTGGACGCTGGCACGCCGGCTCCCCCGCGCCCGATGCCGAAAGCCTGATGCGCTCGCGCTACAGCGCCTTCGTTTTGGGACTGCACGATTATTTGCTGGCGACGTGGCACGCCAGCACCCGCCCCACCGACTTGACGCTAGACCCTCAATTGAAGTGGCTGGGCCTGCAAGTGCTCGCGCATCACACGGTCGATGCCACGCACGCCCAAGTGCGCTTCGTGGCCCGCTCCCGCTGGCAAGGCAAAGGCCAACGCCTAGAAGAACGCAGCCGCTTCGTTCTAGAAGAGAGGCGTTGGTGGTATGTGGACGGGGACGACATGGGGCAGCCACCGGTGCGTTCGCCCCTTTGAAATCCTACCTGGTGGTGGGCACTGTGCTTGTGCTGCAACTGCCCGAATTCAACACCATGACTTGACTGGAGGCGCTTTGCCCCACGGAGTCAATCACGGTGATGGTGACGGTGACATCGCCGTCCACACAGGGCGGGATGGCTCTGCCGTCCCTGACGGGCGTGCTGACTTGCACAAAATTACCGGTGACTGTGGGCATGAGCAAATTCGGGTGACTGGAGAACACACTCACAGGCGGCTCTGCTTTGGTCAGGCGAAAAGGAATCACCGTCGCTTGCGATACACCGCTGGTGTCGGTGGCCAACGTTTCAGAAATCGTCACCCGTGCAGGCGACAAGCCAAAGACATTGGACAACGCCGTGGCAGCCGCCAAGGTGGTCATGGAGACTTTGTTGAGGTTCGCATCGAACACCGTGACCGAACCGCTGCCCACCGCCGTCAACTCCAGCGCAATAGAGTTGTCGCTTTGCACCGTGGTGGCGCGCACGCTGCCCGTCGTGCTCACCGTGTAGGGGGGCCGTCCGCCTGAGACCCACACCGTCATCTGCGCGCCCAACTTGTCGGAAAATTCCGATGCCGACAACGCCAAGGGCGACGGACTGCTTTGGACTTGCACCGCGTACAGCAAGCGGGCGCCTGCGGCATCGACCACAGTCAACTGCGCGGTACCCACTTGCCCCGTTTGCAACACCAACGCCGTACCACGCAGACTAGGATTGAGCACACCACCTTGTGATGTGGTGACGCTGTATGGCGGTGTGCCACCACCGATGGTGTAGGTGCGACTGGACTGGGGAGGCAACATCAACTGTGCCGGTACATTCGAAAACAGCGGTGCATTCGGTGCGCTGCCCACATTGGCCGCCACCGTCACGGGCAAAGAACGGCTCAGGCCTTGACTGTCCGTCACGCGGACCAACACTTCCACTGTTTCTTGCAAGCCTGTCACCGACACCGCAGCGCCAGCGGTGGACACCGCCACTTGCGCCTCATTCGCGGCCACGGCCGTGAAGGGTGGCGTGCCTCCTGTCAGACTCACACTGGCGGTGCTGCCTGGTGCAAGGGACAAACGCTCGGGCGAAACACCAAACTGCCCCTGTCCGGTGCTGGCCACGGTAACGGCCAAAGCAATGCGGTTGTTCACGGCATCAGAAACGATCACCGTCACAGGCACGGCATGGCTTTGCACAGCGGCCACGGTCAGAGTGGCATCGCTGACAGAGGCCAACACCACCGCACTGTTTTGACTCAGCACGCTGTAAGGCTTACGTCCTCCCGTGATCTCAACGCGTTTGAGTTCGACAGGCAGCAAACTCAAGCTGCTCATGCCGCCCACACTCAAACTGTTCCCCGTCTCAGGCGTGGGCGACGTTGGCCCCACATAGTCGCTGCCCCCGCCACAAGCGGTCAACCACAGCACCAACACCCCCCACACGGGCCACCAGAAAGAGTAAACACGGCGCATCACAGCCTCAACAGTCCATAAAGCCTTGAATCATCCCAGATTTTGAAGTCTCAAAACGGAATATCGTCGTCCATATCGTCAAAGCCACTGGAGGATTTGGCGGGCGCGGCAGGCGTGGGCGCAGGAGGGCGGGCCACAGGGGGGCGCGCAGTTGCAGCCGGACGGCGGGCGGGCGCAGCAGGTGCGGGGGGCGCACTGTCGTAGCCCTCATCGCCGCCGCCAGACACAGCACCCCCCTCACGGCCCCCCAGCAATTGCAATTCGGTGGCGATGATGTCAGTGGTGTTGCGCTCGATGCCGTCTTGCCCCACGTATTTGCCGTACTTCAAACGCCCTTCCACATAAATGGGACGGCCTTTTTTGACGTATTCACCCGCAATCTCCGCCAAACGGTCGTAAAACGTGACGCGATGCCATTGGGTATCGTCCACCATATCGCCTGTGGTGCGGTCTTTGCGACGGCTGGAGGTCGCCACACTGACGCTGGCGACGGCTTGACCCGATGCCAGATAACGAATCTCAGGATCGCGGCCACAATTGCCGACGAGGATGACTTTGTTCACGGATGCCATAACAGACCAGCCCCCAAAAAGGTGATGAAAACCACAGATTGTGCCTGAGTTGCCGCCGTTTCCCTAGGCCAGAAACACCCCAAGTACACAGCCTTTGTACGCAGGCATCGCAGCTTAAAAAATCAATAGCAAAAAAAGTGAGCTGCTCACGCAAGTAATACGCTTGATTTGGCCGATTTTGATCTGAAAATAAGCCCAAAAATCCTAAAAAATGCCTGTTGAAACCCGTTTTCAGCGCCGAGGAACGGGTTTTTTACCTCGCAAAGGCCAAATTTTTAATAAAAATGGCTGTTTTTAAGAATTAAATCATATAAAAGCCACGTATTACTTGCGTAAGCAGCTCACATTTTTTACTATGGTTTTTGTGAGCCTGCTTTGGCCTCACTACGGGCGATTAAGCATCCAGCGCCGCTTCCAGCACCTGCAAGCCTTCTTCAAATACTGCGTCTTCGATGGTCAGCGGGAAAAGGAAGCGGATGACGTTGCCATCGACCCCGCAGGTCAGCAGCAGCAGGCCGCGTTGCAAGGCGGCTTGTTGGATGCGTTTGGCACGGTCGGCATCGGGCGTGTCGGTGCCGGGCTGGACGAAGGTGCAGGCCACCATTGCGCCCAAGCCGCGCACCTCGCCCATGTAGGCGCGGGTGTCGGCCCACTGGTTCAGGCGCGTGGTCAGGCGCTCGCCCAGCACTTGGGCGCGTTCGCACAGGCCTTCTTCGGCCATCACGTCCAGCACGGCGTGCGCGGCGGCAATCGCCAAGGGGTGTCCGGCATACGTGCCGCCCAAACCGCCCGGCGCGGGGCCGTCCATCACGGCGGCGCGTCCAACCACGGCAGAAAGCGTCGTACCGCCCGCCATGCTTTTCGCCAGCGTCATCACGTCGGGTTCCACGCCAAAGTGCTGCATGGCAAACATTTTTCCGGTGCGGGCAAAGCCGGTTTGCACTTCGTCGGCGATCAGCACGATGCCATGCTCGTCGCACAGCGCCCGCAGCCAGCGCACGGCTTCGGCTTGGATGACGTTGAAGCCACCCTCGCCTTGCACCGGCTCGAACACGATGGCGGCCACGCGGCGCGGCTCAATATCGGCTTTGAACAGGTGCGCCATCGCCGCCTTCACTTGCGCCAAGGGCGTGCAGTGGCAGGGGAAGGGAATGTGGTAAATCTCGGGCGGGAAGGGGCCAAAGCCCGCTTTGTAGGGCTGCACCTTACCCGTCAGCGACACGGCAAACAAGCTGCGCCCATGAAACGCGCCCCCAAACGCAATCACCCCGCTGCGGCCTGTGGCGGCGCGGGCGATTTTGACGGCGTTTTCGATGGCCTCGGCCCCCGTCGAGAAGAAAGCGGTTTTGGTGGGGCCGCTGATGGGCACGAGGGCGTTGATGCGCTCGGCCAAACTGACGTACTCGGCATAGGGCACGACTTGGTAGCAACTGTGGGTGAAGCGTTGCAATTGCGCGGC
>DLPA01000194.1:561-1180 GCA_002479815.1 bacterium UBA7470 | reverse complement strand
TTTTTGGCATGGTCGATGAAAAAATCCCCCATCACCCCCACCCCGCGCGGCGTAGCAGCCAAGCGGCGGGCGTGCCAATCGGCATTGGCGAGTGGAGTGGCGGTGCTGGCGTTGGGTGGCAAGTGGGGGGCGTTCATGGCAATGATTCCTGAAATTCCTAAATTAATAGCTGCTTGCGCTTACAAATAAAATACTGAATCCACTTTTATATAAAAATTTAAACGGGACTGTCAATCCGCATCCAAGTGGTTTTCAGCTCGGTGTACTTGTCAAAGGCGTGCAGCGATTTGTCGCGCCCAATGCCGCTTTGCTTGAAGCCACCAAAGGGCACGGTGATGTCGTCCTCGTCGTACTGGTTGACGTGTACCGTCCCCGCCCGCAGCGCCCGTGCCACGCCGTAGGCTTTGTTCAAGTCGCGGCTCCAGACGGCGGCTTGCAGGCCGTAGGGGTTGTCGTTGGCTTGGCGCACCACGTCGGCGGTGTCGGTGAAGCTGATGACCGAGAGCACGGGGCCGAAAATTTCTTCACGCGCAATCGTCATCTGATTGGTCACGCCATCGAACACCGTGGGCTGCACATAGCAGCCGCCTGCCACGGGCTGCACCGCTTCGCCGCCCGC
>DLPA01000194.1:0-406 GCA_002479815.1 bacterium UBA7470 | reverse complement strand
TTGGCGGGCTGGTAGCTGGGCAGTTGGGCCAAGATTTTTTCGATGAAACGGTCTTTGATGCTGGCTTCCACAAACAAGCGCGAAGGCGCATTGCAGCTCTCGCCCTGATTGAAAAAGATGCTGCCCACAGCGGCATCGACGGCGCGGTCGATGTCGGGGCAATCGGCAAACACGATGTTGGGCGACTTGCCGCCCAGCTCCGTCCATGCGCGTTTGAGGTTGCTCTGTCCGGCCATGACGTGAATCTGCTTGCCCACGCGGGTGGAGCCTGTAAAAGCGATGCAGTCCACATCCATGTGCAAGGCCAAGGGCGAACCCGCTTCGGCCCCATAACCCGGCACGACGTTGAACACGCCCGCCGGAATGCCCGCTTCCAAGGCCAATTCCGCCAGCCGCAGCGCGGTCA
>DLPA01000213.1 GCA_002479815.1 bacterium UBA7470 | reverse complement strand
GACAACCGCACCGTGGGCATACGCTCGCCCATTTCCTCGCCCCAAGCGCGTCGCATCGAAAACCGTGTGATTGGCGCAGATGCCAACCCCTACGTGGCGATGGCGATGACGCTGGCCTGTGGCTACTTGGGCCTGAAAAACAAAATCAAGCCCAAGCCCGAAATGCGCGGCGATGCCTACTTGGCCCCCTACGCCTTGCCACGCTCCCTGAGTGAGGCCTTGGACTGGTTACGCCGCGAGCCGGACTTGCACGAAGTGCTGGGGCAAGGCTTCATCACCATCTATACCGAAATCAAAGAGTTGGAATTTGCCGAATACATGACGGTGATTTCACCTTGGGAACGCGAGCACTTATTGCTTCATGTTTAATAGCTGCTCACGCTTATAAATAGAGCACTAAAGCGGTAAAAAGTTTAAATTTTTTGTAGAAAGGCTAGGTCAGCCCATGAATGCGCCCATTGACACAGCGGCTTTGTCCACCCGTGAGATTCAAGCCTTGGACAGTGCCCATTTTTTGCATCCCTTTACCGATCATGGCGACTTAGCCACCCGTGGCGCACGGGTCATCGAGCGGGCCGAGGACATCTACATTTGGGACAGCGAAGGTCAGAAAATGTTGGACGGCATGAGTGGGCTGTGGTGCGTCAATGCGGGCTATGGGCGGCGCGAGCTGGCCGATGCCGCGCACGCGCAAATGCTGCAACTGCCCTTCTACAACAGCTTTTTTCAAACCACCAACGTGCCCGCGACGCGCTTGGCCGCCAAACTCGCCAGCCTTGCGCCCGAGGTGGACGGGCGGCGGTTTGCCCACGTCTTTTTCTCCAGCAGCGGCAGCGAAAGCAACGACACCAATGTCCGCATGGCGCGGCGGTATTGGGACTTGTTGGGCCAGCCGCAACGCAAAATCATCATCAGCCGCCACAACGCCTACCACGGCAGCACAATGGCAGGCGCGTCCTTGGGTGGCATGAGTGGGATGCACGCCCAAGGCGACTTGCCCATTCCCAACATCACCCACATCGAACAGCCTTACTTTTTTGAACAGGGCTTGGCGGGCGAAACGCCTGCCGCGTTTGGCGTGCGCGCGGCGGGGTGGTTGGAAGCGAAAATTTTGGAGTTAGGCGCAGACAAGGTGGCGGCCTTCATTGCCGAGCCAGTGCAAGGCGCGGGCGGGGTCATCATTCCGCCAGAGACCTACTGGCCTGAAATTCAGCGCATTGTGGACAAGTACGGCATTTTGCTCATCAGCGACGAGGTGATTTGTGCCTTTGGTCGCCTAGGGCATTGGTTTGCCTACGAGAAATTCGGCTACAAACCCGATTTGGTGACGTTTGCCAAAGCCGTCACCAGCGGCTACATCCCCTTGGGCGGGGTGATGGTGGGCGACCGTGTGGCGAAAGTCTTGATTGAGCAGGGCGGGGAATTCAACCACGGCTACACCTACAGCGGTCATCCGGTGGCGTGTGCGGTGGCCTTGGCGAATTTGGAACTGATGGAGCGCGAGGACTTGCCCGGGCGCGTCAAAAACGACATCGGCCCCTACTTGGCGCAACGCTATGCCGAACTGAACCCACATCCCTTGGTCGGCGTGGCCGAAACCTGTGGCTTTGTGGCGGGCTTGGTCTTGGTGAAAAGCAAAACGCCGAATGCCGAAGGGCGTTTGCCGATGTTTGACGACAATCTGGCGGTGGGCATGAAGTGCCGCGCCCATTGCTTCAAAAATGGCCTCATCATGCGGGCCGTGGGCGACCGAATGATCATTGCGCCCCCACTGACCATGACCCATGCCCAAATTGACGAACTGATGGCGCTGATTTGGAAGGTCTTGGATTTAACGCTAGAAGAATTAAAAGCCGCCGGACATTGGCACGCTTGAGCGGTGCATGCAGGGTGCGACCATAAGAGCAAGCGGTGCAGTCTGCATACAATGCACTGGTTTGAATCTTGCTCACTTGTTTGTCACCCTTCCTTGCTTGGAGAACCTGCACCATGAAGAAACACGTTCTGGCGATTGCGGCGGTCACTGCTGCTGTGTTGTTGGCCGCTTGCGGTAAAAAAGAAGAAGCGCCACCACCACCTCCACCCGCGCCAGCCGCTGCCCCTGCTGCGCCAGCGACCCCTCCACCTCCTCCAGCAGAAGAGAAGGTACTGAACATTTACAACTGGCCCGACTACGTGCCTGAGGGCTTGATTGCCGCGTTCGAGAAAGAAACGGGCATCAAGGTCAATTACGACACCTTTGAAACCAACGAAGCCCTGAACGCCAAACTGGTGGCAGGCAACACCGGCTACGACATCGTCGTGCCCGGCACGGCCTTCAGCCCCGCGCAAATCCAAGCTGGTTTTTATCAGCCCTTGGACAAATCCAAGCTGAAAAACTACGGCAACTTGGACGGTGGCATCATGTCCGTCTTGACCAAAGCCGACCCTGACAACAAGCACATCGTGCCTTGGGCGTGGGGCTTCACCACCGTGGGCATCAACAAAACCAAAGTGGAAAAAGCCTTGGGCAAAATGCCCATGCCTGAAAACGCATGGGATTTGGTGTTCAAGCCTGAGTACACCGCCAAGTTGAAGTCTTGTGGCATTGCGTACTTGGACTCTCCCACCGAGATCATTCCTGTGGCGCTGCACTACGTGGGCAAAGACCCCTACAGCAACAACCCCGAGGACTACAAAGCCGCCACCGAGATGCTGGCCAAAGTCCGCAAAGACATCCGCATCTTCTCCAGCACCATGATCGACGATGTGGCGGGTGGCAAAGCCTGTGCGGTCATTGGTTGGTCGGGCGACATCAACATCGCAGCGGGTCGTGCCAAAGAAAACAAATCCAAAGACGTGATCGAGGCCTTGTTGCCCAGCACTGGCGCTTTGGCCTTCTTTGACACCATGGCTGTGACCAAAGATGCCAAACACCCCAACAATGCCCACGCCTTCATTGACTTCTATCTGCGTGCGGAAACAGGCGCTCAAGTCTCGAACGAGATGAGCTACCCCACCGCCAACAAAGCTGCCACAGAGAAAATCAAGCCTGAAGTCGCTGGCAACAAAACCATTTTTGTCGATGCCGACTTTGCTGCGAAGTTGATCCAACCTGGCAAATTCACCAACGAAGCTCGTGAAGCGATGGCCACCGC
>DLPA01000162.1:2092-6027 GCA_002479815.1 bacterium UBA7470 | reverse complement strand
TCTGCATACAGCCCCTTGAACAGCGTTTGCTGACCCTCAAACAAAGCGGCGAGGGTGTCCAAAAACAAACTTTTGCCAAAGCGACGAGGGCGACTGATGAAGTAGTAGCCACCATTGGCAATCAAATCAAGGGCTATTTCAGTTTTATCAACGTAGTAATGCTCATCATTTTCACGCAGCTTGACGAAAGATTGAATGCCGATGGGCAGCTTTTTGCGGGGCAGGGGGACGGGTGTGGTCATGTGGGGCGGCTCCTGGCCTGAAATTATGGCGCTTTGGTTTTTTGAGCGCCGACCTGAAGCGGTACGTCTTCTGCATGGCCTCCATATTGCCTCCATATTCGGCAGGCACAGTGGGGTTCACTTGAACTTAGGAGATGAACATGATGAGCATCCGCAAGCTGCTTTTACCCCTCGCTGCTCGGCACTGCGTGGCCTTGGGGCTGGTGTGTTTGAGTGTGGTGGCGTGTGGAGGGGGCGATGCCCCTTCTGCTACCGAATCGGCGCAAGGCCTGCCCACGGAAACCGCGCAAGCCACCTCGCCCACCCTCAATCCGGCCTTGGTGCAATTGGGGCAGCGTTTGTTTGTCGATAGAAACTTATCCGAACCCGCAGGTACGGCTTGCGTGGCCTGCCACCAACCGGCGCGCGGCTTTTCGGGCAACAACGGCTCGGGCCTAGAAGTGGCGCAAGGCAGCATCACGGGCGTGTTTGGCTTGCGCAACCCCATGAGCAATGCCTACCAAGGCCTTGTCCCCAGCTTTCATTTTGTGGTGGAGGACGACGGCAAGCTCGAAGCGGTGGGCGGGCATTTTTGGGATGGGCGTGCCGCCACACTCGCCGAGCAAGCCTTGGGGCCGTTTTTAAACCCCGCCGAGATGAACAACCCGAACGCGGAAAGTGTGGTGCGTAAAGTGGCTGCATCCAACTACGCCAATCAATTTCGGGCCGTATTTGGTGCTGACAGCCTCAACCAAACCGCAACGGCTTTCCAACACATCGGCGAAGCAATTGCCGCGTTTCAACTGGCTGCGTTGCAGCCTTACAGCTCTAAATACGATGCCTTTGTGCGCGGACAAGCGCGTTTGAGCGATGCCGAAGCGCGTGGCCTCGCCTTGTTTCAAGACCCGAATCGTGCCAACTGCGCGGGCTGCCACACCATGAACCCGAGCAGTGGCAAGCCCGAAGATTCGCCGTTTTCTGATTTCAGCTACTACGCGAATGCCATTCCCCGCAACACCCGCACCCCCGCGAATGCCAACCCGAATTTTTATGATTTAGGACTCTGCGGCCCCGACCGCAGCGCCCCGGCCCTGCCCACTGATGCGCCCGCCGGACTCAGCCCCGAATCCTTGTGCGGCAAATTCCGCATGCCCTCGCTGCGCAACGTCGCCGAACGCCCTGCTTATATGCACAACGGCTTTTTCCGCAGCCTGCGCGATGTCGTGCGCTTTTACGCCACACGCAACAGCAACTTGCGCGACTGGTACGGCCCTACCGCCTTGCCCAATGACTTGCCCGTGCGCTACTGGGGGAATATTGAAATCAGCAAGCCCCCGTTCAACCGCAACCCCGCCGATGGCCCCGTGCTGAATAATGCGGAAATCAACGACATCGTGGCCTTTTTGCGTACCTTGAGCGATGGTTACGATCCCGCCACAGGCATCACCACCCCACCCACCTTCCCAGCCCTGCCAGCGCCTACACCGCCAGCTCGCCCTAACCCGCCGCCCCTTCCCAACTGAAACGCTGCTTGCGCCATGCGCCTCAAAATCGCCCATCAACTCGCCTTGCTCTTGCTCGCTGCCGTGCTTCTGACCATGCTCATCGTGGGCGGCTTGGGGTTGTGGAATTTGCGCTCGGGCTTCAGCGACTATTTGCGCCAGCGCGACAGCGAGCAATTGATGCGTTTGGTCAAGCTCTTAGAGGCACGCGCCGCGCAAGACCCCGACCTGAATTGGCTGCGTCGCAATGAACGAAAAGCCATGCGCGACTTGATCGACGGCTTTTACGACCGCTCCACTAGCTTGCCCCCTCTGCGTCGGCCACCTCCCGAAGGTCGCCCGCCCTTGTTGGGTGATGCAGGACACCCGCCGCCACCACCGCCACCGCCTCCTCCACCCTTGGGCGCAGGCCCGCAAGGCAGCAGCGCCTTGCGCGACCGTGTGGGGGTGTTCGATGCCGATGGCATCCAAATCGGCGGTCGCCCCCTTCCGGCGGGAGAACCCGTCATTCGACGCGCCATTGTGGTTCAGGGTCATGCGGTTGGCTACGCCACGCTGTTGGCCGAACCCGTGCCCGACGATATGGATCAAGGCTTTTTGCGACGGCAATACCAGGGCTTGGCGTGGGCGGCACTGGGCACGGCCCTTTTGTCCGTCTTGGCTGCGTGGTGGGTGGCCCGCTTGTGGAGTGCACCTTTGCGTCGCTTGCAACTCGCCAGCCGCGCGATTGCACAAGGCCAACGCGGGCCGCACATTCCACCGTCTGGGGCCTTAGAAATCGCTGAATTGACCGACGATGTGAACACCATGACCGATGAATTGGCCCGCCTTGAAGCCAGCCGCCGCCGTTGGATTGCCCAAATTTCGCACGAGCTGCGCACCCCCTTGGCCGTCTTGCGCGGTGAGTTGGAATCTATCGAAGATGGGGTACGGCAAGCCACGCCCAAGGTGCTCGCCAGCTTGCGTGAGGAAGTCATGCAATTGACCCGCTTGGTCAATGATTTGCACACGCTTTCGGTGGCCGATATCGACGGTTTGCCTTGCCACTTCACCGAAGGCGATGCCCACGGGCATTTGATGAACGTGGCCCAACGCTTCATGCCCAAAGCACAACAACAAGGCTTGCAACTGCACCTTGTGCCGTGCGAGGCGGCAGCATCCTCCTCATCTTCTGCACCTTGCGCCTTGCCCACCCTGACGGTGTGCTGGGATTTTGGGCGCATCGAACAACTCCTGTCCAACCTGTTGACCAACAGCTTGCGCTACACCCAAGCCCCCGGACAGGTGTGGGTGGATTGGCACTGCGACGGCCAGCAATTCACCCTCACGGTGGAAGACAGCCCGCCGGGCGTGCGTGACGACGAATTGACCCAACTTTTCGAGCCGCTGTACCGCACCGACACCGCCCGCCGCCGCGACCGCCACCACGAGCATGGCAGTGGTTTGGGGCTGTCCATTGTGCGCACGATTGTCATGGCCCATCAAGGCCGCGTGTGGGCTTGCCACAGCGAGCATGGCGGCCTGAAAATCACCGCCTGTTGGCCTTTGCGCCCCACGCCAGCCGCTCAACACCTACACAAATGAACGCCCCGCCCTCTTCAAACCCCGCCACCGTTTGGGTGGTGGAAGACGATGCAAAAATAGCAGACTTGTTGCTCAACTATCTGCAAGCCAGCGGTTTTGCCGCCGTCCACATCGACGATGGAGCCACCGCCTTGGCCCGTTTGCGAGCCGCAGCTCATCAAGTAAATGATCTGCCCGACGATCGCCCCCATCATCTGCCTGATCTTTTACTGCTGGACTTGATGCTGCCCGGACTGGATGGCCTGAGCCTGTGCAAAGCCTTGCGTGAATTTTCTGCCCTGCCCGTCATCATGCTCACCGCCCGCGTCGATGAAATCGACCGCCTGCTCGGGCTGGACATTGGTGCGGACGATTACATCTGCAAGCCGTTCAGTCCGCGTGAAGTCATGGCCCGCATCCGTGCGCTGCTGCGGCGCAGCCAAGGCCAAATGCGCACCTCCGCCGCGCCTCCAGTCCAGCGCAAATGGGAGGTACACGCCGAGCATTATCAAATTCACCACCAAGGCCAGCTCTTGCCGCTTACGCCTGTGGAGTTTCGGCTGCTGCAACGCTTGCTGTCACGCCCCCATCACGTCTTTCCCCGCGCCAAACTGTTGGACGAAGTACACGACGACCTGCGCGATGTCAG
>DLPA01000162.1:1417-1968 GCA_002479815.1 bacterium UBA7470 | reverse complement strand
CCGGCGTGCATCGCCTCGGTTTATGGTGTGGGCTATCGGTTTGAGGGGTGAATTGCGCTGCAAACCCCGCCTTCAGCCGTTGTTTAGGGTTGGCGCAACGCGACGCGCAGGCGTTGGCCGACATCGGGTCGTTCGGCGAAGGGGTCGGGGGGATTCGTGGCGGAGACGATGGCCTGCATCCGCTGGGCCACGTTGCCCAAGGCTTGGGGATGGCTGTAAATGTAGAACTGGCGCTGTTCGACGGCTTTGAACACCAGCTGGGCCACGTCTGCGGCGCTGATTTTGCCGCTGCTGACCGCTTTCTCGCTCATGGCCTGGCCGATCAGTTGGCTGCGCGTGGGCGGCTCGTCGCGCACTGCCGTCGGGCGGTTGCGGTGGCTGTGGGCGATGCCCGTGGGCACGAAGTAAGGGCAAAGAACGCTGGCCCCGATGTGGTCGGTGACCAAGTTCAAGTCCTGGTACAGGGTTTCGGTCAGGGCAACCACAGCGTGTTTGCTGACGTTGTAAATGCCCATGTTGGGGGGGGTGAGCAAGCCGGCCATGCTGGCGGT
>DLPA01000162.1:1220-1370 GCA_002479815.1 bacterium UBA7470 | reverse complement strand
GGCGGTGTTGACGATGTGCCCGCGCCAGTCGGGGTCGGCTTGGGCCGCGGCGAGCATCATGGGGGTGAAGCAACGCAGGCCGTGAATCACGCCCCACAGGTTCACGCCGAGCACCCATTGCCAATCGGCGACGCTGTTTTCCCAGACCAG
>DLPA01000162.1:0-1125 GCA_002479815.1 bacterium UBA7470 | reverse complement strand
ACGAAGTGGGGTGCGCCAAAACGGGCTTTGACATCGGCGGCGAGTGCGTCCATCTCAGCCGCTTGCGACACATCGACACGACGCGCCATGACGGGCACGCCTGTGGCGCTGAGTTCGGCTTCGGCCTTGGCCAAGGCATCGGCTTGTACGTCGATCAAGACCAAATTCATGCCACGCGCCGCTGCAATGCGCGCGACTTCTAGGCCAAAACCTGAACCTGCGCCGGTGAGGACGGCGGTTTTTCCTGCAAATGTGTCCATGATGAGGAGGCTGTTCTAAATAGAGGTGGGTTGACGCAGCATTTCGACGTGGGGAATGCCGTCTTCCATATAGGGTTCGCCCACGGTGATGAAGCCGTGCGTATGATAAAAGTCTTGCAAATGCGCTTGTGCGCCGATGCGTA
This sequence comes from bacterium UBA7470, assembly GCA_002479815.1. GTDB lineage: Bacteria > Pseudomonadota > Gammaproteobacteria > Burkholderiales > Burkholderiaceae_C > UBA2334. The sequence goes on along the minus strand of DLPA01000162.1, from coordinate 722 downwards.
TGGGTTGCGCCCCCCAGAGTAGAGTGAGCCATTCGCAGGAGCGGGCCATTAACTCATGACCCATCCCCATCCCACGCGCTTGCGGGCCGGTCAAGACGCGACCTATGCTGGCTTCGGCGTACTTCACACCCGCAGGTACCAAGCGGGTGTAGGCCAACACGCCGTGGGTGGCATCGACAGCCATGAGGTGATGCGCCACTTGATCCGCGTCGTCCAAGTCTTGGAAGGCGCATTGCTGCTCCACCACAAACACCGCCGAACGCAGTTTCAGCAGCGCGTACAACTCGCCGAGTTTGAGCTGCTCAAATGGCACACAGCGCCAGACAATATGCTTAAAAGCGGAAACAGCTGGGTTCTTTTCAGTCATGCCTGCATTTTGATGCCAAGCGGTTTCCAAAACAAGCCTAAATCGTCGCTTTTAGCACATAGCCGATGCGTGGGAAATGCACACGCACGCGCCCGGCACGCTCGTCCTCTCGCTCTAGGGTGTAGCGGGTGCGGGTAGCGGCACGCAAGATGCCGATGCTGGGTTCCGTGCCGAAGCTGTCGGCTGCAATCGTCACCATTGTCCCCAAAGGGATGCCGTGATCGTCTTGGAACACGTCCTGTTCGCCAAAAATGGCAACATCGGTACGCGCACCCGCTTGGGCAGCGGCACGGCTGGCAGCCAAGGCCGCGTCAGATTTGGCTTTCACCATGTGCCCATGCCCAATCGCCGTCAT
>DLPA01000205.1:2596-3761 GCA_002479815.1 bacterium UBA7470 | reverse complement strand
CATGACAAGGGCATCAGCCGCCCGGAAGTGGTGGTGTTTGAAGGCGCGTTTCACGGGCGCAGCATCGCCACCTTGAGCGCCACCGCCAACCCCAAAGTCCACGCCGGATTTGGGCCTTTGGTCGAGGGCTTTGTGCGAGTGCCACGCAACAACATCGAAGCCTTAAAACGTGCGACTGAAGGCAACCCCCACATCACAGCGGTGTTTTTTGAAGCCATTCAGGGCGAAGGCGGCATCAACCCCATGACCATCGAGTTCATGCGCGAGCTGCGTCAGCTCTGCGATGAGCGCGATTGGCTGATGATGATCGACGAAGTGCAATGCGGCATAGGCCGCACAGGCAAGTGGTTCGCACACCAATGGGCTGGCATCGTGCCCGATGTCATGCCCTTGGCAAAAGGCTTGGGTTCAGGCGTGCCCATCGGTGCGGTGGTGGCAGGCCCCAAAGCGGCGCAGATTTTCCAGCCCGGCAACCACGGCACGACCTTTGGCGGCAATCCTTTGGCGATGCGTGCAGGCATTGAAACCTTGCGCATCATGGAGGAAGAAGGCTTGCTGGCCCACGCGGCCCAAGTCGGTCAACACCTAAAAGATCGTTTGACTGCCCGTTTGCAAGGACTGGCAGGCGTGAAGGAAATTCGCGGTCAAGGCCTGATGCTGGGCATCGAGTTGGATCGTCCCTGTGGTGCATTGCTGCAACGCTGTGCCGATGCGGGTTTGATGGTGAGCGTGACCGCCGACAGCGTGGTGCGTTTGGTGCCGCCGCTGATTCTGACCCAAGCAGAAGCCGACGAAATGGTCGATCTGCTCGTGCCCCAAATTGAACAATTCCTCGCCGGAGCTGCGTGATGATGCCCGTGATCCATTATTTGCAATTCAAAGACTTGTCTGCCGACGATTACGCTTACCTGTTCGGGCGTGCGGCATTCATCAAGCAAAAATTCAAGGCTTACGAAAAATACCGCCCCTTGGTGGATCGCACCTTGGCGATGATTTTTGAAAAGGCCAGCACCCGTACCCGCGTCAGCTTTGAGGCTGGGATGTATCAGTTGGGCGGCAGCGTGGTGCATCTGACCACCGGCGACAGCCAACTGGGCCGTGCTGAACCCATTGAAGACAGCGCCAAAGTCATCAGCCGCATGACCGATTTGGTGATGATTCGCAC
>DLPA01000205.1:0-2475 GCA_002479815.1 bacterium UBA7470 | reverse complement strand
TTTCACCCCTGCCAAATTTTGGCCGACTTGTTCACCTTGGTCGAACACCGTCCTGCTGCCAGCGGTTTGGCCTTGGATGCCCTGCGCGGCAAAGTCGTGGCATGGGTGGGCGACGGCAACAACATGGCGAATACGTGGTTGCAAGCGGCTGAACTCTTGGGCTTTACCGTTCACATCAGCACCCCACGCGGCTACGAAGTGCAGCCCAGCATCGCGGGCATCAGCAGCACGGCCTGCTATCAGGTATTTGACGATCCGCTGGAAGCCTGTCGCGGAGCCGATTTGGTGACGACCGACGTGTGGACGAGCATGGGATTTGAAGCGGAAAACGAAGTGCGTCGTGCTGCCTTTGCCCACTGGTGCGTCAACCACGAAATGATGGCCGTGGCGCAACCCGATGCCCTTTTCATGCACTGCTTGCCCGCACACCGTGGTGAGGAAGTGACGGCAGAGGTCATCGACGGGCCGCAAAGCGTGGTCTGGGATGAAGCCGAAAACCGGATGCACGTTCAAAAAGCCTTGATGGAATACCTGCTGCTGGGTCGCTTATGAGCGCCTGCCAAAACTGCGGCGCGTGCTGCGCCAATTTCAGGGTCGATTTCTCAGTCTATGAACTCGACGAGATGGGGGGCAGCGTCCCCTCTGGCTTGACGGTGGAAGTCAACGGCAGCACCTGTCGCATGAGGGGCACTGACCATGTGCCCATACGCTGCGCCGCCCTCAGTGGCAAAGTCGGCGAACAAGTGGGCTGTGGCATTTACGAATGGCGGCCTTCGCCTTGCCGTGAATTCAGCGAAGGCAGCGATGCCTGTGACCGCGCCCGTGCGCGTCATCATCTGCCTCCCATTCAAGATCAAGGCTCAATCTCTATGTTATGATCGAGGGCTTCAAGGCGCGATAGCAAAGCGGTTATGCACCGGATTGCAAATCCGTGTAGGTCGGTTCGACTCCGGCTCGCGCCTCCAAAGATCAAAGCTTCAAACAACAAAAAACCCCGCTATCTTAAAAGTAGTGGGGTTTTTTGTTGTCCTGTTGACGAAGCGCCGTATCGTATAGGAGAACATCAAGGCATTAAAAACCATAGTAAAAAAAGTGAGCTTCTTACGCAAGAAATACGATTAATTTGGCTGATTTAATGATTAAAAATAGCCGTTTTTATCAAAAAAATGGGTCTCAGGCAGCAAAAAATCCGTTGTTCAGGCCGAGAACATAGGTTCAGCACCTATTTTTTAGAATTTTTGGTCATTTTTTAACAATCAAAATCGCCAAAACCCACGTATTATTTGCGTAAGCAGCTCACTTTTTTTACTCCTCTTTTTTTGAGCATTCAGCGTGAGGGGAGCGCGTCATCGCAATGGCGGTGAAGGGGCAACGCACCGCGCACTTGGCACAGCCCGTACAGGCAAGGGGTTGACACGCACCAGCCGCATCCGGTGCAGCGTTGAGGGTCGATGACGGGAAGGGCGATGGGCTTGCGGGGCACGGGGCAAGTGATCTGCCTAATCTGCCTATTCAGGCCAGACGGCTCATCCACACTTGGGCATAGTCGGCATACCACGCCAAGCATTGCGGATTCGCCATCGCATCGGGGTTGACCACTTGATGCAAGGGGCGGCCCAGCAGGAGTTTTTTGATCGGCAACTCCTGTTTCTTGCCGCTTAGGGTGCGAGGAATGTCCGTCACCGCCCAGATTTCATCAGGAATGAAGCGCGGGCTGAGGCGTTGGCGTATGGCGGCATGGATGCGCTGGCGCAGTGCCTCATCCAAGGCCACACCGTCGCGCAAGACCACGAACAGCGGCATATGGCTAGGGCGACCGGGTACTTCCACATCGACGACCAAGCTGTCCAGCACCTCAGGCAAGGCTTCGACGGCGGCGTAAATTTCGCTGGTTCCCATGCGCAGGCCGTGGCGGTTGATGGTGGCATCGCTGCGACCAAAAATCACGCACGCGCCCGTGTCGGGGTCTATACGCAACCAGTCGCCGTGTCGCCAAACCGGCCCCATGCGGGCATCGCCTTGTCCACCGCCGGGACGACGGCCCAAACCTGCCGGATACATATCGAAGTAGCTGCCCAAGAGGCGCTGCCCGCTGTCATCGCCCCAAAACTTCAAGGGCATGGACGGGATGGGTTGGGTACACACCAATTCCCCCACGTCACCGATGACGGGTTGGCCTTGCTCGTTCCACGCCTCTACCGCGCAACCGAGCAAACGGCACTGCATCTCGCCCGCTTTCATCGGCAATTCACGATGTCCACCTATGAAAGCACCTGCAAAGTCGGTTCCGCCAGAGATGTTGCACCACCACATCTCAGGGTGGCCCAAAGCGGCAAATTGCGCGCTGCCCCACGATTGCGCTTCGGCAGACAAGGGCGAGCCTGTGCTGCCCAAGGCGCGTATGCGTGACAAATCGCCGCAAACGCGCAAATCCACGCCTGCTTTGAGGCAATTGGCGTAAAACGCCGCACCCGC
>DLPA01000174.1:2616-15107 GCA_002479815.1 bacterium UBA7470 | reverse complement strand
GGCAACATGATGGAAATCGGCTTTCAGCTCTACAACGAGATGCTGTCCGAAGCGGTGCGCAGCCTCAAAAATGGCAAGGAACCCGACCTGCTCAGCCCCATGTCGGCCACCACCGACATCAACCTGCACGCCCCTGCGTTGCTGCCCAATGATTACTGTGGCGACGTGCACTTGCGCCTGTCGTTCTACAAAAAACTGGCCACGGCCAAAACCAGCGACCAGATCGACGCGTTGCTCGAAGAAATCGTGGACCGCTTTGGCAAACTGCCTGCGCAGGCGCAGACCCTGGTGGACGTGCACCGCCTGCGCGTGCTGACCCAGCCTTATGGCGTCATCAAGGTCGATGCCGCCCCCGGCGTGATTCAGATCACCTTCAAACCCAACCCGCCCGTGGACCCCATGGCCATTATTGGCCTGATCCAGAAGAACAAGCACATCAAGCTGGCGGGCAACGACAAACTGCGCATCGAGCGCGAACTGCCCGACCCCAAAGCGCGGGCGCAGATGGTGCGGGATGTGCTGCGCAGCTTGGGACAGCCGAAGGTGGAGGCTGCGGCCGCTTGAGGTTCAGCGCGTCTCGGTAGCGGCTAAGGGCAGCTCATTGAGCTCTGCCCTCGCCTCGCGCCAAGTGGGGTAGTGCGTGTCCAGCAGCGCCACAAAGCGCTCGCTGTGGGTGGGCTCCAGCAGGTGGGCCAGCTCGTGCACGATCACGTATTCCAGCAAATCCTTGGGCTTTTTGACCAACTCAGTGTTGAGCCGGATATTGCCCAGTACCGTATTGCAGCTGCCCCATTGGGTCTTCATGCGCTGCAAAAAGTAGCCCGACACCTGAACCCCCAAGCGAGGCTGCCATTGGGCCAACAATCCCGGCACCACCGCATGCAAAAGACCTTTGTGCCATTCGTGCAAAACCTGGGCGCGCTTTGCCGCGTCACTGCCGGGTCGCACAGTCAGCGTGATGCGCTTGTGGTCCAAGGCTACAAACGGCTTGCCCTCGCTTTCCACCACCCGCAGCAAATAGCGTCTACCCCACAGGTAGTGGCTTTCGCGCTCGACATACTGGCGCGGCGTCTCACGAGCCTGGGCACACAGCGCTGCCTGTTGCTGGCGAATCCAGCCCAGCCTGGAGATGGCATAGGCCCGCGCCACATCGGGCCGCGTGCCCAGCGGGGCCACCAGTGACACCTGTCCGTCAGGCGGGTGCACTGTCAGGTGCACGTTCTTGATGGCCTTGAACGCCATCGAGATCGTGATGTCCCCCAGCTGAATCACGTCGCTCATCAATAGCCCGGTTGGTTTTTCACGATGTCAAAGACCGCCAGCGTGGCATCACGGGTCTTGCCCAGCGTCTTGTGAATCGTGTTCAGCACCACCCGCTCCTTGACCTCATCGCCCTTCCAGCCTGAAGGCGCGTTCGACTTAATGGCTGCATCGAGCCTTAAAGCCAGCTGCAAACGCTCGTCGCCATATTCGGGCGTGGGCTCTGCCGCCATCAAGCCCGTGTTTTCGGGTTGCAAAATACCGTTCAGGTTGTTGTAGAGCACCGTCGCTTCGCGGTTGCCTTGCAAGGCTTGGGGCACACCAGCATCTGACTGGCCTTTGGCCAGCTTCTTCACCAACACCTCGGCGTTACGCAAGAACTCTTCGTAAGCCTCGGTGTCGTCACGTTTTTGCTTGATCAAATCGTCCAAGAGCTTGGACATTTCATCGTAAAAACGCGGGTCGGTCAGCCGTTCACGAATGATCGTTTTGCGCACGTTGTTGATGATGCCCTCAGCTATCGAGTCGCGCGACATCTTGCCTTTGGCGTTCAGCTTTTGCGCAATCGCATCGTGAATGCCCGTCTTGATGATCAAGTCGGTCAACGACAGCGTTTCCAAATCGCCCAACACCTGAGCCGAATCGGCCTGAATGTAGGTGTTGATCAAGTGGCGCATGTCTGCCTCGTAAGGCTTGATGTCAAATTCTTCGCCCGAGTGCATTTTGATGGCCTCGCGCACCTCGGCATAAAAATCAGCCTCTTTTTGCAACGCTTGCGCATCGGCGGGTGAATAGCCCGCTTCGGCCAAGTTTTGCGCCAAATCGGCATAGGCCCTCACAAAAGTGGACACCGACTTGTAAAAACTGATCCGCATTGGCTCGGTTGTGCTCAGCGCCTCTGGGTCGCTGGCATGGCCACAGAAATAGTGAATGAACTGCTCAATTTGCTTGGGCGCAGACACGGGCGCACACAAATAGCTCAGCGCCTCGCGGGCGGCATCCAGCTTTTCTTTGCCCTCTTTGAGCCAGTCTTTCACGATCACGTTGCCGTCAGACCCATCGCCCTCATCAATGTCCAGTTCGTCAGACGTGTAGACCGCAATCGCGTTTTGCACATTTTGGAAAAGCTCTTTGTAGTCCACGATGTGGCCGTAGTCTTTGTCCTCACCGTCCAGGCGGTTGGTGCGGCAGATGGCCTGAAACAGGTTGTGGTCGCGCAGCTCGTTGTCCAGGTAGATGTAGCTGCAGCTGGGCGCATCAAAACCCGTCAGCAATTTACTCACCACAATCAGCAGCTTCAAAATGGCGGGCTCTTCGATGAAGCGGCGCTTCATCTCGTCTTCGTACTGCTTGGTCGTCTGGTCTTTGGCCAGCACATGCTGGGTGTAGGTGTCGAACTTGTAGCGCTCGTCGCTCTTGGCGGGTTCGCGTGAAATGGCGTTGTGGTTCGGCTCGTACGAAGTGATGATGCCGCAGTAGTCCCCAAAGCTCGTGTTCTTGAACAAGCGCAAATAGTGGCAAGCGTCGTAAATGGACGCCGCCACCAAAATGGCCGCGCCCCGGTTGTTGTCCAGGCGGGGCTTCACACCAAAGTCGTGAATGATGTCGGCCACGATGCGGCCCTTGCGCTCGCCCGCGCTCATCAACTTTTCCATCGTCGCCCAATGGCGACGCAACTCTGACTTTTTGTAATTGTTCAGGCCACGGGTCTTGGTTTCAAACCAGTCGTCCACCGCCTTTTTGTTGGTCAGCTGTTGCGGCACGGTGCGGGCTTCGTATTTCAGGTCCAGCACCACCTTGTCTTCCACCGCTTGGTGAAACTTGTAGGTGTGGATGTAGGTGCCAAACACATCACGCGTGGTTTGCTTGTCTTTGCGCAGCAGCGGTGTGCCTGTGAAGCCAATGAACACAGCTTGCGACAGCCAGCGCTTCATCTGCTTGTTCATGTCACCGCCTTGGGTGCGGTGGCATTCGTCCACAAACACATAAAAGCGCCCATTCACAGGGGGCGGGTCGCCCTTGAGGTCTGCCGCATCAAACTTGTGAATCAAAGCGCACAGCAAACGTGGCGCGGGCTGGGCCAGCATGTCCACCAGTTCGCGGCGGCTGGTGATGCGGGGCGAAGGCGAATCAGCGCCAATCACCCCAGCGTTTTTCATCACGCCTTCAATTTGCTTGTCCAGCTCGTCGCGGTCGGTCACCACCAGCACGCGGGCTTCTGGGTCATGCTCTAGCAACCACTTGGCAATCAGCACCATCAAAATGCTTTTGCCACTGCCCTGCGTGTGCCAAATGACACCACCCTCGCGTTTTTTGATGCGCTCTTGCGCGGCCTTCACGCCTTCGTACTGGTGCAAGCGCGGCACTTTCTTTTGGCCAGCGTCAAACACCACAAAGTTGCGCATCAGGTCCAGCAGACGTGCCTTGTCGCACAGCTGTGCCAGTGGTTCGTCCAGCAAGCTGCCCGCCACCACCTCACCCGCTGTGTGGTGCTTCCACTCCACATAAAACTTTTCGGGCGTGCCCGCCGTGCCATAACGCAAGCCCTGCGAATCGTTGCCCGCCAGGGTCAGCTGCACCGTGCTGAAAAAGCTTTGGTTAAAGATGGCCTCCTGGTTGGTGATGAGCTGGCGAATGCCCTCTGCCACCTCCACCGAGCCGCGCTTGAGCTCCAGCACCACCACCGCAATGCCGTTGATGTACAGCACGATGTCTGGGCGGCGCTCGTGCCCGCCCTTGAGGGTCACCTCTTCGGCCAGACCAAAGTCGTTGGCATCAAGATTGACCCAGTCAATCAGATGCACCGTTTCGTGCGCAGCCCCTGCGGCCACCTGTACGGGCACTCCGTAGCGCAGCAGCTGGTAGGTGCGCAGGTTGGCTTGGTACAGCGTCACGCCCGTCACGTCGCTGGCCGCTTGCAGCTTGTGCAAGGCTTGTGAAATGTGCGCGTCTGAATAGCCCCGCTTTTGCAGGCTGGCACGCAGCAAACCTTGCTCAATGCAGCGGTTACCCTCGCGCTTGCTCCACTCGCCCAAATAGGCGTAGCCCAAGCCACCTTGGACCACGGGCCGGGTGATGCGCTCGATCACGCGGTTTTGTGTCGCCCGCTCGGGCCGCAGTGCTGTACTCACTCAGTCGTCCTCTTTATATTGATTTTGTAATTTGGCTGTTGGACGCGACAGGTATCAACGTAAGGCCGCTTGAACAGCACTCTCAAAATGCACGGCTTGACCACAGAGCGCTTTCACTTGCGCCCACTGCTGTGAAACGGTGTTTGCTTTTGCGCGGTATTCGCGTGGGGTTTTCTTTATACGTTCCAGCTTTGGCAAACGGGACAAGGCATCCTCGACATAGGGATTGCACTCCATCTGATGCAGAAGAGCATGGGTGGGTGGCAACACCGCAGCTGCCAGCCACGTTCCTGTAGATTGAGCAGGGATACACACAACCGTTTTAGTCCCCAACACAGCTGGCTTGAGCCATCCCTCTAAAACGAATTGCAACGCTGTTGATGTTGGAGTCACAGGTGGGCAAGGCTGACTGCAAGGCAAGCCCGGCCATGTGGCGGCCATGGCGACGACACTCGGGCCACAATTTGCATAACCTTGATGCGCAACGTCCGTGTCTAAGTGGAGGATCAATAAATCAAAGTCTTTCAGCAACAGATCATCATCCAATGACCCCACTGAGCGCTCAGCGGTAGCAACACACCATTTCAATACCCCGCCCCATCCATTACCAAAAGAAGGATTTGTGGCCTCAGGTTGCAATTGGTTCAAAACAAAAGTTTTGGGCCCCAGAACTGCTTTCAAAGCAGCTTCAATGAGCACGTAATCTGTTGGCCCCTCTGCCACCAGGGCAATGCGCAAGTCAGACATTGGGAACCGCCCCCAAATTGCCCATCATCCAAAGGCGTGACAGTGGGTAGCTTTGATTCAGCGCTGTCAGTTCTGGTGTCATTTCTAGGCGACGAATACACGTCAGGCCATTGCTGTTGCGCTCGACTACAAAAAGCCGCACCTCTGGATCGGTCAACTCCAGGCCATCCAGGACCGCAGGATTGTGTGCCGTGAACAGCATTTGTCTGTCTTGCCCACCTGCGCGCAACCAACCCGAAAGTCTGCGCACCAAGCTTGAAACCAGACGTGGATTGAGCGCCTGATCCAAGTTGTCAATTGCGAACAACGATGGCGATTTGGAAGACAAACACAACACGGCGCAGAAGATAACGTACAGCGCCCCCTCACTGGCGTCATAAGCTGTCAGCTCATTACGGCTCTTCATCATGAATCGATCGGTAAATTTGAGCATCACTTTGGTGCGGGGCACCTTAGGCGACAACAAGCTTGCACCGTGGCTTGTCGATTGAACGTCCGCCACCCAATCAATCAACTCAAGAACTTCGTCCAACACACCTGTGGAATCATCCAGAAAGCGCCTTTGTACTTCTTCAAAACCCTCAGCCAATTGACCACCGCTCAACCCCACAGGATCACGGGCTTGAAGATCAGGGCTGATACCCCGCAATGTGGGGGTGTTCGGGCAATAAATGGCGTAATTTTGCAGACACTGCATCAATTTTGCAGCGGGGTTATCAGACGCCACGTCTACCAACTTCAATGCGGCCAAGCCAGCTTGCGGATTCAGATTTTTTTTGTTGCGAACACCGTCAGAAACAATGTCATTTTGACCATCGCTCAAAAACTCTGTTTTGTATGTCCAGGCAGGCTCCGGCGCATCCAATGGATTGAGAAGTGAAACACGATAAGTCTGCGCCTGCTCGCCTTGTGCTGAAACCCCGATGTGAGCAGGTGTGCGCTCTGAAGCAAACGAACTTTTGAACAACCTGGGCAGCCCTGCACGCACACCACGCCGCATCAGCGCTTCATCGTCCACGACCCCATTGGCTGCGGCCCCGAGGACCCCAATGGCTTCGAGCACATTGCTTTTACCCACACCGTTGGCACCGATGAAGCAATTCACTCTGCCAAGCATCAACTCTTGCGAATGAACGGACTTGAAACCGTCTATCTGAATGGTTCGGATCATGAGTCAACCTGTCGATTAAAAGTTTTATCTATTTTCGGGAAATTGCTGTTCATTTTGCCAGCACGCCCTACAGACAAAATGAGGCATCGGCAACTCATGAAAAACACCTGCAGTTGACGAGCTGCCTTGTAATATGTGTGATCAACCACCCACTTTTTGACATGACTGCGCAGACCAGCCCCCAACGCAAACCCATCAATCAACGGGCATTGCTGCGCGCCGTAGCCAGTTCGACCGCTTTGGAAACCGGGCAATCTGTGTCGGAGTTGGAACAAAAACTGCAACAGCTTCAAAAACAGCAACGGTTTTCCCATATCAAGCTGGCCCGCTGACATTGCCATGTCCTTGGGCGACATATGCCCTGCCTGCTACGGTCAGACGGTATTTCTGCTTGCTGCTTTGCGGCTTGTCTGGAATGGTCATTTCCACCAAACCAGCGGTCAGTGCGGGCTGCAAATAGCTGGCCACAAAGCTGTCACGGTGCTTGAGTGAAAGCAGGGTTTGCAATTCGCTGCAGTTGTGCTCGCCCATCATGACCGACAGCAGGCGCACGACTTGGGGGGTGACTTGCCCGGTGACTTGGGGGGGAGAAGCCACTGTCCGCCACACCACCGCCCGAAATTGGTTAATTTCCGGCTCGTCCACCAAGTCAATCTTGGGCCAAGCATCCAAGGCGCGAAGCACGCCTGTGCCCATGCCACGGTAGGGCAAGATGTGCGCCGCGTGCTCGGCCAGCACCTGGTTGCGGCGGTTGGACACACCGGTGCGAATTTGCTTGCACCCCCTGCCCGCCTGCACCTTGTGCAAGCTGCGCTTGAGAAAAGCCATGCCGCGCTCAAACTGTTCGTCCAGCGGGCCGTCGATGTTTTCGCTGTCCAGGTAGCGCGTGTCGCCCAAGCGCGTGCCCGAAAACCACACCGCGCCCATCTGGCACACCGGCAGCAGCCGCTGCGGGTGCTTGCCAAACAACAACACGCCCGCCAGATTGGGCACACCGTCCTGCGCCAGTTGCAGGTTTTCCAGCAGCTGGGCCACGGGCAAATCTGCGGCACTCAGGCTTTGGCCATAGCGCCGCTCGAAGTAGCGGCCAAAGGCCCGCTCGTCGATGTCGGCCACGGTGGCGTTGCGCACCGGCACTTGGTCGGCCTGCAGCAGCCCACCGCGCTGGAACATGCGCTGCATTTCTTCACGCGCCGTCACATGGCGCTTGTCGGCTCCGCTTTTCACCCACACGCGGCCCTGCAGATCCATATAAGGTTTGTTCAGCCCATCGGGCACCTGCACCACCAGCACCAAGCCCTGGGCGGTTTGCACGTTGTGGGTTTGCGGGTGCAGCGGCGGGCGCACATGCTGGCTGGCCGCATTGCTGATGAGCTGGTTCAAACGCCGCACCGCTGCAGCATCCAGCCCGGCAATGCTGCCATCATCGGCCACACCCAAAAACACCGTATCCCCGCCGCTGTTGGCAAACGCAGCCAACTCAGCCGCCATGCCATCGGCATTGGTGGCGTCGCGCTTGAACTGGTGACGGCTGTCTTCGCCACGAGCCAAGGCTTGCAGGAGGTCGGGTTCTGTCATACCTGAATTCGCTTCAGTTCTTTCGGAAGGAACGCATCAATTTCCTGATCGGAAAAAGTCATGTCTTCCAGATTTTTCAACGCATTTTGTGCTTTGCTGTAAGCTTCAAAATTTGTGCTGGGAGCTCCAACGTATACCGCATGGAGTTCATCTAAAAGCGCATCTCTTTTTGATCGAATCAACTCGATTGCCACATCGCCCACACGGATATCGGTGAGCAACGAAAGATATTTCTCTCGAATAATCCAAAGATCTGAGCCTGCTTGGCGATGTTTCTGCGCGATCTCACCAAGGTCGTAATCCTTGGTGTAGGCATTTAATGCCAGAAGGCCCGCCGAGAGCAGGGCGCTAATTCCTGCACCAACTTCTTTCGAACCGAAGAACGTCGACACTATGCCGCCGGTCACCACTGCGGAAATAACAATTTGCCAAAATTTAATGCAACCTTGCCGTTCAAGCAGAATGTCTGCGCATTTCTCATGTGTCTTGTGCGAGTAGACGACACGCCCGTAACACTCACGCAGCTGACCTTCCAATACATTGATTTTTTCAGTCGTCATTATTTTGCCCCCCGTCAATTGGAACGTGAATCCGACTTTTAGCGACTACCACACCATCCTTCACGCAATAACACTCAACGATGTGATCACCACGAAAACTGGTTGATTCCGTTCGCTGCATCAAACCGTCGTCTTTGATAATTTGTCCTCTGATACAGTTTTTCTTTCGCGCCGCATCACCGCGATTTAAGACCTTCCAGTAGATCTCATACGGCTTAGCTACCGAGACGTCAGTAATCTCGAAGCGCAAGCTCTTTTTGGGCATCAACGGAATCCTCCTGGACAACATGTCGCTGAGGAAGAACTCTCGGAATCCGTTCTGTTTGACCTCGCAATCCAGTTGCATGGATTCTCGGATGTCAACAGGAAATTTGTCCTCAATAAATTCCTCGGTGTCATCCCAGCTTTGTGCAAAACTCTTGGCCATAGCCTCTTGAGCCACAGTCGCCGAAGCAGGGAATGGTCGCCCAAAAACCTTCTTCCACTTATCGTTGACGTTTTTCTGGTTCTCTGCCTCGATAGCTTCCAAGCAAAGCTTGTGGGCCTTCTTGGCCTTGTTCTGAAATTTCTTCTTGACCTTGACTCGCTGGCGGCTGCCCGGCGCAGCGTACTCGCTTTGCGCTGGCAATTCTGAAAGATATTTGAAAAAATCACGACTCAGAAAATCGTAATAAAGAAAACTCTTTTCATCGTAGTCAGCGGTTGAATCAAGAAAGTTGTAGGCTAACGTATCAATTAATAAGCCACCCATCCCGATGCCATGCTTGTTTTTCCATGCACGAGCCATTTTGCAGAGCCGTCTCAGATTTGAGTTTTTCAACGCATCCAAGTCAGCGATTGCATCCATTTCTTCTCTGGGTTTGGTAATTTTCCAGCTACCGCCATTGGCCGTGTCGGGGTATTTGTAGCTCTTGTCGTCTTGCTCAAATACTGGCTGCACCTCAACATGAAAGTCCTTATAAGTCACCGTCACCACAAGGCGATCCACTCGGACTTTGGTCGTTGGGTAACGATTCACAATTGCTTCTTTTGCTTCCTGCAAAAGCTTCAACTGCCCCCCCACCTTGTTGTAGTCATCCCATTTCGTCTTGGGTATGATGAAGAGCATATCCAAGTCAGAAATGCCATTGATACCGGTTTTTCTGCCGAATGACCCAACTTGCAATGTATTCGCTGTCTTTGACTCGGTATCTCGAAATTGCTTATTGAGTGCGGCCGTTAACTCGCCATATCGCAAACTGATAGTTTCGGTATTGCTAATGACCAAGTTACCAATAAACTCAGAAAACATATCGGCGATGCTCATACCAGACGTGTCCTTCCCGTCAACAGTTCTTGCATCATCCCTTGCTTGAGATCACGAGTTTTGGCGAGACGGGATTCGAGCGAAATCAGTTCGTCATCCATATCAGACAAAGCCCTCGCAATAGCTGTTTGCTCCTCAAGTGTTGGCGGCAATTGCACATGAAAGGTTTGAAACGTTGGAAGGCGCAAAGAGTCAACCGTAGCTTTAACCGTGTTCTGCATTGCCCATTCACCAAAATGCTGCGACATGAACAAGTGAATGTATTGACCACTCACCCCCTCGATAAATTGAGTGATTGCATAGACTCGCTGATGAACATCAAATCGGCCATTGATGTAGTGAAAAATACTTCCAATTTGTCCCTCACCCGGTACAAGAATTGCCTCACATTCATACGAATAAGTGTTGATGCGCTCTACATGCGCCGAACGTACAAAAAACGGATACAGGCCATCTTCGACTTTGTTCTCGTTGTTTCTACTGCCCGTCTTGATATTTGCAATATCACCCAGTGACTTAACCACACACTCCCCACTGAACCCCGGCAAGCGGGTTTGGCCGGTGAGGAGTTGTTGCATGGCGGCTTGTTTGAGGTCGCGCTTTTTGGCGATCAGTTTTTCCAGTCCGGCGATCAGGGCATCGACGTCGGAGAGGGCTGTGGCGATGGCACGTTGTTCTTCCAAGCTCGGTAAGGAAATCGGCATTTCACCAAGCGAGGACTTGCTGATAGATGCAAGGTTAGTGGTCTGCTTGCCTGCGAGCAAAAAGTACCGACGAGCATTGGCCGACCCAGTCCAAACATTCAGGTAATCACCAAGTAACTGTGGCTTGCATCGAACAGAAAATACATGGTTTTGATGGACACAGGTTTCAATTTCACCCAGCCAAAGCGCGCCACGCCCTAACTTGTCCAAGTCACCGCCTTCATTCATCAATACATCGCCTGGTAACAGCGAGTAGCGCTTAAGGTCAGTCTTGTTGATCTTGATCTTGCTAACCTCACCCAAGTCAAGATACCCGTCTTGAACATTTGCAACTCGAAGGTAGGCAACCTCGATGGGGTCACTCACCGACACGTTGGAGTTCTTAGCAACTCCCCCTCGAACCTCTGCGACATCAAGAAGTCGCACCAGCACCCAGTCGCTAGGCAACTCTCCAATAGCCACAGCCGGGGAACTCTGCCGCACTAGATACTTCGCCGAAGGCTCACGCGCCTCTGTACTCATTGCCCCGCCTCCAACAAAGTGCGTTCAATCTCCGCCTTCAGCGCTTCGCGGTCAGGCAGATACAGCTGGTATTTCTGCACAAACAGCTGGCTGTTCATGCCGTAGGTGGCGTATTCCACCAGCAGTTCGTCTTTTTGGCGGCTCAGGATGATGCCGATGGGCGGGTTGTCGCCTTCGGTGTTTTCTTCAGCGGCAAAGTAGCCCATGTAGAGGTTCATCTGGCCAATGTCGTGGTGCTGCACTTCGCCCAATTTCAGGTCGATCAGCACAAAGCAGCGCAGGATGCGATGGTAAAAAACCAAGTCCACGCGGTAGTGGGTGCCGCCCACGTTGATGCGGTATTGCCGCCCCACAAAGGTGAAGCCTTTGCCCAGCTCCAGCATGAAGGGTTGCAGGTGGTCGCACAGCAGGGTTTCGAGCTGGGTTTCAGACACCTGGTGCGGTTCGGGAATCTTCAAAAACTCAAACACATAGGGCTCGCGCAGCAGGTCGGCAGGCTGCTCAAGCATTTGCCCCTGCTGGGCCAGCTGCAGCACGCCCGCTTTGTCTTTGCTGGCGGCCAGGCGCAAAAAGAGCTGGCTGTTTTTCTGGCGCTTGAGTTCGGGCACCGACCATTGTTCGGCAATGGCCTGCTTTTCATAAAAGCCACGCTCCAGCTCGTCGTCGAGCTTGAGCAGCTCTACATAGTGCGACCAGCTCAATTTGTGCGAAGCCTTCGCACAAATTGGGTAATACAGGAAAAACAGGCGCATTCGGGTGATGTTGCTGCGGCTGAAGCCCCTGCCGTGGCGCAGCGTCAGGTCGCGGGCCAGGTCTTCCAGCAGGGCTTTGCCATAGGTGGCGCGTTGCTGCCCGGCTTGCTCAAATTCCACAATGTGCTGGCCAACTTGCCAGTAGGTGTCGATCAACACGGTGTTGACCGCCTGCGCGGCGCGGGCCTGGCCTTGGCTGAAGGTGCCCGAAATCTGCGCCAGCAGTTGCTGGTAGCCCGCGTTGTTGGGGTTGGGGCTGTTGGAGGCGTTGGTGTTCAGTTCCATACCACCCCCATTTTTTTCAGGTGTTCGCCCACCTTGGCCGACAACGCCTCCACTTCATCAGCCAGCGCAGGCAGCGGCGTGACGTAACGTTCGGCCAGCTCGCGGATGCGGCGGGTCAGGGTTTGGCTCACGCGGTCCAGCTCGGCAGACAGGCTGGCGTCAAGCGTGGCCAGCCATTTGTCGTGCACCACCAGTTGCTGAATGTCAGCATCGGTCAGCGTGGCATAGCGGTTGTAGGCTTTTTGTTCCAGCGCGGCGTCCAGCGTTTTGACGGTTTTCTTGAGGGTGGCTTCTTCGTCGCTGAGTTTGAGCCAAGCTTTCAGCACCGCCAACTCGTCGGCGGCATCGGCATCGTTGCCGATTTCCTTGATGCGGCTTTTCACTTCTTTGTCGTTGATTTTTTCAAATCCGGCAAAGGGCATGTCATCGCCACTGTTTTCTTCTTCCAGCTCGGCCAGTTGGGCGCTCACCGCGT
>DLPA01000174.1:0-2480 GCA_002479815.1 bacterium UBA7470 | reverse complement strand
TAGCGGCGTTTGTGGATGACAAAGTCGTGCGCTTCGGGCCACACCAGTTTGTTGTCTTTGTTTTTGACCTGCACCACTTCGCGCAGGGTGCGTGCGCTGGCCCAGCCGTCTTGCACCAGCAGGTACACGTCGTCTTGCATGACCTCGGCCCAGTAGTCCATGAGGTGTTGGTACACGTCATACGCGTCCACCAAGGGCACGGGCTTGAAGCTGGCCAGCAGATCTTCGGCCAGGGTGTGGATAAGCGCCTTGGGATGGTCGCCTTGTTTTATGCCCTGCATGGCGGGCAAGTTGCGCGTTTGCCATGCGGCAAAGCTGCTGGTGGCTTGCGTGTTAAAGGCCACAAATTCGGGGTGGGCCAGCGCGGCGGCTTTCACCTCGGTCATGGGCTGCTGCAGCTGGGCATAGCCTTCGCGCAGGGGCTTGAACAGCAGGTTGCGCAAGCCGGGCATCACTTTCCAATAGGCGGCCAGTGCGTCCAGGTCGCGGTTGGGGATGCCGCCCGTCATGTGGGCTTGCAGGTCTTGAATGTCTTCGGCCTCTGTGCTGTCGATGTAGCGCGGCAGGTTGAGGTTGTAGGCGTTTTTGTCGCTGGCAATTTCATCCAGCGGCACCATGCGGGCGTAGCCTGCAATGTCTTCGAGCTTGTCAAACGCATCCACAATTTTGTGAATGTCTTGTTCGCGCAGTTTGTTTTTGTTGCCGTCTTTGATGAAGCCTTTGCTGGCGTCGATCATCATCACGCCTTTGCGAGCGTTGGCGTTTTGCTTGTCGAGCACCAGCACGCAGGCCGGAATGCCCGTGCCATAAAACAGGTTGGCTGGCAGGCCGATGATGCCCTTGAGAATGCCCGAAGTGACGAGCTTTTCACGAATCACCGCCTCGGCATTGCCCCTGAACAGCACCCCGTGCGGCAAGATGCAGGCGGCTTTGCCGGTGCTGTTCATGCTGCGAATGATGTGCATGAGGTAGGCGTAGTCGCCCTGCTTGGGTGGCGGCACGCCCCAGCCAAAGCGCTGGTACGGGTCGCCCTGCCCGCTGTCGCCCAGCGTCAGGCCGGTGCTCCACTCTTTGTCACTGAACGGTGGGTTGGCCACCACGTAGTCGTAGGTGCGCAGCTGTTCGCCGTCTTTGAACTTGGGTGCTGTGAGCGTGTTGCCGCTCAGCACGTTGGCCGTGGGGAAGTCGTGCAAGATCATGTTCATGCGGGCCAGGCCCGCTGTGGTCACGTCTTTTTCCTGGCCTTCGAGGGTGATGGGCTTGCCTGCTTCGGCGGCCACTTTGAGCAGCAGCGAGCCAGACCCACAGGTGGGGTCGTATGCGGTGGTTTTGGCGCTGGTGTTGTCGGGGCCAACGCCCAGCACTTTGGCCAGAATGCGGCTGACTTCGCTGGGGGTGTAGAACTGGCCTTTGCTTTTACCCGAGTCTTGCGCAAAGTGGCGCATGAGGAACTCATACGCATCGCCCAAGATGTCGTCGTGGTCGGCGCGGTTTTGCGAGAAGTCCAGCTCAGGCTTTTGAAAGATGGCAATCAGGTTGCCCAACCGCTCAACCATTTCCTTGCCTTCGCCCAGTTTGTTGGGGTCGTTGAAGTCCGGAAAGTCGCTGCGGGCCAGCTTGCTGTTGGCGTCAATCAGCGGCTGGATGATTTGGGTATTGATCTTGTCGCCAATGTCGCTCTTGCCCTTCAAGTTGATCATGTCCTTGAAGCTGGCCCCTTTGGGGATGACCACCGCAGGGGCAAAGTCGTCGCTGTCGGCGTATTTATCGCTCACGTATTTGATGAACAGCATGAACAGCACATAGTCTTTGTACTGGCTGGCATCCATGCCCCCGCGCAATGCGTCGCAAGAGGCCCAGAGGGAGGAATACAGGTCGGATTTTTTGATGGCCATGGGCTGATTTTTAGGGGGCAACGGTCATTCACAGAACATAGATGACTTTACACGGCGTTGACCTGCGAGCCGGGATTCTTTAACTCAATATTGCATACTTAATACCGTTTAAAAACCATTTCATCTGCTTCATGAACATCCATTCCCACCGCCCCTGGATCACGCCCCTGGTCATAGGGGCTTTTTTGTTGTCCGCCGTGACCGGCGTTCTGATGTTTTTTCACCTTGACCGGGGTCTGAACAAGCTTGCCCATGAATGGCTGAGTTGGGCGATGGTTGTGGGGGTGGTTTTGCATGTGGTGCTGAATCTGCCCGCCTTCAAGCGTTACCTGGGGCAAAAGATGGCCTTATGGGTGATGGGTGTGTTTGCGCTCGTACTGACCTTGAGCTTTTTCTCGCCCGCCGGTGCGAAAAAGGAACCGCCATTCGGTGCACCCATCCACGCGCTGGCCAAGGCTCCTTTACCGGTGTTGGCCCAGGTGCTGGGGCAGTCGCCCGAAGACCTGAAAACCCGGCTTGAAAAAGCCGGGTTGCCCGTGGACACCGAGACCCAGACGTTGGTCGATCTGGTGGGGCCGGATCTGA
>DLPA01000054.1:3603-4034 GCA_002479815.1 bacterium UBA7470 | reverse complement strand
GTGATGCCCGATGCCGACATTCACAACGCCGTCACCGCCTTGATGGGCGCGGCGTATGGCTCGTGCGGCGAACGCTGCATGGCGATTCCGCTGGTGGTGGCGGTGGGCGATGCGACGGCAGATGCGGTGGTCGCTGCCCTGCAAGTCGAAATCGCCAAAATGAACGTTGGGCCGGGCACGGATGCCGCATCCGACATGGGGCCTTTGGTCACCAAACCGCATTTTGAGAAAGTGAAAGCTTACGTCGATCAAGGCGTGATCGAGGGCGCAACGCTGGTGGTCGATGGTCGTGGCCTGAAGGTGGCCGGGCATGAGGAGGGCTACTACTTGGGGCCATGCCTGTTTGACCATGTGCGCGCGG
The DNA here is from genome assembly GCA_002479815.1 of bacterium UBA7470. Taxonomy (GTDB): domain Bacteria; phylum Pseudomonadota; class Gammaproteobacteria; order Burkholderiales; family Burkholderiaceae_C; genus UBA2334. The sequence goes on along the minus strand of DLPA01000054.1, from coordinate 3,673 downwards.
GCATGGTGATTTACCAAGAAGAAATTTTCGGCCCCGTGCTGGGCGTGGTGCGCGTGCAAAGCCTGCAAGA
>DLPA01000054.1:0-3455 GCA_002479815.1 bacterium UBA7470 | reverse complement strand
TGCCCGTGCCCGTGGCCTACCACTCGTTTGGTGGCTGGAAGCGCAGCTTGTTCGGCGACTTGCACGCCTACGGCCCCGACGCGGTGCGTTTTTACACCAAACGCAAAACCATCACCCAACGCTGGCCCAGCGGCGGCGTGCGTGAAAGCGCGGTGTTCAGCTTTCCCAGCAGTCGGTAGATATTAAAAAGCATAGTAAAAAATGTGAGCTGCTTACGCAAGTAACATGGAGGTTTCGGCCATTTTGATGATAAAAATTAGGCCATAAACTCTCAAAAACAACCTCAAACCCCGTTTTTCAGCGATGAAGAACGGGGTTTTTGCTTGGTTTGGAAGGGTTTTTTAGAGAAAAACAACCATTTTTAAGAGAGAAATCGGCCACAACCCGCTATTTACTTGCGTAAGCAGCTCACATTTTTTGCTATTAAATTGTATGCTTTTTACAGCTCGTCGATGCTCGGTGGCTTGCCTCGGTGGGGTCGGAATTTATCGGGCGGGGGGGCGTAGATGAGTTTGAGCAAGCGGCGCAAGGTGTTGCGTTGGGCTTCGGTCAAGGCGGCGGTGGCTTCGCGCTCTAGGGCGAAGGCGGTCGCCTCGGCTTGCTCCATCAGCGCCTGCCCTTTCGGGGTGAGGTAGAGCGCAAGGGCGCGTCCGTCGTGCGGGTGCGGTTTTTTGTCGATGAGTTCGCGCTGTTCAAACTGCTGAATCATGCTGACCAAATTCGGTGGCAGTAACCCCAAGCTGGCGCATAACATCCGCGAGGTCACGCCCGGATTGTGGGCAATCACCGACAAGACTGAAAAATCCACAGGGCGCAAGCCATACACCGCCATGCGCTCTAAAAACAGAGAGATGATGGTCAAAGCGGAGCGGCGCGCGTTGTAGCCGATCAGCGTTTCTAAGTAGCTGGTATCGACACGGGTCACGGGGTCCAGCACGCCTTCCGTGCGGGTCGTCGTGGGGTCCGAAGGCGCGGCAACTGCAACTGCAACGGCAGGCGCAGGTGGCGATGCTTCGGCGACAAAAGGGGGGAGCTTGGATCGAGGGCGACGCATATCATCAAGTCACAAAACGTCAAGCTTACCGCGCTTTTTCTGCACTTGAATGCTCAATGCCGGAGATTGCCTTGATGGTCGATGATGGCCAGTTCGGCCACGCCTGAACCGTTGTGGGCTTGAGGGGTGTAGCGCATCAAAAACTTGCCCATCCACAGATCGCCTATTTTTTCCACCGCTTGAATGAAGGCTTCGGTGTTCAGATTGCGCCCGGTGCGCTTTAAGCCCTCTACCAACACCCACGCTTGCACAAAGCCTTCCAGCTGCGCCGCTGAGGGCTTGGCTTCGGGGTCTGCGGCTTTCAAGAGGCGGTGGTATTCGCTGACCACCGGCAACGACAGCTGGGATACCGAGGGAAAGACTTGTGCCAGCACGATGCCACGAGAGGCCGCACCCAGCTCTTTTTTGATGACCTCTAATCCGGCCACTGAAAAGCCATAAAAACTCGGGCGTGCGTCAGTGGCGCGCATGGCTTTGACCAAATTCGTGAAGGTCGTCCCACCCGTGCCCATGATGATGACTTGAGGTTTCGCCTGCGCCAAGGCTTGGGCAGCGGCGGCAAAGTCGGGCTGCTTGACATCCAAGGCGACTTCCACCGTCAATGGCATTTGGTGCGCTGCTGCGGCTTTTTGCACTTCGGCTTGCAAGGCTTTGCCAAACGCATCGTCTTGGTAAAACAAGGCCACGCGCTGCATACCCATGCGGCTCAATTGGGCGTGGATGTGTCTGGCCTCATCGGCGTAGCTGGCCCGCACATGAAACAGATAGCGGTTGAACTGTTCACGGAACAAAGATGCACCCGTCACCGGCGAAAACACCACCGTTTTGGCTTCGACGGCCAAGGGCAAAATGGCGGCCGTGTGGCCTGTGCCGGTGTTGTTGTAGATCAGAAATACTTTTTCTTCGTCCAGCAGTTTGCGCGTGTTCTCCACCGCCAGCTTGGGATCGAATTTGTCGTCCAAGGTGGTGTAGGTGAGCTTGCGCCCATGAATGCCGCCTTGTTGGTTGATCGCATCAAAATACAAACGCGACCCCACGCCGTACTCCGCCGTTTGTGCGCCCAAAGGGCCACTGAGAACCGCTGATGCCCCCAGTTTGATTTCGGTATCGGTGACACCTGCATCACCCGCAACACCACTGCCTAGCGCACCAAAGACAGCGATAGCTGCGATGACGTTCTTCATCCACATACAGATCCCTCGACACATCAACGCAAGAGTTGCAAGCGCATGGCAAATTCGGGCAACACCCAACGGCGCAACGCACGCTCGGGCACGCCCCAGCGCTCGTCGTGTTGGGGCTGCGCTTGCGCGATGCGCTCCCAGCCCCACGACAGCAGCACCAAGGCCACAGCACGCAAAAAGTCCCCCGCCACCCAATAGGCTTGCACAGGCGTGCGCTTGGCGTGCTGCACGACCCAATGGGTGGTGGCGCGTAAATCGTCGATCATGGGATCGGTGTGGCTTTCAAAGCCCAAGTAACGCTGTAAATCGTTCAAAAACAAGTCAAACGACTGGCCTTGGTCGCTGAGGATTTTGCGAATCAGCAAGTCGATGGCTTGGATTTCGTTCGTACCCTCGTAAATCATGGCGACGCGGCTGTCGCGCAGAATTTGCTCGATGCCCCATTCGCGCACATAGCCGTGACCGCCGAACACCTGCAAGCAATCGCTGCCGCCATGAAAGGCTTGATCCGTCCACGCCGATTTCAGCACCGGCGTGACAAAGCTGCACCAGCGTTGCGCTTGCTCGCGCCGTGCCGCGTCGGGGTGGTGGCGGGCGATGTCCAGCTCCAGCGCGGTTTGGTAGGCGATGACGCGCCCACCATCGACCCACGCACGTTGCGTTTGCAATATCCGCGCAATGGCGGGGTGACCGCTGATGAGGTCGCCTGTGGGGGACGGCGTGCTGCCCGCGCTGTGCATGGGCGCGCGCATCTGGCGGCGCTCTTGCGCGTAGGCATTTGCCATTTGCCATGCCGCTTCCAACAAGCCCACGCCTTGCAGCCCCACGTGCAGCCGCGCCGCGTTCATCATCACAAACATGGCGTTCAAGCCCTTGCCGGGTTGCCCAATCAGCCAGCCCGTCGCGCCGTCGAAGCGCATCACACAAGTGGGGCTGCCGTGCAAGCCCATTTTTTCTTCGATGCGCTCGCACACCACGGCATTGCGGCTGCCGTCGGGCAAGTATTTGGGAACCAAGGCCAGCGACAGCCCTTTGGGGCCAGCGGGTGCATCGGGCAAGCGCAGCAAGACGAGATGGACGATGTTGTCGGTCAGATCATGCTCGCCGCCGGAGATGAAAATCTTGGTTCCTTCTACGACCACTTCGTCGGGGAAACGGTCGCTGAAGCGGCCCGAGGGCTGAGGCACGCCTTTGGTACGCACTTGGCCCAAATCACT
>DLPA01000050.1:4077-11583 GCA_002479815.1 bacterium UBA7470 | reverse complement strand
GTGATCTCACAAACCCTGTGCAAAACCAAAGACGGGCAGGGGCGGGTGGCTGCTCATGAAATTATGCTGGGCACGCCGGCCATTCGCAACCTGATTCGTGAAGCCAAAGTGGCCCAGATGTATTCCTCTATTCAAACGGGGAATAACGTGGGTATGCAGACCCTGGACCAAAACCTGACAGAGCTGGTCAAACGCAATCAAATCAGCCCAGCTGAAGCGCGCAGCAAGGCCAAAATTCCCGATAACTTCCCCGGCTAAACAGACTTAGGATGCACTATGGAACGCGATCAGGCAACTAAATTTATCAACGACCTGTTACGCCTGTTGGTCAGTCGGGGAGGGAGTGATTTGTTCATCACCGCCGATTTTCCTCCAGCGATGAAGGTCGATGGCAAAATCACCAAAGTCAGTCCTCAGCCACTGACCCCCAGCCACACGTTAACGCTGGCACGTTCGGTCATGAACGACAAGCAAGCCGCTGAGTTTGAGCGTACGAAAGAGTGTAACTTTGCGATTTCCCCTTCTGCGGTCGGGCGTTTTCGTGTGAACGCGTTTGTACAACAAGGCAAAGTAGGGATGGTGTTTCGGGTGATTCCCATGACTTTGCCCACCATTGATGGGTTGGGCGTACCGCAAGTACTGAAAGATGTGGTGTTAGGCAAACGGGGCTTGTGCATCATCGTAGGTGCGACCGGCTCAGGTAAGTCCACCACCTTGGCAGCCATGATCGACTGGCGCAATGAAAAATCCTATGGTCACATCATCACTGTTGAAGACCCCGTGGAGTTTGTGCACCCGCACAAAAACTGCGTGGTCACGCAACGCGAAGTAGGCTTGGATACCGACTCTTGGGAAGCGGCGCTGAAAAACACCCTGCGCCAAGCACCCGATGTGATCTTGATGGGTGAGATTCGTGACCGCGAAACGATGGAACACGCCGTCGCCTTTGCAGAAACAGGGCACTTGTGCTTGGCAACGCTGCACGCCAACAGCGCCAACCAAGCCCTAGACCGCATCATCAACTTCTTTCCTGAAGAGCGCCGTACCCAGCTTTTGATGGATTTGTCGCTCAACCTCAAGGCCATGATTTCTCAACGCTTGGTCGTTCGCCAAGATGGCAAGGGACGCCACGCTGCTGTAGAGATCATGCTCAATAGCCCCTTGATTGCCGACTTGATTTTTAAGGGCGAAGTCTCCGAGATCAAAGAGATCATGAAGAAAAGCCGCAACATGGGAATGCAGACTTTTGACCAAGCCTTGTTCGACGCTTATGAAAACAACATCATCAGCTACGAAGATGCCCTACGCAATGCCGACTCGGTAAATGATCTGCGCCTGCAAATCAAACTCAACTCTCGCCGTGGCAAAACAGCAGACTTGAATGCAGGCACCGAACATCTGACGATTGTTTAAATTTCAATCAAAAAATTTTTACGCTTATGACCTCATCCACCACTTCATCTCCTCCCCCTCAACGCGTCGCTTTTTTGGGCTTGGGCGTGATGGGCGCTCCTATGGCGGGCCATTTGGCACGCGCGGGACATACCGTCACGGTCTATAACCGCACCAGCAGCAAAGCCCGCGCATGGGTGGCCGAGCAAATGCAGGCGGGCGTGCAGGCCGAGCGCGTCAAGTCTGCCGATACCCCGCGTGAAGCCGCCCAAGGTGCGAGCTTGGTGTTTTGTTGTGTCGGCAATGACGACGATTTGCGCTCAGTCACTTTGGGAGCCAATGGCGCATTTGCGGGCATGGAGCCGGGGGCGGTGTTTGTCGATCACACCACCGCCTCGGCAGGCGTGGCCCATCAGCTCTACATCGCTGCCAAGAACCTAGGACTGGGATTTGTGGATGCGCCGGTGTCTGGTGGACAAGCAGGCGCTCAAAATGGCGTACTGACGGTGATGTGCGGCGGCGATGTCGCCCCGTTCGAGCAAGCGCATCCGGTGGCGATGGCTTTTTCTCGGGCATTCACCCGCATAGGCGATGTGGGAGCCGGCCAGTTGGCAAAGATGGTCAATCAAATTTGCATCGCAGGCTTGGTGCAAGGCTTGGCCGAGGCCATCGCCTTTGGTCAACATGCCGAATTGGACATGAATCTGGTGCTGGACGTGATTGGCAAAGGCGCGGCTCAAAGCTGGCAAATGGACAACCGAGGCAAGACCATGGTGGCCGATCAGTTCAATTTCGGCTTTGCTGTCGATTGGATGCGCAAAGACTTAAGCCTGGTGCTCGACGAAGCCCGTCGCAACGGCGCACGCCTGCCCGTCACCGCCTTGGTCGATCAGTTTTATGCCGATGTCCAAGACCAAGGGGGTGGACGCTGGGACACCTCTAGCCTGATTCGGCGTTTACAAGCAAAAACCTAATCAGCCGCCACTGCTGTCGCTGGGGCTGCTGGAGCGATTGTTGTTGGCGGGCGGCGGTTGCAGGCGTTGCAATTCGGCTTCAGAAATCATCTCCAATACCCGTACCACCCGTGCCACACCTTGTGTATTGCGAGCGACTTGGGTGGCACGGTCGGCCTCGCGCTGGGTGACCAAGCCCATCAAATACACGATATTGCGTTCAGTGACCACTTTGAACGCACGCGATTGCAAGTCGCGGGCATCGACCATCGCCGCTTTTACACGCCCAGTCACCACCGTGTCATTGGAGCGTTGAGACAAGCTGGAAGACCCCATCACCGCCAGCTCGTTCACGATGCTGCGTACATTTTCCACGCCAGCCACAGCCGCCTGTGCTCTTTGGCGATCTTGCTCAGAAGGAACTTCGCCCGTGAGCAAGACTTGGCGGTTAAAGCTCGTGACGTTGATGTGTCCACGGTCATTCAACTCCTCACGCAAGCGGCTGGCACTTTTGACCTCAATGGCCTCATCCTCCAATTGCGTTCCCGAGGTGCGTCTGTCGATGGCGACAAACAAACCCGTCGCGACACCACCCACCACCAAAGGCGCACAGCCCGTGACAGCGCCCAAACCCAACAATCCCCCCATTATCAAAACGCGGCGGGAGTATGGTTTTTGAAGTAAAGCATCCATAAAAACGTCCTTTTTAACCATGTTGATTCTTCATAGATGCAGATTCTGACACCAGCACAAGACCCGCCCTTCAAAACTAATCCCAAGCACCGGCATCAAAAGCCCCCCGCAGCCACAGCAAGGCAGGTTCTTCATCATCTTGTAGCGCAACCACATCAAAACGACACGGCGGCCATACAGGCAAACGCGCCAAGTAATGCCGCGCCGCAAACACAATGCGCCTTTGCTTCACAGCGCCGACACTGGCCGCAGCACCGCCATGGCTGCTGCAATGACGATGGCGCACCTCGATAAAAACCAAAGTGCCATCAGGCTCCCGCATAATGAGATCAATCTCGCCGCCACCACGTCCGGGCGATTTCAGGTTGCGGGCGACCAACTGCAACCCCGCCGCCTGCAAATGCACCAAAGCCCGCGCCTCAGCCACATCCCCTATTTGTTTGGGGGCTGGGGAAGCGGGTCGTTTTTGCTTTGGTGTGGATGCAAGGGTGGGTGGCCTTTTTTGTGTGACTTTGCTGGACTCTGCCATTGAGCACTTCCTCTGTATCTTCATCGTCGGCGATGCCGACATCACCGTCACCGTATGCCTTGGCGCTGCAAGCCGCGCAAGCGGCAGCGGGTGGGCAGCACTATCCCACATCTTGTTTGTATGTGCTTGCAACGCCGATTGGCAATCTGGCCGACATCAGTTTACGCGCTCTTTGTGTGCTGCAAATGGTCGATGCCATTGCCTGTGAAGACACCCGCCACACAGCGACTTTATTGGCCCAATACGGCCTGCATCGGCCCTTGCTGGCGGTGCATCAACACAATGAAGCAGAAATGGCACAGCACATTCTCCAGCGGCTTCAAGCTGGTGAACGGGTGGCGTATGTGAGCGACGCGGGCACGCCTGCCATCAGCGACCCGGGCGCACGGCTGGTGCAAATCGTGCAAACCGCAGGTGTTCGCACGCTGCCTCTGCCCGGAGCCAGCAGCATCACCACCTTGGTGTCTGTGGCCGGACTCGACCCTGGTTTGCAAGGCACCGTCGCGGCGGGCTTTGTGTTTTTGGGTTTTTTGCCGACCAAGGCTCAAGAGCGTGAGCGTATGGTGCAACACTTGAGCCAAGAGCCGCGAGCCATCGTATTGCTGGAAGCCCCGCATCGGATTCACGAGCTGTCCAAAGCCCTTGCCGTCTTGGATGAGCGAGGTTTGACTGTGGGGCGCGAGTTGACCAAACAGTTTGAAGAAGTTGCCACACTCACCGCCCAGACCTTTCCTGCATGGCTGCAAGCGACACCACAGCGCAGCAAAGGCGAGTTTGCACTGGTGCTGCACGGCATTTCCCCCCACGCGCAAGACGAGCATGCCGTGCCCGACAGCGCCCTGCGTGCGCTGCGCTTGTTGCTGGCCGAGTTACCGCTGAAAACCGCCGTTCGTTTGGCCGCAGAGCTGACAGGGCACGCGAAGAACAACCTCTATGCCGCCGCTTTAAGGATGAAACAAGACCAGCGACCCGCTTGATATCCTTCTGCGGTGCTCATGCCGCACTATCATCTATACATGAGCGATGCCTATGCGCATTTTGCACCCTTGCTTTTTTTCTGATTACTTCTACTTTTGTCATGGTTCCACATTTAGCGACTGCCCTTACCGGCCCCATCAATGAACTGGAGCAGCGGATGCTCGAATCCATGCCGGCCATTGAACGCTGGTTCCGTTTGGAGTGGATGGAGCATACACCGCCGTTTTATGCGTCGGTGGCCGTTCACAATGCCGGCTTCAAACTCACGCCTGTGGATACCCATTTGTTTCCTGATGGCTGGAATCATTTGGCGCCAGAAACGCAGCAGTTGGCCGTACAAGCGGCGATGGCGGCGATAGAAAAAATCTGCCCTGAAGCTAAAAACTTACTGCTGATTCCAAAAAACGATACCCGTGACCCCGCCTACCAAGCCAATTTAGCGCGGCTGGCACGTATTTTTAACTTGGCTGGTTTGAATGTGCGCTTAGGCTCACTCAGTCCCGAGGTCAATGTGCCCGTCGGTTTAGCGCTTGCCTCGGGCGAGAGGCTCGAATTGGAGCCTTTGCTGCGCACCCCTCGCCGCTTGGGTCTCAAGTATTTCGACCCCTGCACCATTTTGCTCAACACCGATTTAAAGCAAGGCATTCCGGGCATGCTGGAAGATTTAAGCGAGCAATACCTCTTACCCCCTTTGCACGCGGCATGGCCCACACGCCGTCAGCATCGGCACTTTGAGATTTATGAAGAAGTCGCCAAGCGTCTTGCCAAACTGCTGGGCATGGATGTGTGGTTGATTCACCCCGCATCTGCGGTTTGCAGCGCTGCAGATTTGTCTGCACCCGAGGGCATCGAGTCTTTGCAAACCCAAGTCGATGCGATACTGACCAAAACCCGGCGCAAATACAAAGAGTATGGGATCAATGAAAAACCATTTGCTGTCATCAAATCGAATCAAGGCCCTGCCCAGACAGACGCGTGGACCGTGCGAGATGCCAAAGATATCCCTGTCTTGATGGCCCAACAAAGTTTGCCTCACCCCAGCGATTGCCTGGTGCAAGAAGGAGTGCTGACCCAAGAGCGCATTCAAGAGGCGATCGCTGAACCGCAGGTTTATTTGATGGATCGTTACGTGGTGGGGGGCTACTACCGTGTGCACTCGACAGTAAACGACCAGCAACAGTTTGTACCTTTGGCTTTTGACCAGCAAGCCCAATTGCCGCAATTGGGAGTGCAGCCAGGAAGCAGCGCCCCCAATCGTTTTTATATGTATGGGGTGATGGCTCGCTTGGCTGTCTTGGCGGCCAGCTATGAGTTAGAAGCCACCGATCCCGACGCCGAAATTTACGATTGAGTACGACCACAGGATGTGGGTTGGTTGCTGCATCGCAACACCTCTTCGGGCTCGCAGCAGTTCGCCCAGGAAAACCGTCGTGAATAACAACAAAAAGCGCAGAATCGAACCCTTTCCGCTTTTAAATCCCGGTCTCTGATTGGGTATCTATTTGTGTCATCTGCTTCCAAGTCTTCTCTGGCCACACTTACCTTAGGGGCCATCGGTGTGGTGTATGGCGATATTGGTACCAGCGTGCTGTATGCCATTAAGGAAATTTTTGGCTCAGGTCATGTGCCCTTCACGCCTGACAATGTGTATGGCGTGTTGTCCATTGTGTTTTGGACATTGACGATCATCGTCTCCCTAAAGTACGTGGTCTTGGTATTGCGAGCGGACAACCACGGCGAAGGTGGTCTGGTCGCCATGCTGGCATTGGCTTCACAGTCCGTCAAAGACAAGCCGCGCCTGCGACGCTGGCTGTTGTTGGTGGGCATCTTTGGCACCTGTTTGTTTTACGGCGATGGGGTGATTACGCCAGCCATTTCCGTGCTGTCGGCCGTTGAGGGCTTGGAGGTGTTTTCTCCAACGTTCAAAAAGAGCGTCATCCCCATGACCTTGGTCATCCTCTTTTTATTGTTTGCTGTACAAAAAAGGGGAACGAGTGGCATAGGCCAATTTTTTGGCCCCATCACCGTCGTTTGGTTCGTGGTGATCGCCGCATTGGGTGTGTGGCACATCAGCAGCCATCCTGAGATTTTGTGGGCCATCAGCCCGCATTACGCCTTGATGTTCATGTGGACACAGCCTGGAACGACCTTCATTATTTTAGGAGCAGTTGTTCTTTGCGTAACAGGGGGTGAAGCCCTATATGCCGACATGGGTCACTTTGGTAAAAAACCCATACGTTTGGCTTGGTTTTCGATCGTCATGCCCGCGTTGGTATTGAACTATTTTGGCCAAGGTGCGTTGCTCTTGGAAAACCCTGAGGCCGTCAGAAACCCATTTTTCATGATGGCGCCCAGTTGGCTGCTCTTGCCCTTGGTCGGCCTGGCAACGATGGCGACTGTGATTGCCTCCCAAGCCCTGATTTCTGGGGCCTTCAGCGTCACCAAGCAGGTCGTGCAATTGGGCTATTTGCCTCGGTTGCAGTTGGAGCACACCAGCGTGAAAGACACGGGGCAAATTTACATTCCCTTGGTCAATTGGGGCTTGTTTGTCGCCATTGTGTTGGCGGTAGTCTTGTTCAAATCCAGCAGCAACTTGGCAGCCGCGTATGGCATTGCTGTCTGCACCGATATGCTCATCACGACCGTGTTGACCTTTTTCGTGATTCGTTACGGCTGGCGCTATCCCTTGTGGCTGTGCTTGTCGGCGACGGGCTTTTTCTTTGTAGTGGATTTGGCCTTCTGGTCGTCCAACCTCATGAAGCTCTGGGACGGAGGCTGGTTCCCGCTGCTGATTGGTGGCGCGATTTTCACGCTGATGCTGACTTGGAAAGAGGGCCGCAAACTGCTGAGTGACAAATTGCGCGAAGACTCGCTGGATTTGCCCAGCTTCTTGGCAGCAATCTTTGTTGGCCCCCCCACTCGGGTCGATGGGACAGCCGTCTTTCTCACAGCAGAGACCGG
>DLPA01000050.1:1355-3957 GCA_002479815.1 bacterium UBA7470 | reverse complement strand
CACGAGATCCCTTGGATTCCGATGGACAAACGGCTCGAAGTGGAAGATTTGGGTCATGACTGCTGGCAAGTCATCATTCACTATGGGTTCAAAAACGACCCCAATGTCCCCAAAGCCTTAAAGCTTTTGCGCGAGCACGGCTGTGAGCTGGACGACATGAGCACCAGCTACTTCCTATCGCGCGATACCGTCATCCCGACTTTAGGGGGTGGCATGGCATTCTGGCGCGAAAAACTCTTTGCCCAAATGCACCGCAATGCCAGCGGCGCAGCAGACTTTTTGAATCTGCCCAGCAACTCGGTGGTGGAACTGGGGTCGAAAGTGGAAATTTAATTGGTAGTAAAGAGACGGCGGACAGCGAAAGTTTAAGTTCAGAAAGTTCACTACACGTTTGACGTGCTTGCGCAAACAGACTGGGTGTGAGCTTTGGCTGCTTCGCATCTCTTCTTTCAACCTTCACTTATTTCGTTCAAGCGCATCTTTGTGCTGGCTTTGCAAGCTTGCAAATCCTGATTTGCTACGACAGGGCATCTAGACTGCATCACTTCTCATCACCCATGCCTCGCTGTGAGGCGATTGTTTTGAAGGGAGTTTGTGATGATGTCTGCTCGTATTTCTGCACATATTCGCCGTCTGTGTGTGTCATCGTTGTTGGCCTTGGGCTTTACCATATTGACCCCTGCCGCCCACGCCCAAGCCGTCAATGCCGCTGCCAGTCTGAGTGGCGCACTCAGCGCTGCCACCCTCAGCGTGACCTTATTGCCCGACAACACCTTTGTCAACAACGGGGCCAAAGTGTGGCTGGCTTTGTTCGACCCCAACGGTCAAGGCTATTTTTACAACCCTCAATCCGGCTGGACACCCTATTCAGGTGGCATAGCCCCCGCTTATGGCGATGTCACCAGCAACCGCATGAGCATCGCCATCAGCCAATGGAACGTGTCTGGCTCGGTCGGCGGCCAGATTTACGTGGCCTATGGTCGTTCGTTTGAAGAAATGTTGCAAAACAATCGGTTTTTGCAGGTGCACACCATCGCCCGCCCAGTAGAGCGTGCCTATTCTGAAAACTCGGCGCTGACTTGCTACAACCCTTATACCTACATCACCATTCAATATGTAGGGATTAGCTTTGATTTGGTGAATGACACACCTTATCCCATCAGTTCGATCGCAATGGATGTATCACTGAAGTCTCCGAGCATTGCTGTCCCCATTACGGGTTCATTTACCTATCAAATCCCCGGCGGTTTGGCAGCGGGCGACAGAACCAGATTGGCGCTCGAACCCAATATGTTTCATAGTTTTTCAACCTCAGCAAAACCATTTTGTGGCAACGCTGGCAACGAATTGAGCGTAAAAATCACCAGCGCCACGGATGGTACAGGCCAAACGCATCGGTATTGAATTGGGCATAGTGGGGGATGAGTTTGCGCTATGCTTCCCCCAAGTCGTGGCATTTAGAGAGGAGCTTTTTGATGACCATGCAGAAAACACCATCCCCTTCTTCGCATCTGGCGGCCTCGTGTCGGGTGGCCTTGGCGGCCTACCTGCATGATTTGGGCAAATTTGCCGAGCGTGCGCGAGTGCCCTTTGCGGCAGATGCCTTGGCGACTCACAAAACTTTGTACTGCCCCGTCGGCAAACAAAGCGGTCGTCACAGCCACGTCCACGCCGCTTACACCGCCTTGGCGTTTGATGTGATCGAGCGGCACGCGCCCGACCTCATCGACGGCGACATGACGCCCTTTGTCAGTCGTGCCCAATTGCAATCCGGCGCGACTGCCGACGGGGTGAACACCGACAGCCTCGTCAACGCCGCTGCCGCCCACCACAAGCCCGACACCTTGCTGCAATGGATCATCGCCACCGCCGACCGTGTGGCGAGTGGTTTTGAGCGTGAAGCCTTCGATGCCTACAACCACGCCACCGAAGACAACAAAGAAACCGACACCGGACGCAACCATTACCAAGCTCGAATGCTCTCCTTGCTGGAGCAAATCCGGCTTGAATCTCACCCCACTCCTTACACACCCCAAGCCACCCGCAGCGGGCTGAAGTGGCGCTATCCCCTGAAACCGCTGTCGCCCGAAGCGATTTTTCCGCAAGTACGCAAACAGTGCGAACCCGCCCAAGACGCACCCGCGCAGCAGGAATACGCCGCTTTGTGGGAACAATTTCTCAAGGGGCTGAACGACATTCCCGCCAGTCACCGCCGCAACTGGGCGCTGTGGCTGGATCATTTTGATACCGCATGGCTGAGTTTTACCCACGCCATTCCCTCCGCCACCGCCGGGCAAACCAAGCCCGATGTCTCGCTGTACGACCACAGCAAAACCACAGCGGCGCTGGCGGTGGCTTTGTGGCGTTGGCATGATGAACAGGATGCGACCCAAGACAGCGCCCGCCAAGACTTGGCCGAGCGGCGCGACTGGGAGACTGAAAAATTCCTGCTGATTCAGGGCGATTTTTTTGGCATTCAAGACTTCATTTTTGCCGACGGCAGCCAAACCCGCCGCGATGCCGCACGGCTCTTGCGCGGGCGCTCGTTTCAAGTCTCGCTGTTCACCGAGCTGGCCGCCTTGCGCGTGCTGGACGCACTCGG
>DLPA01000050.1:923-1234 GCA_002479815.1 bacterium UBA7470 | reverse complement strand
GTGCGCGAGGCCGTGGCACAGGTGCGCCAAGAGCTGAACGCATGGTTCTTGCAGCACAGCTTTGGGCTGGCGGGCTTGGGGCTGGCGACACAAGCCGCCTCGTGCAACGATTTTTTGGACAAGCAATCCGACCGCCGTTTCAAAACCCTGATGGGCAAACTGTTTGCCCAATTGGAACGCGCCAAGCTGCACCGCTTTGACCTCACCGCCGCCACGTCGCCCACCGTGTTTGCGGTCAACTACCCCCAAGGCGTGTGTGATTACAACGACCGCTTGCCTGCCGACGCGGGTTGGAACTCTGCCGCCCTGTC
>DLPA01000050.1:0-833 GCA_002479815.1 bacterium UBA7470 | reverse complement strand
CTGCGCCGTGCCGATGCGGTGGCTGCTGGCAACGTCACGCGCTTGGAAGTGCCGATTTTTGGCTACACCGTCGCCTTTACTGGCAGTGCCGACAGCAGCGGGATGTTTGGCTCCTTGGCGAAAAACGGCACGCTGACGCGGTGCTGGGATTTCAGCTTGCCCGAGCGTTTGGATGAAACGCTGTGGCACGGCTACGCCCGCCGTTACATCAATGCCTATGTGCCGCGTTTTTCCAGCATCGACCTGCAAACCCAAGCCAAATACAAAGGCATCGAGGACGAGGTGCGGGCCGAAGACGTGCAGTTTGAGGCCGGAAAGACCCTCAACCACATCGCTTGCGAAGACCGTCTGCCCAAAAACGACGACACCAGCGAGCAAAGCAACTGGATCGGGCAAATCGCGCTCATGACCTTGAAAGGTGATGTCGATAACTTGGGCACGATGTTTCAAGCGGGCTTGGCAGAACCCACGTTCGCAAAAATGGCCGCCCTGTCTCGGCAAATGAATGCCTTCTTCGCGGTTTATTTACCTGCACTGTGTGCTACAACAAAATTTTCCAATACCTACACTGTGTTTGCAGGGGGAGACGATTTCTTTTTGATCGGGCCGTGGCACAGCACCCAAGAACTGGCCGAAACGATGGCTGCTGAGTTCAAACGCTATGTGGCGGAGAACCCGCACATCAGCTTCTCGGCAGGCATGGTGATGACCAAGCCCGGGCTGCCCATGCACACCCTCGCCGCACAAGCCGAAGACGCATTGGAGCAAGCCAAAGCCAGCCATCACAACGAAATCGCGCAGCGCAAAAACGCCGTGGTGGTGTTTGGCGAGCG
>DLPA01000079.1 GCA_002479815.1 bacterium UBA7470 | reverse complement strand
ACCGTGCGTGCGCCCAAACGCACCCAGAGGTTGGGCGTAGCCGCTTCGTTTGAAGTCGGTTCTGGTAAAAATTTTTTCGACAAGGCAATGGCGCTGGACGACAGCCGTGCCAGTGCGCTGCGATGCAAGCCATCGCCATGCGCGGTGTCGTCGTGTGTGCCAAAGTCTGCCCGCGCCAATTGGTCGGCGGTCAAGGCCATTGCGGTGTCGGCATCGGGCACACGCAGCAGGGCCTCCGCCAAGCGCATCAAGGCCAAGCCTTCGGCGCTGGAAATGGGATATTCCTTGAGCAAACTCTCCATCGCCCAAAACGGCGGCGGGCGGTCGCGCACCGCTTGCACCCAAGGCGCAGAGCTGGCGACCACTGCCGCCCAATTCAGGGCAGGGGTGGGCGTGTCCAAACGAGTCAAGCGATGGGACAACACATCGACTTCAGGACGATAAGGAGAAGGCAAACGCATGGCAAACACCTCAAAATAGAGCAGATACGCGCATAATTCCGTGTTTGAGTCCCAATTTTTCACTATATTTCAATGGTTTTATAGTGAAAATTTCAGTAACTTTGACGATGTATTGCTGATGACTACGCCTGTTCCGTCTGCGCCTGAGCTGGATCGCATCGACTTGAAAATATTGACGGCCTTGCAAGCCGATGGACGGCTGTCCAACCAAAAACTGGCCGAGCTGGTGGCCTTGTCGCCCACGGCGGTGCTGGCACGCACCCAGCGGCTGATGCGCGAGGGCTATCTTTTGGGCTTTGAAGCGCGGCTCAATCCGCTGAAGTTGGGGCGGGGCTTGCTGGTGTTTGTAGAGGTCTTGCTTGACCGCACCACGCCCAATGTGTTTGAGGAGTTCAAGGCCGCGGTGCAAGTACAGCCCAGTATTTTGGAGTGCCACATGGTCGCGGGCGGGTTTGACTATTTGCTCAAAACCCGCAGCGCTGACATGAACGCCTACCGCGACTTTGCCGGACGTGTGCTGTGGCAGTTGCCTGGCGTGCGCGAAACCCGCACGTATGCAGTGATGGAGGAAGTCAAGCACACCACACACATCCCGCTTTGAAGAAGGGGTGCGGAACGGTTCTAGTGGTTTGCGCCAGCCTGCCCCATCGGCACGCCTTGTACTGTCTGGTGTCCAAACGTGTGCCGTGGCTGTAGGCCGTTGGTCAGCCTTTTAAGCACGTGCTCATGAATGTTTTGCGTTCCTCCCCTGTGAGGGCCTTGACTTTTGCATCGGCATTGCAAGACTTCATTTTTTCTTGTTGGGTGGTTTTTGCATCAGCTTCTGGCTTGTTGCTTAAACACGTTTTCATGAAGGCTTTGCGTTCATCACCTTTGAGGTCTTTGGTTTTGGCATCCGCATTGCAGGTTTTCATTTTTTCCTGTTGGGGCGTGGCGCTGGCCATTGGGCTGATGACGAGGCTCAGGGTCAAGGCGGTTGCAGAAACAAGGTATTTCATGAGGGCGATCCCATCAATAGAAGGATAGAAGGGTTGAGGATAAAAACCGATGGTGGATGGTGTATCGGTGCTGTCATTTTGCGCTCAAATGTGGCGCCACAAGACTGTTGCAGAGGCGGCTCCGTTGGGCAGAGTCACAAAAAACAACAAGTGACCTTGTTTGTGTGATCCATCTGGCAAGGCCTGTGCCTTGTGCGTGCGATTGGTGAGTGTGGGTCTGGGCAACCTAAAATCGGGGGATGCTCAATATCAAACAAGAACTCTTGGCCGGATTGGCCGCTGAATTGGATGCCTTATTGCCCGGTGCAGGCGTGAAGGCCACTTTTGAATCGCCCAAGGTCGCTGCCCACGGTGACTGGGCCTGTACGGCGGCCATGCAGTTGGCCAAGGCTCTCAAGAAGAACCCCAGACAATTGGCGCAGGACTTGTGCGACGCGCTTCGTGTTCAAGCGGCGTACGCGCAGTGGGTCGAGGCTTTAGACATTGCAGGGCCAGGTTTCATTAACATCAAACTCAAGCCAGCAGCCAAGCAAACTGTGGTGCGCGACGTGCTGCTGCAAGGCGATCGTTTTGGCTGGCAACAAGGTGCAAGTGCCGGTCGCGTACTGGTGGAATTTGTCTCAGCCAATCCCACGGGCCCGCTGCACGTCGGGCATGGTCGCCAAGCCGCCTTGGGCGATGCGATTTGTAATTTGCTAGAAACCCAAGGCTGGCAGGTGCATCGTGAGTTTTATTACAACGATGCGGGCGTACAGATCAACACGCTGGCCCATTCGACCCAACTCAGGGCCAAAGGTGTCAAGCCCGGTGATGCGGCATGGCCTGAAGCAGCCTACAACGGGGACTACATTCAAGACATTGCAAATGACTTTCTGGCCGCCAAGACAGTGCGTGCCGACGACCGCAGCTTTACCGCCAGCGGCGATGTGAACGATACGGAGGGGATACGTCAGTTTGCTGTCGCCTATTTGCGTCATGAGCAAGATTTGGACTTACAGGCATTCGCCGTCAAGTTTGACCACTACTATTTAGAGTCTAGTCTGTACACCGAAGGTCGTGTGGAGGCCACCGTCCATAAACTCATCCACAACGGCAAAACCTACGAACAAGAGGGGGCGCTGTGGCTCAAGTCCACCGAGTATGGCGACGACAAAGATCGTGTCATGCGCAAGTCCGATGGCTCCTACACTTACTTCGTGCCCGACGTCGCTTACCACATCACCAAGTGGGAGCGTGGCTTTACCAAGGTGGTCAACATTCAGGGTATGGATCATCACGGCACGATTGCGCGGGTGCGAGCCGGCTTGCAAGCGGCAGATGTGGGCATTCCGCAAGGCTATCCTGACTATGTGCTGCACACGATGGTACGGGTGATGCGTGGTGGGCAGGAAGTGAAAATTTCTAAACGCGCAGGCTCGTATGTCACCTTGCGTGATTTGATCGAGTGGACATCCAAAGACGCAGTGCGCTTTTTCTTGCTCAGTCGCAAACCAGACACCGAGTACGTGTTTGACATTGATTTGGCGTTGGCCCAAAACAACGACAACCCTGTCTATTACGTGCAGTATGCGCACGCACGCATCTGCTCGGTGTTGCAGGCGTGGGTCGAGAAAGAGCAAGGCGATGTGGCACAACTCACGCAGGCAGATTTGTCGCCTTTGGTGGGCACTCAAGCCATGACGCTTATGTTGAAATTGGCACAATTTCAACCCATGTTGACGGCTGCAGCGAATGATTTTGCGCCGCACGACATCACGTTCTACTTGCGAGAGCTGGCGGCGTGCTACCACAGCTATTACGATGCCGAGCGCATTTTGGTTGACGATGAAACGCTCAAGCGGGCACGTTTGGCACTGGTCGCCGCCACCGCACAAGTGTTGCGCAATGGGCTTCGCTTGTTGGGTGTGCATGCGCCGCAGCGGATGTAATTCGTTTTGTAGGCCCACCATTGCGGTGATGGTGGGCGGTGTTAACCCTGTTTCTGAGGTGAATCCTATGGTCTATCAACGATCCCGACAGCGAGGTGGAACCATCATTGGTATCGTATTTGGCATTTTGCTGGGACTTGCAGCAGCGGTTGCTGTGGCCGTTTATGTCACCAAAGTGCCTGTTCCATTTGTCGATAGGGCCATTTCGCGAACCCCTACGCAGGATGCCGCTGAGCAAGAGCGCAATAAAAACTGGAATCCTAATGCGGCTTTGATTGGTAAACCAGCCAAGGCAAGTCCCGACACACCTGCGCCCGCCACAACCCAAGCAGGCGATACGTCTTCCAAACCCGATCCATCGGCCCCCAGCGAACCCAACAAGAAGCCCGAAAAATCACCCGACAAGCCGCCTGAAAAGTCTTCTGCACCCGACACACCGATAGCAGACAGCAAGCCGACGACCCCTCCCGCCAAACCGCAGTCCAGCGATCCTTTGGGCGACTTGGCCAAGGCTTCTAGCCAAGGCAAACCGATCGCCTCCAGCACGCCTGTGGAGCCGATTCAGTACTTTGTCCAAGTGGGGGCATTCAACAGTCCTGAAGACGCACAAGCCCAACGAGCCAAAATGGCCTTGATGGGCTTAGATGCCAGAATCACCGAGCGTGAGCAGGCCGGTCGCACGGTCTTTCGGGTACGCTTGGGGCCGTTTGAGCGTCAAGAGGAAGCCGAAAAAATGAAAACCGAACTCCACGCGGGTGGTACAGAGGCAGCACTGGTGCGCGTCCAGCGTTGACTACGGGAACTTACGCCATAACTGCGTATCATTGAACACACCACTGTTTATTGGAGTCTATCTTCCATGCGTCGTCGTGATTTTTCTCAAGTGGCCGTTGTGTCCGCCGCTGCATTTGTTGCCACACCTGTGTCATGGGCACAGTCTGGCGCTTTCAAAGAGGGGGTAGATTACCTGAAACTGTCCCGCCCAGCGCCTGTAGATGCGCCTGCAGGCAAAGTCGAGGTGCTGGAGTTTTTTTGGTACAACTGTCCTCACTGTGCAAAGTTTGAATCCAGCTTTGATGCCTGGGCCAAGCGTGTCCCTGCCGATGTGGTCGTGCGCCGCATCCCCGTCGCTTTCCGCGACGACAATGTACCGCAACAGCGACTGTTCTATAGCTTAGAAGCGATGGGTAAGCTGGAGGAGTTGCATGCACGCGTATTCACTGCCATCCATGTCGAGAAACAGCGCTTGCACACGGGCGATGAAATTGCCAACTGGGTTGCCAAGCAAGGCGTAGATAAAGCTAAATTCATGGAGTTTTACAACTCTTTTGCCATCGCAGGCAAGGCCCGACGTGCCAGCCAGCTGACGGAGGCTTATGTGGTCGATGGCGTACCCTCTTTGGGCATTGCAGGGCGCTTTTTCACGTCGGGCAGCATCGCACAGTCCATGGAGCGATCTCTGGCGGTCACCGATCACCTGATTGAGCGCGTGCGCAAAGGTGGCTGATACGGCGATGGTCGCGCACACATGAAGAAAGGGGCTTTCACGCCCCTTTTGTGTTTCACATCGTCAACGCGTTATCGAAGAAGAGACTGCGGTTTTGTTTGCGTTGAAACGCAGATGTCTCGTCTTCAGCCAGACCATCTTGGTCAGATCAAGCCTTGACTTTTGCAACGCACCGCTACAATCGAAGCAAATAGTGTGCCTTAAAGTTTGCTTATGTTTATTCGACTTCCCCTCACCGCAGCGCATCGCATCCTGGTCCTTCGACACACGCTCTCTCAGGGATTGGGGGCTTTTCTCTTGTTGCTGGGCTTGTGTGGAGCGAGCGGCTGGGCCTACGCAGAACGAGCCGACCGCCAAAAACCGCTGCATGCCGAGGCTGATGTATTGCGCTACGACGACAACAAGCAGCTCAGTATCTTTACCGGTAATGTGCTCATCACTAAGGGCACAATCCTCATCCGGGGAGATCGTGTCGAGGTCAGGCAAGACAGCCAAGGGCATCAATTTGGAACGGTCATTGGCGCACCCAATGCGTTGGCTTTTTTCAGACAAAAGCGCGAAGGGGTGGATGAATTCATCGAGGGCGAGGCTGAGCGCATTGAGTACAACGGGCAAGCGGATATTGTTCAATTCATCAGCCGCGCCGTCATGCGCAGGTACAGAGGCGCGACGCTGACCGATGAAACTGCCGGCAGCAAAGTCACTTATGACAACAATAAAGACACGTTTGTGGTGGAGGGGGGAGCACAGCGCACGGCAGACAATCCGTCTGGACGGGTGCGTGCGGTCTTGACCCCAACGCCCAAAGCAGAAGGTGCTCCTGCAAACGCTGCACCCACGACTGGGCCAGCGCTGAAACCTTCTACATCTGGCATCAACGGGTCTAAGCCATGAATGAGACTTCCCTTGCTGCCTCTGCCACTTTGCCTGCTATCAGCCCTGATGCCGTTCGTTTGGAGGCAGTGCACTTACAAAAAAGCTATGGCGGTCGCAAGGTGGTCAAAGACGTGTCTTTAACGGTGAGACAAGGTGAAGTGGTGGGGCTGTTGGGACCCAATGGCGCAGGCAAAACCACCTCGTTTTACATGATCGTGGGCTTGGTGCGTGCTGATGCAGGGCAAATCATGTTGGATGGTCACGCCATCGAGAACCAAGCCATTCACCGCCGCGCGCGTTTGGGCTTGGGTTATTTGCCGCAAGAAGCGTCTATCTTTCGGAAGTTGACGGTCGAGGACAATATTCGCGCTGTCTTAGAGTTGCAGCAACACACACAAGAACAGGCGTGGTCTGCATCAGATCTCGAGCAACGCTTGGATGCACTGCTGCGGGATTTGCGGGTTGAGCACATTCGCCGTTCGCCTGCTCCGGCCCTTTCAGGCGGAGAGCGACGGCGAGTGGAAATTGCCCGCGCCTTGGCCACCAGTCCCAGATTCATTTTGCTGGACGAGCCGTTTGCAGGTATAGACCCGATTGCGATTATTGAAATTCAACGCATCATTGGATTTTTGAAAGGCCGTGGTATCGGTGTGTTGATTACAGATCACAACGTCCGCGAAACACTAGGCATCTGCGACCATGCCTACATCATCAACGATGGTACGGTGTTGGCGCGTGGCACACCAGATGAGATTGTGGCGAATGCAGATGTGCGCCGCGTCTATCTGGGTGAACACTTCCGTATGTAAGCCCCAGCGTTCAGCTTCAATGAAACAAGGACTTTCACTTCGGGTCTCCCAACATCTGGCCCTCACCCCACAGCTACAACAATCCATCCGCTTGCTGCAACTTTCGACGCTTGAGCTAGGGCAAGAAGTCGAGCAAATGCTGGATGAGAATCCCTTTTTGGAGCAGGTAGACGATCAGGCTGAACGTGAATCCTTTGGTCTGGAGCACGCGGATACGCCTGTGACGGTGGGCGAGCAACTCGTTGATGCCGATGCGTCAAAAGGACAAGCTGAAAAAGAGTTTTTGAGCAAAGAAAAGCACGACTCTGGGGCGGATGCGGGTTTGGATACCGCGGCAGATGAGGGGTTACATGATGCACCCGATTGGGAGGGGGATGGCAGTGTGGCGTTTTCCCCGGACGATGGAGAATGGGGCGGCGAAGCGCCAGCGCGCCACCACCACGCGGCGGGCGATGAGGAAACAGCATCCGCGGCAGATTTGGCGCATGAGCACATCACCTTGCAGGCGCATCTTCATCAGCAAGCATTGGGCTTGCGTCTTTCTGCAGAAATTCAAGCGGCCTTGTATGTATTGATCGAGTCTTTGAACGACGATGGCTATCTCACCGATGCGTTGGCCGACTTGGCTGCTGCCTTGAATGCCGAAGCGTTGCAAGATGCGACCGCACAGCAGATGTCGCTACAACGCCTAGAAGCCTCTCTGGCCGAGGCATTGCCCTATTTGCAGGAGATGGATCCCACCGGCGTAGGTGCCCGCCACTTGGCAGAGTGTTTGCGCTTGCAAATTGAAGAGTTGCCCAATACCCCCGTGTCCCGAGCCGCTTGGTGTATGTGCCAGCAACCCTTGGAGCTGATGGCCAAGCGCGATGTGCGCAAACTGACCGCCTTATGCAAAATCGATGAGGACACCACCAAAGCCGCCTTGGGTTTGATTGTCAAGCTGGAACCCAAGCCCGGTCGGCGGTTTGCGGACACAGAACGACACATCATCGTGCCTGATGTGATTGTGGTGCGGGTCGGACGAGGCTTCAAAGTGCAGCTCAATCCAGACGTCATGCCGCGCCTGCGGATTCACGATGTGTATGCTGGCGCTATGCGTGAAGGCCGTGGCATGAAAGGGGAGGGTGGGGCAGGAATGCAGCAGCGTCTGCAAGAAGCCCGCTGGTTCATCAAAAACATCCAACAACGCTTTGACACCATTTTGCGTGTCAGCAGCGCGATTGTGGAGCGACAACGCAATTTCTTCATGCACGGAGAATTGGCGATGCGGCCCTTGGTCTTACGAGAAATCGCAGACGAGTTGGGACTGCATGAGTCCACCATCAGCCGCGTCACTACCGCCAAATACATGGCAACCCCCTTCGGTACTTACGAACTGAAGTACTTTTTCGGATCCTCATTGGGGACAGAAACCGGTGGCAACGCCTCTAGTACTGCTGTGCGAGCGCTGATTAAACAATTAGTTGCAGGCGAAGATCAAAAAAAACCTTTATCAGACAACGCCTTATCTGATTTGCTGCGCGAACAAGGCATAGAGTGCGCTCGCCGAACGGTGGCGAAGTACCGAGAGGCACTCAAAATCGCCCCCGCCAGCCTCAGAAAAGCACTTTGATTTTGAAAAGACACACATGATGGAAGATCACTCTTTGGACGTTAATGAGCACGGCGTACTACGCATTCCTGCGGCGCTATGGCTGGCCTTGGGGTTGCAATGTCGGTATTGGGTGTTTGGGGTGCTGCTGATCTTTGCAGGTCAGCAAGGTCAAACACTGTGGCAATTATTCGACGCGAAGCTGATAACGTGGTTGCTGCTGGTCGAGATACCAGCGTTGGTGGCAAGCTTTGTGTCTGCTGTGCGGCGCCCTGAAGCTGGGCGTATCGTGCGTGCCCTGTGGTCATGGCTGCCTCCGCTTGTCAGCATCAGCGCAATTGCACACTTGGCATATACAGCGTGGCATTTGTGGCAGTCCGAATACTGGTCGCCTTGGCCGGAAATGGCAATGGTCTGTTTGGCATTTTTAGATCTCATGACAATTTATGCCTTGTACCGTCAACCGCACTGGAAGGCCGTCTTATCGGAATTTCCTATTGTCAAAAAATTACCATCTTTGGAATAGGTGATGA
>DLPA01000197.1:4285-4608 GCA_002479815.1 bacterium UBA7470 | reverse complement strand
TCCCCTTTGCCCATTGTCTTCATCACCGGACACGGCGATGTGCCGATGGCGGTAGAGTCCATGAAAAAAGGCGCACTGGACTTCATCCAAAAGCCATTCCAAGAAGCGGCCTTGCTGACTTTGATTGAGCGCATGTTGGACAAAGCACGCGAATCCTTCGCCGAATACCAAAAAGCGATGAGCCGCGATGCAATGCTGTCCAAGCTGACTTCCCGAGAAGCACAGGTGCTAGAGCGCATTGTGGCGGGCCGTTTGAACAAGCAAATTGCCGACGACTTAGGCATTTCCATCAAAACCGTTGAAGCCCACCGCGCCAACATCAT
>DLPA01000197.1:3885-4230 GCA_002479815.1 bacterium UBA7470 | reverse complement strand
GAAAAGCTCAACGCCAACACCGTGGCTGATTTGCTGAAAATTGCCCTCGGCCAAAACGCCAAAGTACCCGCTTAAAACGCTCAATGACTGGATGAATTTGCTTTCAATTTCGCATCAAATTCATACTTTTTAATAGAGCAATCAATGCCCATTAGACTTGCGCTATGGGCATTTTTTATTTTCTTTTTCATACATTATTTTTTGACATACCATGACTGCACAACTCATTGACGGCAATGCCCTCTCCCGACAATTGCGCACCTCGGTGGCCGAGCGGGTCGCCAAGCTCAAAGCACAAGGCATCACGCCCGGACTGGCGGTGATTTTGGTGGGCGACAACGCCGC
>DLPA01000197.1:2646-3795 GCA_002479815.1 bacterium UBA7470 | reverse complement strand
TCGGTGCTGGAAACCTATCCAGCCAGCATGAGCGAGGCCGAGCTGTTGGCCCGCGTCGAAGCCCTCAACCAAGATGCCAGCATTCACGGCATTTTGGTGCAACTGCCTTTGCCCGCGCACATGGACGCGCAAAAGGTGATTGAGACCATTTCCCCCGCCAAAGATGTGGATGGTTTCCACGTCTCCAGCGCAGGCGCGTTGATGGTGGGTCAGCCCGGTTTTTGGCCGTGTACGCCTTATGGCTGCATGAAAATGCTGGAGCACATCGGCTACAACTTGCGTGGCAAGCACGCGGTGGTCATAGGCCGCAGCAACATCGTCGGCAAACCGATGGCTTTGATGCTGCTGCAACAAAACGCCACCGTCACCATTTGCCACAGCGCCACCCCCGACCTCAAAGCCATGACCTTGCAAGCCGATGTCATCGTCGCAGCGGTGGGTAAGCGCAATGTGTTGACGGCGGATATGGTCAAGCCGGGCGCAGTCGTCATCGACGTGGGCATGAACCGCAACGAAGCGGGCAAACTCTGCGGCGATGTGGACTTTGACGGCGTGAAGGAAGTCGCCAGCCACATCACCCCTGTGCCGGGTGGTGTCGGCCCCATGACCATCACCATGCTGATGGTCAACACCCTAGAATCTGCCGAGCGCCTCGTCAGCGCCGCATAAACGTGGCATAAACGCCCAGCAAACGCCCAGTAAACGGCAGTTCAACAAGAACCGCCCCACCGCTCTTTTATCTGCGGGCATCGCAAAAACAGGACTTTAAAAATGCAGCACCCAAAACAGTACAAGAACGCATGTTGTGAAAGCGGTTGGAGGAGCACAGTCCTCGTCCTGCGGCAAACGCTGTTGCAAATGGTGTTGGTGATGCTGTGCCATGTTGCATGGGTAGGATCGGCAACAGCAGCATCATGGAGCACCGGCTGGCCTGCTGGGGTGGTGGTGTACTCGCTGGCCGCTGATGCCAGTGGCAACGTCTATGCAGGCACGAATCAGGGCATTTATAAAAGCAGCAATGCGGGCTTGCAATGGTCAACCACCAATAACGGCGCACCGATTGCTTCTGCCACCCAGCTAGTCGTTACGCCGACGAACACGGTGTACGCCGCCAATGGTGGTGCGGTGTTTGCCAGCACCAACAGCGGC
>DLPA01000197.1:867-2507 GCA_002479815.1 bacterium UBA7470 | reverse complement strand
ATTTTTGCGGGCTATCGCCATCGCGTCGGGACGGCATCGTTCGGCGCTTCAATTGCCAAATTAGCGGCAAACTCCAGTACGTGGCGCAGTGCGTTTTACTTTGGGGGTGGTTTTTTCACT
Organism: bacterium UBA7470; assembly: GCA_002479815.1. GTDB lineage: Bacteria > Pseudomonadota > Gammaproteobacteria > Burkholderiales > Burkholderiaceae_C > UBA2334. The sequence goes on along the minus strand of DLPA01000197.1, from coordinate 2,387 downwards.
TTTTACACACCTAACGCATTTGCCCTTGACTCCAACAATCATATGTACAGCGGGGTTCGCCACACGGACAGCAACGACCCCTACAACCCCAAAGAAAAGGGATTGATCTACAAATCCACCGACGGCGGCGCGACTTGGAGCCTCGTCAATGTCACGGCCTTGCCTCCGGTGCTGTCGCTGGTGTCTGGCAAGAACGGCCTGCTGTATGCGGGCACGTCTGTGGGCGCGGTGTATCTCAGCCGTGATGGCGGCCTCAATTGGGCCGCAACAGGCAGTGGCTTGCCCAGCGCCAGCATCAACACGCTGGCCGCCGATAGCAATGGATGGATTTACGCGGGCACGGAAGGCGCGGGCGTGTTCACCAGCAGCAATGAAGGTGCAAGCTGGTCGGCCATGAACAGCGGCTTGTCCAGCACCGCCAAAGTGAAGGCGCTTGCCGTGGACTCCAGCAACCGCATTTACGCGGCGACCGATGGCGGCGTTTTTCAATTCAGCAATGCCGCGACGGCATACGAGTTGCGCGTCAATCTGGTGGGCGCGTCCAGCGCAACCATCGACAGCAGCACAGGACACGGCGGTCAAGGCAACTACGCGCTGACGGTGACACCGGGCAGCACCGTCAAACTCAGCGCCCCACTGAGTTCGGGCAGCCAAGTGTTCAGCCATTGGGTGGGCTGTGACAGCAGCGCCCCTACCGCGACCAACCCCTACTTCAACGGCTGCGATCTGCTCATGCCCGCCAGCGGCCATAAGCGCGTCACAGCGGTGTACACCAGCCCGAATAGCAAACTCATCAACATCTCCACCCGCGCCAAAATCTTGACGGGCGACCATGTGCTGATTGCCGGATTCGTCATCAGCGGCGGGCCGAAAAAAGTGCTCATCAAAGCCGCAGGCCCAAGCATGGCGGCCCTCAATCCCCCCGTGCCCAACACCCTCAGCAACCCCATGCTGACCTTGTTCTCTGGCTCAACGCCTCTTGCCAGCAACGACGATTGGGAAAGCGCAAACAACGCCGCCACCATCAGCGCCAGCGGCATTGCGCCTGCTCATCCACAAGAAGCGGCTCTGCTGGTCACGCTGCAACCGGGCGCTTACACCGTCATTGTGCAAGGCGTGGCAGGTGGCACGGGCATCGGTTTGGTCAGCGTCGATGACTTGGATGCGTTTGACTCTAGCAGCCGCCTCATCAACATCAGCAGCCGCGCCTACACCAGCACAGGCGGCGACGACCAAGTGATTGCCGGCTTTGTGCTGCAAGGCGACCCCAAAGAGCTGTTCATTGCGGGCGCTGGCCCGTCGATGACCAAGTACGGAGTCCCCGGCACATTGACCAACCCGTTCAGCACCCTCTACAGCCAACAAACCATCTTGAACAGCAACGACAACTGGAACGAATCGGCCGATACCACACGCATCGACACCCGAACCGTTGGCACGATGGACACCCCAGAATCCGCCATCGTCCACACCCTGTCACAAGGCGCATACACCATCATCATGCGCGGCACAGGCACATC
>DLPA01000197.1:0-740 GCA_002479815.1 bacterium UBA7470 | reverse complement strand
CTACCCCCATCAGGGCAACCACAGGGGGTTGCCCCTACGCAGAGGCGACAGTCTCATTATCGGGGTTTTACTGTAAGAATCATAGTAAAAAAAGTGAGCTGCTCACGCTTTATTTCACTGCGGTAGAAGCAAAATAAGCGTAAAAAAAGCGCCTTTATTGTTCATAAAAGGCGCTTTTAACGGTGGTTTAAACCATCACAGTTGGTTGACCAACTCAGGCACGGCGGTGAACAAGTCGGCTTCTAGGCCGTAGTCGGCGACGCTGAAGATGGGGGCTTCGGGGTCTTTGTTGATGGCGACGATGACTTTAGAGTCCTTCATGCCCGCCAAGTGCTGAATCGCTCCGCTGATGCCAGCAGCGATGTAGAGCTGGGGCGCAACGATTTTGCCCGTTTGACCGACTTGGAGGTCGTTGGGCGCGTAGCCCGCATCCACTGCCGCACGGCTTGCACCGATGGCTGCACCGAGTTTGTCGGCCAGTGGGGTCATGACTTCGTTGAATTTCTCGGCACTGCCCAAGGCGCGTCCACCGGAGACGATGATTTTGGCTGCGGTCAACTCGGGGCGGTCGTTTTTGGCAATTTCACTGCCCACGTAGGCGCTCTTGCCGTCGTCTGCGACTGCGGCGATGCTTTCGACTGCTGCGCTGCCCCCTGTGGCAGCGGCTGCGTCAAAGCCCGTCGTGCGAACGGTGATGACGTGGGTCTTGTCGCTGCTTTGCACGGTGGCGATGGCGTTGC
>DLPA01000130.1:4175-8091 GCA_002479815.1 bacterium UBA7470 | reverse complement strand
GCGCGGTCGTTGTAGAGGCTGGCAAACACTTCTTTCATTTTGTGCAGCACTTCTTCGATGCCGACCACGTTCAAGAAGGTTTCTTGCTGTCCCGCAAAAGAGGCATCGGGCAAGTCTTCAGCGGTGGCAGAGGAACGCACCGCAAAGCTGGCTTCGGCATTGCCGGCGCTCAAGGTGATGAACGCGGCGCGAATGGCGGCTTCCAAATCGGCTGGGAAAGGCTGTGCCTCGACCATCGCACGAATTTTTGCACCTGCGTCGGCCAGTGCGCGCACGTCCTCGGTGTCCAAGGCATCCAAAATGGCGTGGATGCGTGCGTCCAAGCCATCGAATTTCAAAAACTCACGAAACGCATGGGCGGTCGTGGCAAAACCCGTAGGCACGCGCACACCGCTGGGCAGTTGCGAAATCATTTCGCCTAGGCTGGCATTTTTGCCGCCGACAAATTCGACATCGCTCATGCGCAGTTGCTCAAACGGCACGACGAGGGCATCAGGACTGAAGAGTTGAGACATGGAAAAGCTCCATTAAAGTGAAAAAAATCTGGCGCTCTTAGGAGAACTATGCGGATCATTGTAGGCGTGTCTGGCGACGTGCAGCTTGCCGATCCCTGAAGATTGCGCAAGACCCGCCCCTAGTACACTGAGGGCTGTTTTTCGATGTTGTGCCCCCTTTCTTTCTCTCTTCCATCATGTCCAATCGCACGGTTTTTTTAATTTCAGACGGCACTGGGATCACCGCAGAAACCTTTGCCAAGGCCATTCTGAATCAGTTTGAATCCAGCCACCGTTTTCTGCGCATGCCCTTCACGGACACGGTGGACAAAGCGCACAACGTGGTCAGGGACATCAATTACACCGCACGTGTAGAGGGCAAAAAACCGATCGTTTTCACGACGCTGGTCAACATGGAGGTGCTGCACGTCATCAAAACCGAATGCCAGGCGATGATGGTGGATATGTTTGGCACGTTCATTTCACCTCTGGAAGCGGAGTTGGGCATCAAATCCAACCACCGTGTCGGGCGGTTTTCAGATGCCTCCAAAAGCCGCGAATATCACAACCGCATCGAAGCGATTAACTATGCGCTGTCGCATGATGACGGACAGACCAATCACGACTTGGAAAGCTCAGACGTGATTTTGGTGGGGGTCAGTCGCACGGGGAAAACGCCGACCTCGCTGTATTTGGCGATGCAATACGGCTTAAAGGCATCGAACTACCCGCTCATTCCTGAAGATTTTGAACGCCGCAAGCTGCCTCCAGCCCTGCTGCCACACCGCAAAAAGATTTTTGGCCTCACCATACAGCCTGAGCGCCTGAGCGAAATTCGCAACGAACGCCGCCCCAACTCCCGCTACGCCTCGCTGGACAATTGCCGCCGCGAAGTGGCCGATGCCGAGGCCATGATGCGCCGTGAAGGGATACGCTGGCTGTCCACCACCACGAAATCCATTGAAGAGATTTCAACCACCATCTTGCAGCAGGTGCGTCCGGGGGATATGTTGTATTGAGCGCACCGGACGGCATCGTCAACGACAGGGACGCTGTGGACTATCGCCTGGCCTTTGACATGGCTCCTGTGGGGCTGGTGTTGTCTCGCCACCGCACCATCCTCGACTGCAACCGAGCCGTATGCGATATGTTTGGGGCCGATCGCGACCAATTGGTGGGACAAAGTTTTCTGATTCTGTATCCCAGCGCCGACGAGTACGAGCGCACAGGCGCACGCATCGCCCCCATCTTGAACACGCAAGGCCACTACGCCGACGACCGTGTGATGCGGCGTGTGGGTGGACGTTTTCAAGGACAGCCCTTTTGGTGTCACGTCACGGGGCGTGCGTTAGAACGCAGCGATCCACACGCCGCAGGCATTTGGAGTTTTGAGGATTTAAGCACCCGCCGCCCCGTGCGTGCCGAGTTGACCCCCCGTGAGCGTGAGGTCGCAGCCTTGGTGCTCAATGGCATGACAGCCAAACACATCGCCAAGGTGCTGGACATCAGCCCCCGCACCGTCGAGGTCTATCGTCTGAAACTGATGCGCAAATACCAAGCCACCTCTACTCCAGACTTGGTACAAAAACTCATGAGCGGCAGCTGACATTTTTGCGCAAGCCATGCCCGCCAACGCAATTCACTTGAGTCAAACACTTCTTTCACTACATAAAAACAATAGTAAAAAAAGTGAGCTGCTTACGCAAATAATACCAAGTTATCAGCCATTTTTATATCCAGAAAATGCCCTAAAAGTATAAAAAATGCCTTTCCAAGACGGATTCACTGGCTTTGAGGGGGCAAGAAAATGCTATTTTTTGAACTTTTGATGATTATTTTTAGCATGAAAATCACAAAATAGCCCTATTTACTTGCGTGAGCAGCTCACTTTTTTTGCTATTCATTTCTTCGATTTGACTCCCTCACACACCAGCCTCCACCCAGCAGCCTAGGTCTTGGGCGGCTTGGTGGGCGCATTCGAGGGGGGTGGCCCACGGGCTGGTGTCGGTGTGGAACCAGACGCTGGTGCAGCGGCCCTCTTCCACGCCTGCGGTGACGACGATGGGGCCGGATGAGGACCAGTAGATGTGGACTTGGCCGCCGCCGTGTAGGGGCGGGCCTAATGTGCCCACCATCGCCGTGATCCATGCCAGTAGCGTGGACATGGCGCAGGTGGACGCTACAAAAATTTCGATGTCCGCGTCGCTGCTCAAGCCGCCTCCTTGCCTGATCGCCCTTGTACGGTTGTCGGGGTCTGATTTATTTTCCGGCGTTGGGGAAAAAGAGTTGTTCGCCCCCAATTTTGTAGCTGGCGATGCTGGCTTGGCCGACGCTGGATGTGACCCAATCGGCAAATTGTTGGGCGGCGGCTTGCTTGACGTGGGGGTGTTTGGCGGGGTTGACCACGATCACGCCGTATTGGTTGAAAAGGCGCTGGTCGCCCTCGACCAACACCGCCAAATCGGCGCGGTTTTTGAAGTTGAGCCACGTCCCACGGTCGGCCAAGACGTAAGCGCCGCTGGAAGCTGCGATGTTCAAGGCTGGCCCCATGCCGCAGCCGCATTCTTTGTAGCCGTTGCCTTTTTGCTCGATGCCCGCCATTTTCCAGTAACGCAGTTCTGCCGCGTGTGTGCCGCTTTTATCGCCACGAGAGACGAAGCTGGTTTGTGATGATGCTATTTTTTTCAAAGCATCCACAATGTCTTTGCCTTTGGTGGCGGCGGGGTCGGCTTTGGGGCCGATCAGCACAAAATCGTTGTACATGACGGGCAGGCGCTTGAGGCCAAAGCCTTCGGCGACGAATTTTTCTTCAGCCACTTGGTCATGCACGAAAACCACATCGGCATCGCCACGGCGGGCCATGTCCAAAGCTTGACCCGTGCCCAAGGCGACGACTTTGGTGGTGATGCCCGTGGCTTTTTGAAACTCGGGCATCAGGTGGCTGAACAGGCCCGATTGCTCGGTGGAGGTGGTGGATGAGATGACGATGGATTCTTGCGCGAGTGTGGGCGCATGGAATGCTACGAATGTGATAGCTGTTACCGCCATTGCCATGAGCGATAGGCGGCGATTGGGCAGTTGATGTATAGCGGTTTTAGCGAAGGTCATACGGATTCTCCTTGAACAAATAAATGGGCTTCGGGGTAGAGGCGAGGCAACACCTCGCCGTTGAAAAATTGATCGACGGGCAAATCGGCCAAGATGCGCCCGTGTTCCATGTAGATGACGCGGTTGGCGAGGCGTTTGACTTGGCCGAGGTTGTGGCTGGCAAATACCAGTGTTTGATGGGCGGCCCAGTCGGCCACCAGTTGCTCGACTTCGCGCTTGGCGTGGGGGTCTAGGCTGGCGGTGGGTTCGTCCAGCAGCAAGACATCGGGCTGGGTGGCCCATGCGCGTGCCAAGGCCAGCCGTTGCTGCTGCCC
>DLPA01000130.1:2482-4018 GCA_002479815.1 bacterium UBA7470 | reverse complement strand
CGCAGCATGTGCGGGCGCTGAAACAGCATGGCCTGCTTGCACTGACTGCACAGTTGCCGCTGGCCTTGGGTGGGTGTCACCAAGCCGTGCATCACCCGCAGCAAGCTGCTTTTGCCTGAACCGTTCGCGCCGATCAAGGCCAAACGCTCTCCTTTGTGCAGCGTCAGGTCAATGCGGGACAAGATGTGGATGTCCCCAGTGACCCAGCTCACGTCTTGCAAGACCAAGGCAGGCGTGGCGGTGGTAGCGGTGGGAACGTGGGTGTCTGGCACAAAATCGCTCATGAGGCCGATTGCTCCAACACCAGTTTGGAGCCTGTGGCAGACGCGCGGCCTTGTTTGGCTGAGTCCAAACGCTGCGCCACGCCACGCACGGCGTAAGCGACCAAATTGAGCAACAAGACCACGCCCAACAAAATCAACCCCAAGGCCAAGGCCAAAGGCAAATCGCCTTTGCTGGTTTCTAGGGCAATGGCAGTGGTCATGACGCGGGTGAAGCCGTCGATGTTGCCACCGACGATCATCACCGCGCCGACTTCAGAAATGGCGCGTCCAAATGAGGTGATGAGCACGGTCAACAAGGCCAAGCGTTCATCCCACAACAGCAGCAGGCCGCGCACGCCTTTGCCTGCGCCCAAAGACTGCCATTGTTCGCCATGACTGGCATCGGCGGCTTCGACGATTTGGCGCGTCAAGGCCGTCACCACGGGCACGACCAGCACCACTTGCGCCAACACCATCGCCTGAAACGAAAACATCCAGCCCAAAAACCCCAAAGGGCCAGAGCGCGACAGCAGCAGATACACCATCAGCCCCACCACCACCGAGGGTAAGGCCAGCAAGGTATTGAGCAAGGCCAGCACCAGCCCCCGCCCCGTAAAGCGCACAACAGCCAGCCACGCGCCCAAGAGCAGCCCCAAGCCGTAAGCCAAGGTGCAAGCGGTGGCACTGACCGCCAACGAGCGCCGCACAATGGCCCACAAGACCGGATCACCCGACACCATCAACTGCCATGCGGTATCAAAACTTTCAACGTACCCACTCATAAAAAAATAGCTAAAACCACCTGTTAAAACCACCTCTTGTTTGACGGCGAATCCTACCCGTCCTATGCACCGCAATGCCTAGGTAATCTCACCGTATGAAATTGATTGCATAAGCCATGCCACGTCAACAGTGTTCAATTGCGGCACACTTGAGGGATGACTGCTGCATCTCCGATTTCTAAATACGCTCCTAAAATTGAATTGTTCTATGAAATAGGACAAGCACTGGGTCGTCCAAATGACCTTAAAAAATCCGGCCACGTCGCCTTACGCAATACGATGCTGGATGTGTTGCACGCCGTGCGCGATCAAGGCTCGATCTCAGGCGCAGCACGCGCCTTGAATCTGTCTTACCGCCATGTGTGGGGTCAATTGAAAGCATGGGAGGCCGAACTGGGCCATGAATTGCTGGTGTGGGATCGCGGGCAGTCGGCGCGTCTGACCCCTTTTGCCGACAAATTGCTGTGGGCCGAACGGCTGGCCCAAGCGCG
>DLPA01000130.1:2145-2385 GCA_002479815.1 bacterium UBA7470 | reverse complement strand
GGTGTTTGACGAAAGCACCCAAGTGCTGGCCTTGCACGCCAGTTATGACGATGCCCTGTCTGGCCTGCAACACCACGCCGCCGCCGCGCACCAACTGCATTTGGACATTCAATTCACCGGCAGCGTCGATGCCATCCGCGCCTTGAACGAGGGGCGTTGCCAGATGGCGGGGTTCCATACCCGCCCTTTCCCCAATCGAGATTCTTTAAGCGCCCGCATCTACAAGCCCTTGCTGCGTCC
>DLPA01000130.1:0-1976 GCA_002479815.1 bacterium UBA7470 | reverse complement strand
GCCCGCTGGATCAATCGTCCTTTGGGCACGGGCACGCGGGTGCTGCTGGACGAGTGGCTGGGCGTACACGGCTACGATGGCAGTGCGCTGAAGGGCTATGACACCTGCCAACCCTCTCACGCGGCGGTGGCGCAAGCGGTGGCGAGTGGGCAGGCCGACGCGGGGCTGGGTACGGCCTCCACCGCCCGCGCGGCGGGCTTGGGCTTTGTGCCACTGGTGCAAGAACGCTATCAATTGGTGTGCTTAAAGTCTGAGCTGGACAGCCCACCCGTGCAAACGCTGCGCCACTTGTTGAGCTTGGGCGCGTGGTATCAAACCCTCAACGGTCTTCACGGCTACGCGCCCGATTGCTGCGGTCAAGTGCAAGCCTTGAATCAATGGCTGCCTTGGTGGTCTTTTAAGAGTTAAAGAGTAAAACCGAGAGTTAGATTCTGATTTTTACTGCTGATGATTAAAAAATAGTCATAAGAATAAGAACTATGCCACCACGGTACACCTGAAGCCCTGATTCGCCAAGGGTTTCAGGAACTTTGGTCTTTAGCACTCATCCAAATAGAGTGCTAATATCTTACTCATGACTATGAAAGCCATGTCGATGACCCAAACCACTTCTGCCCACGCCTTAACCGTCACCAATCCTTGGTCTTTGGTTCCGCCGCTGGGGCATTTGGATGCCTATATCAGCGCAGTGAACCGTTTGCCCTTGCTCACCCATGACGAGGAACAACGCTACGCCCGCCAATGGCGCGATCATCAAGACATGGAAGCAGCAGGCAAGTTGGTGATGTCGCATCTGCGGCTGGTCATTTCCGTGTCACGCCAATACTTGGGCTACGGCCTGCCGCACGGTGATTTGATTCAAGAAGGCAATGTCGGTTTGATGAAGGCCGTCAAACGTTTCGACCCCGACCAAGGCGTGCGCTTGGTCAGTTATGCCATGCACTGGATCAAGGCCGAGATTCACGAATACATCCTGAAAAACTGGCGCATGGTCAAGGTCGCCACGACCAAGGCTCAGCGCAAGCTGTTTTTCAATTTGCGTTCGATGAAACAAGGTTTCAAAGCCGACATCAGCCATGAGGAAGACAGCCACAGCTACCGCGACAATTTGACCGATAGAGAAATCAACGTGGTGGCGCGTGAGTTGAACGTGCGCCGTGAAGATGTCATCGAGATGGAAACGCGCATGTCAGGCGGCGATGTCATGCTAGACCCCGGCCCCAACGACGATGGCGAAGAGGCTTACGGCCCCATCGCCTACCTCAGCGATGCAAGCCATGAGCCGACTGCCGTGATAGAAGCGCGTCAACGTGACATTTTGGCCTCAGACGGCGTGGCGCACGCGATGGCGACGCTGGACGACCGCTCACGCCGCATCGTCACCGAACGCTGGCTGAAGGTGCGCGACGATGGCACGGGTGGCATGACGCTGCACGAACTGGCGGCTGAATATGGGGTGAGTGCCGAGCGCATCCGCCAAATTGAAGTGGCAGCCATGAAGAAAATGCGCAAGGCGCTGACCGAGTTCGCCTAAGCCGTTCAAACACGGATGCGCTGATGCCCTAGGCGGTGTGGCTTGCGGTGGTCTGACCTATTTCAGGCCAGCGGCGGCGGATAAAAATCCAAGCGACCAGGCCCACATTCATCATCAGCAAAGAGGCCAACGCCAAGCTGAAGGTGGAGTGCATCACCAAAGGCGCAATCACGCCTGCGACGAACCCGTTGGCGGTGGAGCTGACGAACATTTGCAGCGACGAGGCCATGCCACGACGTTCAGGATGCAAATCCAGCACCAGCAATGTCACCACTGGAACCATCAAAGACCAGCCAAAGCCAAAAATGGCAATCGGCCACAAGGCCCATGCCGGATGTGCGACAAACAAGGTGTTCGCCGCCAAGTTCACCACCGCCACCAGCAGCATCACGATAAAACCAGCGCGGATTTGTCGTTTGGGCTGAATGCGGCCTGCCAGCCG
>DLPA01000136.1:4023-4419 GCA_002479815.1 bacterium UBA7470 | reverse complement strand
CGCCACCCCGACGGCTTGCGGATGAATGTGCTGTCGCGCTATTTGATGGTCACGGGCGGCAACGTCACCGTCCTCACCGATCAACTGGTGCGCGATGGCTTGGTCGATCGCGTGGAAGATGCCAGCGACCGCCGTTCCTACGTCGTGCGCCTCACCCCCGCAGGCCGCGAGCACTTTGCAGCGATGGCGGTCGAGCACGAGCAATGGGTCATGTCCATGCTGGGCGGCCTGAGTGCCGACGACAAAGACAGCCTCTACGCCGTACTGGGGCGGCTGCGCCAGCATTTGTCCAAAGAGTAAGTCCATCAAAAACACCAAAAAGGTATCCCCCATGTCCCGCACTGATGATTTGACTTCTGTGGACCCGGCCTTGTTGGCGGGCAATCGCCGTCCGGC
>DLPA01000136.1:0-3921 GCA_002479815.1 bacterium UBA7470 | reverse complement strand
TGACGCTGAACCGGCCCGAGCGCAAAAACCCCCTGACGTTTGATTCCTATGCCGAAATGCGCGACTTGTTCCATCAGCTCAAATGGGCCGATGACGTGAAAGTCGTGGTCATCCAAGGCGCGGGGGGCAATTTTTGTTCGGGCGGCGATGTCCACGAAATCATCGGCCCCTTGGTCGCCTTGCCCGCGCCAGAGTTGTTGATGTTCACCCGCATGACGGGCGAGCTGGTCAAAACCATGCGGGCGTGTCCGCAGCCCATCATTGCTGCTGTCGATGGCGTGTGCGCGGGGGCGGGGGCGATTGTGGCGATGGCAAGCGATATGCGCCTAGGAACTGTCCGCAGCAAAACCGCCTTTTTGTTCAACCGCGTGGGCTTGGCGGGCTGTGACATGGGCGCGTGTGCCATTTTGCCGCGCTTGATTGGGCAAGGTCGCGCCAGCGAGTTGCTCTACACGGGCCGCGCCTTGGGCGGCGAGGAGGGCGAGCGTTGGGGCTTTTTCAACCGCTTGATTGAGCCTGAAGAACTGCTCACCGAAGCCTTGACGTTGGCGCACGGCCTTGCCGACGGCCCCACCTTTGCCAACGGCATCACCAAGACCATGCTGCACCAAGAATGGGCCATGACGCTAGAGCAAGCCATTGAAGCCGAAGCGCAAGCCCAAGCCCTGTGCATGTTGACGCAAGACTTCACCCGCGCCTACCACGCCTTCGTCGCCAAGCAAAAACCGCGTTTTCAGGGCAACTGAAATCAGGGTCACTTTTTCAGGATATGTCAGGACAGCCGCCATGCCAGATCACACCGCCCCCCATGCGGGGATGCAGCAACTGCTGCAACTGCCGTTTTTTGAAGACCACCACCGCCAACTCGCGGCGGGTTTGGAGGCTTGGGCGGGTGAGCATCTGCCCTCGGCCCACCCTGCCGATGTCGATGCCCATTGCCGCGAGCTGGTGCGGGCGCTGGGTGCGGGGGGCTGGCTGCATCATGCGGTGGCGGGCCGCGATGTGGGCGCAGTGGGTGACACCATCGACACCCGCGCCATTTGCCTCATCCGTGATACCTTGGCCCGTCACAGCGGGCTGGCCGATTTCGCGTTTGCCATGCAGGGTTTGGGGTCGGGTGCGATTTCGCTGCACGGCACGCCCGCGCAACGCCAGCGGTATTTGCCCCGCGTGGCGCAAGGCAGCGCCATTGCCGCCTTTGCTTTGTCCGAGCCAGAGGCGGGGTCTGACGTGGCGGCGCTGTCGTGCGCGGCGGTGTTGGAGGGCGAAGGCGAGGACGCGGTGTACGTCCTCAACGGCGAGAAAACATGGATTTCCAACGGCGGCATCGCTGATTTTTATGTGCTCTTTGCCCGCACGGGTGAAGCGCCCGGCGCACGCGGCATCAGCGCCTTCATCGTCGATGCCGACACGCCCGGATTCACAGTCGCCGAGCGCATCGCGCTCATGGCCCCCCATCCCTTGGCGCGTTTGAGCCTGCACCACTGCCGCATCCCCGCCCGTCAACGCTTGGGCGAGGCCGGACAGGGCTTCAAAATCGCCATGCGGACGCTGGATGTGTTTCGCACCTCGGTGGCTGGAGCAGCTTTGGGATTTGCCCGTTGTGCCTTCGACGAAGCCTTGCACCGCGCCCGCACGCGCCGGATGTTTGGCGGCGTGTTGGGCGATTTTCAGCTCACCCAAGCGAAGTTGGCGCAAATGGCAACCGCCATCGACAGCGCAGCCTTGCTCACCTACCGCGCGGCATGGCTGCGCGACCAAGGCCACCCCATCACCCGCGAAGCGGCAATGGCAAAAATGACCGCCACCGAAAACGCCCAACAGGTCATCGACGCTGCCGTGCAGTTGTGGGGCGGCTTGGGCGTGGTCAGCGAGCAACCCGTGGAGCGCCTGTACCGCGACATCCGCGCCCTGCGTATTTACGAAGGCGCAACCGAGGTGCAGCAACTCATCATCGGGCGCGATGTGCTCAAAAAAGCCTCCCCGTAGGGGCAACCCCCCGTGGTTGCCCTCTCCCGTGGTTGCTGTGATTCAGGGCAGGCACAGGGGCCTGCCCCTACCGAAACCGCCATCTAAAACTGAAATTTTTAGGGTTTTTTGACTTATTTTCAGATCAAAATCAGCCACACTGCCCTATTTAATTGCGTGAGAAGCTCACTTTTTTTACTATGGTTTTTGCATAAGCTCAAGGACTCATCGCCATGCCCTCTGCCCACCTTGACACGTTTGCCCGCGACCATTTGCCACCCCGCGAACAGTGGCCGGTGTTTTTGTTTGAGCTGCCTGAGTTGCAGTTTCCCGAGCAGCTCAATGCGGCGGCAGTGCTGTTGGATCAGGCCGTGGCAGACGTAAAAGACGGTGGGCGGGGTTGGGGTGAACGGGTGTGCCTTCGTGCGCCCGGCGGCTTGGTGTGGACGTACCGCGATTTGCAACGCCAAGCCGACCGCATCGCCCATGTGCTGGTGCAAGACATGGGCCTTGTGCCCGGCAACCGCGTGCTGCTGCGTGCGCCCAACAACCCCATGCTGGCGGCGTGCTGGTTTGCCGTCATCAAAGCGGGGGGGATTGCGGTGGCGACCATGCCGCTGTTGCGGGCGCGGGAGTTGCAGACCATCATCGCCAAAGCCGAGATCAGCCATGCGCTGTGCGATGTGCAATTGCTGGACGAGTTGATGCCCGCCCTGCCGAACACCCCTTTGCAGCAGGTGCGGCACTTTCAGGGCTTGAGCCAAGGCAGCGGCGAGCATCTGGGCGTGCAGTCCTTGGAAGACGCGATGCAGCGTCACGATGCGCCCTTTGCAACGGTGGACACAGCGGCAGACGACACCTGTTTGCTGGCCTTCACCAGCGGCACGACGGGCGTGCCCAAGGCGACCATGCACTTTCACCGCGATGTGCTGGCGGTGTGCCATTGCTGGTGTGCCCATGTGTTGCGGCCTCGGGCCGATGATGTGTTTTGCGGCAGCCCGCCACTGGCCTTCACCTTCGGCTTGGGCGGGCTGTTGCTGTTTCCCATGTCGGTGGGGGCTTCGACGGTGCTGCTGGAAAAAGCCAGCCCCCCGCAATTGGCCGAGGCCATCCCCACTTACGGCGTGACCACCTTGTTCACCGCGCCCACGTCTTACCGCGTGTTGGCGGCGCAGGGGGATGCCTTGCGAGCCTCGGCCTTGCGGCAATGCGTGTCGGCGGGCGAGGCGCTGCCCGCAGCCACCCGCGCCCAGTGGAAGGCTGCCACAGGCATCGAACTGATCGACGGCATCGGTGCGACCGAGTTGTTGCACATTTTCATTTCTGCCGACGAAGCCCATGCCCGCGCGGGCGCAACCGGCGTGCCCGTGCCGGGCTACCGCGCGACGGTGCTGGATGAGCAAGGGCGAGAAGTCCCCGCTGGTGTGGTCGGGCGGCTGGCGGTGCAAGGCCCCACCGGATGCCGCTACTTGGCCGATGAGCGCCAAACCAAGTACGTGCAACACGGCTGGAACCTGACGGGCGATGCCTATCTGCGCGATGCCGACGGCTGCTTCATCTATCAGGCCCGCACCGACGACATGATTGTGTCGGCGGGCTACAACATCGCCTCCCCCGAGGTGGAAGACGCGCTGATGCTGCATCCCGCCGTGGCCGAATGCGCCGTGATAGGCACGCCCGATGCCGCACGCGGGCACATCGTCATGGCCTTTGTCGTGCCCAAAGCGGGGGTAGAGGCGAACGATGCGCTGGCCCAAGACTTGCAAAACTTCGTCAAACAAACGATTGCTCCGTATAAATACCCACGTCAAATCCGCTTTGCGACCCAATTACCCCGCACGCAGACGGGTAAGCTACAACGGTTCAAGCTGCATGAGTGGGTGTAGCGGCTTGGCTTGGGCCATCTTGTGTCGTTTTTTTCTAGGAGTCATAGGCATGAAACGTCTTTCTGGT
>DLPA01000029.1 GCA_002479815.1 bacterium UBA7470 | reverse complement strand
ACTTTTTTTACTATACTTTTTATCTCATCAAACAAGCGCAGCAGCCCACGGGGGCGCTGGGATGATGGGCTGGCTTTACACTCCCTGCTTTTTTAAAAAGTGACCCTTTGCCGTGACTGCCGATCCCTCTCTCCTTCGCCCCATTCGTTCTCAGTACGAAGACTTGATGCGTCATGTACACACGCAGGGCGTACACAAGGCCGACCGCACGGGCACGGGCACGCGCAGCGTCTTTGGGCATCAGATGCGCTTTGATTTGAACGAGGGCTTTCCCTTGGTGACGACGAAGAAGCTGCATCTGAAGTCCATCATCGTCGAATTGCTCTGGTTTTTGACAGGCTCCAGCGACAACCAGTGGCTCAATGAGCGCGGCGTGACGATTTGGGACGAGTGGGCGCGGGCCGATGGCGACTTGGGGCCAGTCTATGGCGTGCAATGGCGCTCGTGGCCCAAGGCGGGTGGCGGGCACATCGACCAGATCAGCCAAGTGCTGCACACCCTTAAAACCAACCCCGATTCGCGCCGCATCATCGTCAGCGCATGGAATGTGGCCGATTTGGACGACATGGCCCTGATGCCTTGCCATGCGCTGTTTCAGTTCTATGTCGCCCCCCCCCAAGCAGCGGGTGAGCGCGGGCGTTTGAGTTGCCAGTTGTACCAGCGCAGTGCCGATATTTTTCTGGGCGTGCCCTTCAACATCGCCAGCTATGCGCTCTTGACCCACATGGTCGCGCAGCAGTGCGATTTGGACGTGGGCGACTTTATCTGGACGGGGGGCGATTGCCACATTTACAGCAATCACACCGAGCAAGTGGAGTTGCAGCTCTCACGCGCCCCACGCGCCTACCCCACGCTGCACATTCGTCGCAAGCCCGACAGCTTGTTTGACTACGCCTTGGACGATTTCGAGTTCATCGGCTACGACCCCCATCCCGCCATCAAAGCGCCCGTGGCGGTTTAAAGCCATCTGAAGCGGTCGTTAACAGATGCTCAATCGCAAAGAATGGCTGGCCTTGATCGCGCTCACCCTGATGTGGGGCATCAATTGGCCGATGATGAAGCTCTCGCTGCGCGAAGTCTCGCCCCTGTACTTTCGGGCCATGACCATGACGCTGGGCGCGAGTTGGTTGTACCTGTTTTTCCGGCTGCGCGGCGGCCGCATGGTCATGCCCCAAGGCGAGCAGTGGCAGACGGTGATGTTGCTGGCCTTACCGAACATCTTGGGCTGGCACGTCTTGTCGATTTTTGGTGTGCAAGAGCTGCGCTCGGGGCGGGCGGCGATTTTGGGCTTCACCATGCCGATTTGGACGGTGCTGATCGGCGCCATCTGGTTTCGTGAACGCCTGACGCGGCGCGTGGTGTGTGCCACAGTCGCGGTGGCCTTGGCGGTCTTGCTCTTGGTCTCGCACGAATTGCAACACCTCTCCGGTCGCCCCGTTGGGGTGTTTTGGATGTTGGCTGCTGCGAACTGCTGGGCCTTGGGCACGCTGCTGATGCGGCGCACCCCCCTCACCATGCCCATTGAAGCGGTCGCCGTGTGGATGTTGCTGCTGTCGTGTGGCGTGCTGTGGGCCTTGGCGGTGAGTTTGGAACCCGTGCCCAGCTTCCAATTCACGGCGGTGACGTGGTGGAGCTTGGTCTATGGCGTGCTCATCAACTATGGCTTTGCCCAAATCATCTGGTTTGGCTTGGCGCGTCGGCTGCCACCCGCCAGCAGCGCCATGAGCGTCATGGCCGTGCCCTTGGTCGGCATCGGCAGCGCCATTCCTATTCTGGGCGAAACCCCTTATTGGCAAGATGGTGTCGCCGTCTTGCTGGTGATGGTGGCAATTGCAGCGGTGCTCTTGCCCCAGCGTGCGCCGTCTTCCCCTTCTTCTGAATCGACCCCATGAGATTGAATTTGATGAGATTGAATTTGATTTATGCCCGCGCCCGCAATGGCGTGATTGGGGCCAATAACCAACTGCCTTGGCACTTGCCCGAGGACTTGGCCCACTTCAAACGCCTGACGCTGGGCCATCCCGTGCTGATGGGGCGCAAAACTTGGGACTCGCTGCCCCCGCGCTTTCGCCCCCTGCCCGGACGGGTGAATGCCGTGCTCACGCGCAACGAAAGTTTCAATGAAACAGGGGTACAACGCTTTCATGACTTGCGTGAGGCACTCACCTTTTTTCAAGATCAAGCCGAAGTCTGGGTGATCGGCGGGGCCGAAATTTACGCCTTGGCCTTGCCCTACGCCCAGCGCGTGGTGGTGACGGAAATCGACGCAGACTTTGAAGGCGATGCCTACGCCCCCACCTTGGGGTCGCAGTGGCAGGTGCAGAGCCGCGAGTCCCACATCGCCGCTTCAGGACTGCCCTTTGCGTTTGTCACGTATGTCATACAGGCGGGGGATCCTGCACCGTCGGTTTACTCATAACCAACCAGCGGGGGAGGGCTGGGGTGGGGGAAAATCAGAGGGGCTGAGTACTTAGGTTTAATCTGAAATTGTCTGCTTTTTCAAATCAGGAGTTTTTATATGTCAGGACACGGTTTTCACGTTCACGGCCCTCACGATCATGAGTTGGAACACGCCCAACAAGGCGGGCATGGTGGACATGGACACGGCGACGATGGCGACAAATCCATGACCAACCACATCGCTTTGTTCACCGCCATCATCGCCACGGTCGGTGCCTTATTTGGCTACATGGGCGGGGCGACCATGGCCAATGCGGGCTTATACAAAAACAATGCCGCCATCAAAAAAACCGAAGCCTCCAACCAATGGAATTACTTTCAATCCAAAAGCACCAAACAATCGCTGGCCGAGGTGTCGCGCGATTTGTCGCCTGCAGATGCCAAGCCCACGTATCAGGCCAAAATAGATCGTTACGAGAAAGAAAAGAACGAAATCAAAGTCGTCGCTGAAGGCTTTGAGGCCGAAGCCAAAGCGTGGGATCAAAAATCCGACGCTCAAATGCACGAGCACCACCGTTGGGCGCAAGCCACCACCGCCTTGCAAATTTCCATCGCTTTGGCGGCGATTGCACTGCTGACGCGCAAAAAATGGCTGGAATACGGCATGTACGGTGTCGGTGCGGTGGGTGTCGCCATTGGTGGCGCGGCGCTGATGCACATCTAGACCTTGTTGACCATGAAACTCGCTACTTGGAACGTCAACTCGCTGGGAGTACGCCTGCCACAAGTGCTGGACTGGTTGGCAGCGCAAGCCGCCGACGGTGCGCCTGTCGATGTGTTGGCCTTGCAAGAACTCAAGCTCACCGACGACAAATTCCCCTTCGATGCCTTCACCGCTGCGGGCTACCACGCGGTGAGTTTTGGGCAAAAAACCTACAACGGCGTGGCCCTCTTGTCGCGCACGCCCGCCCAAGTGGTGATGAGAAACATCCCCAACTTCGAGGACGAGCAAGCGCGGGTGCTGTGCGCCACCATCGACGGCATTCGCGTCATCGGCGCGTATGTCCCCAACGGGCAAGCGCCCGACAGCGACAAATTCGCCTACAAAATGCGCTGGCTCACGGCCTTGCACACATGGGTGGCGGCAGAGTTGCGCCAGCACGAGCAATTGGTCTTGATGGGCGACTTCAACATCACGTTTGATGATGCCGACGTGTGGGACGCGGAGGGCTTGCGCGACACCATTCACTGCACCCCGCAAGAACGCGCCCATTTGCAAGCCCTGACGGATTTGGGCCTGCACGATGCCTTACGCTTGTTTCCTCAGCCGCCCAAAACCTATACGTGGTGGGACTACCGCGATTTGGCCTTTCGGCGCAATCGGGGCCTACGCATCGACCATCTGCTGATTTCCGAAGTTTTGAAGTCCCGCGCACGCACCTGTCAAGTCGATCGTACACCGCGCAAGAATGAGCGCCCCAGCGACCACACGCCCGTGGTGCTGACGCTGCACCCCACTGATGTGACTTTGACGTGACCCCTATGGAATTATTGATTTGGATTCTTGCTGCTTATGTTGTGCTGCGTTTTTTAAACAACATCGAGCAAAAACAACGGGTAGCGATCTTGGCGCACTTGCTCAGTTCCTATCAAATTGAACGCTTGATGGAGCGTTTGCTGCAAGGCTACTTGCGCGTGCTGGATGAAACAGACGCACCACGCCAGCAGCAAATTTGGGATTTTTTGTCCGACAGCGAGCGTGATCTGAGTCGGCAGTTTGAGCAACTGGCCCAAGATGCGCGTCAACTCAGCGAGGTACAAGCCCGCATCAGCCGCTTGCCCATCGCCTTGCCTTGGGTCACGCGCGTCTTGCCACCGCTGGCCTTTGATTTGCGCACCGCTTTGGCGATTCATGCCCAAGGCTTAGGCGGCGTGGTGGCAAACACCCACGGGCGCAGCCGCAAAGATCAGGCATGGACGCTCAGTGCCGAGCTGCTGCTGATGCAGCACACCTGCCACTGGTATTGCAAATCCAAAACCGTGGCCTCGGCCCGCTTGTTGGCCCGCCATCACACCAGTTACGAACAAGTCTTGGCGGCAGTATCGCCCGACACACGGGCGGCCTACGGTCGCTTGGTGGGCGGTGCCGCTTCTGTAGACTGAAGCGTTTGGTTGTTCAACTGCAACAATAGGCGTACTGCCATGAAAACCACCGCCCCCAACGCAGGCCCCACTGAAGTGGATGAAGCCCTGCTGAATCAACTGCTGGCCGACTGGTTTGCACCTTGGGTGCAGCAATTGGGCTTGCGTGTGGAACACTGCGCTTGGGGCGAGGCCACGCTGCGCCTGCCTCAGCAAGCGGCCTTGAGCCGCATTGGTGGCATGGTGTGCGGGCAGGCGCTGATGGCGGCGGCGGATACCGCGATGGTCATGGCCCTCGTCACCCAACTGGGCACGCAACGCCCCATGACCACCGTGCAATTGAGCACGAGCTTTTTAAAACCCCTGTCCAACCAAGATGCCTTGGTCACGGCCCGCGTGATTCGCTTAGGTAAAAACTTGGCTTTTGGCGAAATCGACATCATCGCGGCCCACGACGGCAAAAGCGTCTGCCGCGCCAGCACCACCTACGCGCTG
>DLPA01000209.1:4126-4536 GCA_002479815.1 bacterium UBA7470 | reverse complement strand
GGCAAAGGCATCAAATATTGGGGCGGTTTTTGGCTCCACACAGATGTGGGCAAGGTATCGCGCAGCCGCTGCGTCGCACTGGCGGGGTCGCCCAACACCCGCCGCAGCGCGTGTGCAATCGCTTGCCGCAACCACGCCTGTGGCAGCCCGGCGCTGGTCGGATACACGGGGGTGAGCACCTTGGGCAAGGGCGTGTGGGGCGAGCGGCACACCGGATGCACCATCTCCCGCCCCCACAGGCCCATGCGCAACTCGCCACGCACGCGCAAACGCGCCCCCACCGCCATCGCTTGCTGTTGACTGGCATAAAACGTCAAAAATCGCAGCACGCACATCGTGCCCGCGTCGTCCTCCACCGTCACCCGCAATTGCCGACGCGGAGGCGTGCTGAGTTCTTGCTTGAGCACCGT
>DLPA01000209.1:0-4013 GCA_002479815.1 bacterium UBA7470 | reverse complement strand
CGGCAAATGCAAGGCCAAATCCCAATCGGAATACAGCCCCAGCTTGTGCAAGGCATTGAGCAATCGGGTGGAAGTCGCAGCAGCCATGAAAAAATCAACAGGATACAAAACCCAGATTTTGCCCAAAAAATCGCTTTCTCTCTTGAAAAGCAAGCCCCAAATGCTTCTGCTTTTGAGCATCGCACCCGTATTTCTGTAAGGAATGGGACAATCGCGCCCCATGAAACCGACTGCCTTGTCCACCTCCCATTCCGCTGCGGCCCGCACCTACACCTTGGCCGATTTTGATTTTGAATTGCCACCTGAGCTGATCGCTCAGCATCCCGCCACCGAGCGCAGCGCCTCCCGCTTGCTCGACGGCAGCACCGCCCCCCCTGTGGATCGGGTGTTTCGGGACTTGCCGCAACTCCTCAAACCCACTGATTTGCTGGTGTTCAACGACACCCAAGTCATCAAAGCGCGACTGTTTGGCGAAAAGGCCAGCGGCGGCAAGTTAGAGCTGCTGGTGGAGCGCGTGCTGCACGACCCCGCCCACCCGAATGAAGTCGTCGCCCACATGAAAGTCAGTAAAAAGCCGCCCATCGGCGCGGTGATGCAGATGGCGGGGGGGGAACGCGCTGGCGGCTTCAGCGCCACCTTGTTGGGGCGCTGGCCCGACGCGCAAGGAGCCTTGTTTCGCTTGCGCTTTTCTGATGATCCCTATGCCCTGATGCAGCGCCACGGCCATGTGCCCTTGCCGCCTTACATCACCCACAGCGACACCGCAGAAGACGAGCGTCGCTATCAAACCGTGTTTGCTCGTCACCCGGGCGCAGTCGCCGCGCCCACCGCCGCCCTGCACTTTGACGAAACCTTGCTGGCGCGACTCGATGCCTTGGGCGTGGCGCGCGCCAGCGTCACCCTGCACGTCGGGGCAGGCACGTTTGCCCCCGTCAAAACCGAGGACATCGCCGAGCACACCATGCACGCCGAGTGGTATCACGTCCCAGCCGCCACCCAGCAAGCCATTGCCGATTGCCGGGCGCGTGGCGGGCGCGTGGTCGCCGTGGGGACGACGACGGTACGCACCTTGGAATCGTGGGCCAAGACCGGCATCGCCCAAGGCGACACGCAAATTTTCATCACCCCCGGCTTTGCCTTCCAAGTGGTCGATGCCCTCATCACCAACTTCCACCTGCCCAAAAGCACGCTGATGATGCTGGTCAGCGCCTTGGCGGGGTATGAGCACATCCGCAGCCTCTACACCCACGCCATCGCCCAAGGCTACCGCTTCTTCAGCTACGGCGATGCCATGTGGTTGACCCGCCTCACACCAAGCACGGGCCAAGCACAGGTCATTGAGCAATAGAAAACAATAGCAAAAAATGTGAGCTGCTTACGCAAGCAATACGGCACATACAGCCGATTTTGATCTGAAAATCAGCCGTTTTTATTAAAAAATAGCGTTTTAGAGGGCCTCCCCACCCGTTTTTCAGCCGTGAAAAGCGAGTTTTTTCTTATTTTTTTAGATTTTCAGCCTGTTTTTCAGATTCAAATCTGCCAAATTGCCCGTATTACTTGCGTAAGCAGCTCACTTTTTTTACTATCCTTTTTGGCCTTGTGTCTCGATCGCGTCCAGCCACGCATGGATGCAGTGCAGCGATTCGGCCTCGTCCAAAAAGGGAATATGGCCTCGATTGGGGATTTCGGCGTAGGACATATCTGGCCGACGCTGCTGCATGGCTTGGGCGGTGGCGGCGGTCAAGACATCGGAATGAGCGCCCCGTATCAGCGCCAGCGGCAGCCCCGCACAGGCATCGAACAAAGGCCACAAATCCACCGGCGGGGCTGCCATCGCCGCCTCAAACGACAGCCGCAGGGCCGGATCGTAGGTCAGGCCCACGTAGCCGTCGTACGGCACAAAGTGACGAATCGCCTCGTCCATCCACCGCTGATGAGGCACGCCGTCAAAGCCGGGGGTGGTCAAGGGCAAGCACCGCGCCACCTCGGTCAGTGTGGTGTAGGGTGGCGTCATGCCCAGATACGTGCGGATGCGATCCAAGCCGCTGCGCTCAATCACCGGTCCGATGTCGTTCAGGCAAATGCCCAGCAAACGGTCTTTGTGCGTCGCCGCCATCACCATTCCCAACAGTCCCCCGCGTGAGGAGCCGATGAGGGCCGCCCTCTCTACCCCCAAGTGATCCAGCAAGGCCAACGCATCCTGGGCCTCTTGGACCACGGTGTACGTGTCTGGCCCTGTCCATGCGGAGCGGCCCCGCCCGCGACTGTCCAGCCGCATCAGTCGCACCTGCGGCAAGTGCAGGGCCATGTAGTCAAAATCTCGACTGTCGCGGGTCAAACCGGCCAACGCCAGTAGGGGTATCCCAGCCCGTTGACCCTCGTCTTGAAACGCAAGTCTGACACCGTCGGGGGTCGTAAAAAAGTTCATCACACAATCTCCTGTGGCCTTGCATTGTGACCCAGTCTGGCGCGGGCACCAGGCACAGGTACCTCAGCACGCGCGATGTCTCTCGTTACGAGGCCTCCTTTCGGACTTTTTGGGCTTCTGTTGATCGGCTTCTGCTGTTAGATTCTGCATTTATGAACCCCTCATCACGCCGCTCTTTCACCCGCTGGCTTGGCACCACCGTGGTCAGCACCAGCGCAGGTTTGGTTTGCCCGCCTGCTTGGACACAAACCACCAAGCCCAGCCCAGCCCTCAAGCCGACCCCCGTCACGCAAGACCAACTGCTGCTCAGCCTGCGCGCGCTCGTCGAGGTGTGCTGCCGTGAGGCCATTGACGCCTACCGTGACCGCTGGCCATCGGCCTTTGCAGGCCATGTCCGCAAGGCCTGGGACAGCTGGATCCTCGACGACAAAACCGCAGCCCATACGCCTTTTTTGCGGTTTGAACTGTTTGACGACTTCAGTCGCCACGTCGCCACGCGCCTGTGGGAGGAAGCGTTGCAACATTTCATGCAAAAAGCCCACACCCTCGACACCCAAGACCTGCGGGGTCTGTTGACCTCGGTGGGGACAGGCAACGCCATTGGCACGCCGTGGGCCACCCGCCTGCTGGAACGCAAAGCCCGAGACAGCATCCACAGCCGATTGCTGCCGCTTGTGCTTGAAATTGAGCTGCATTGGCTGGTCACGCAAACGGAACGCTACCGCAACCATCCGCCCGCACGATATGGACAACTGGACACACCAGAACACGAGGTGGCCTTGCGGCTCACGCGGGCCCTCATCACCACGCTGATCGACGAAGTAGCTGCCCGCGAACGTCATTGGCGCCAACAACCCACCCCCGCTGATCCGCCCCTGGCCACCAAACCCATCCTGCTTGAAATCGCCAAACTCTACCGCGAGCCCGCCACCGACACGCCCACACCAGCGGCCAGCCGTGAAGCCCCTGCGAAGTTGGCCATTACCCGCTGAAACCACGCCTTCTGCTTTCTTTTTTGATACCGATTTATGTTGAAGTTTGACATCCTCGCCACCGACGGCCCCCAAGGGGCTTATGCCGGTTCGCACGCCCGACGCGGGCAATTGACGCTCAACCACGGGGTGGTGCAAACCCCCATTTTTATGCCCGTGGGCACGTATGGCACGGTCAAAGGCGTGATGCCGCGCAGCCTGCACGAGATGGACGCGCACATCATTCTGGGCAACACCTTCCACCTGTGGATGCGCCCCGGCTTGGACGTGATGCGCCAATTCGGGGGCTTGCACGCCTTTGAAAACTGGCACAAGCCCATCCTCACCGACTCGGGCGGGTTTCAGGTGTGGAGCTTGGGGGAGATGCGAAAAATCACCGAAGAGGGCGTGAAATTCGCCTCGCCCGTCAATGGCGACAAGCTCTTTCTGACCCCGGAAGTCAGCATGCAGATTCAAACGGTGCTCAACTCCGACATCGTGATGCAGTTCGACGAATGCACGCCCTACGTCTCGGTGGACAAAAAAACCAAAGGCCAACTCACCACCGAAGCCCAAGCCCGCGCCTCGATGGAACTGAGCCTGCGCTGGGCCAA
>DLPA01000111.1:255-15027 GCA_002479815.1 bacterium UBA7470 | reverse complement strand
TTGCATAGGTATGGAGGAACGGTTGACTTTGATGAAGCAGCCACTTGTTTGCTGGATGAAATGGCATTGGTGCGTGAAGACATGGACAGCACAGGCGAAGCTCGTTGGGTCTTACTAGGAATGAGCAAGTATGGCAGTTTGCTGGTGGTGGTGTATACGATGCGTGAAGATGTTCCACGCTTGATTTCCGCTCGGAAACCGACTGCAAAAGAGGTAAAAGCCTATGGAAACTGAATATGATTTTTCCAATGCTCGGCGTGCGAAAGATGTGCCGCATCTAGCCGCATTGCGGGCAAAGGAACGGGGGGGGACTGCCCCCAAGCAGCGCATCAGCATCATGGTAGAGGTGGATGTTTTGGATGCGTTTCGACAAAAAGCCTTGGCACGCGGGGTGGGGTATCAAACCTTGATGAATGAAGCCCTCAAACAAGCGATTGATCCCGCCTCGGCCCCTGTCACACTGGGGCAATTGCAGGCTGCTTTGAGTCAATGGTCACACAACTCCACCTCGACCAAGCAGTCGTAGAAGGTGGGGGCGCGGCCCAAGTCGGTCAGGGCTTGGCTGGTGACTTCGTTGACGTTGGTGCGTTGGGGGCCGAGTTTGCGCCACCACACGCCCAAGCCGTTGACCACGCCCGTGCGGGCACGGGGGCTGATGTGGGCGGTGCAGTGGTAGCTGCCTCGGTCGTTGAAGACGCGCACCATCGCGCCGTGGGCAATGCCGCGTGCGTGGGCATCGCTGGCGTGGATTTCTAAGAGCGGCTCGCCTTCGATGTCGCGCAGACTTTTCACGTTGACAAAGCTGGAGTTAAGGAAGTTACGCGCGGGCGGCGAGATCATCGCCAGTGGGTAGCGGGCGGCCAAGGCAGGATTGCGTTCTGCCGATTCAAGATTGGGCAGGTAGTCTGGCAAGCCATCTAAGCCTTGTTGAGCGAGTCGTTCGCTGTACAACTCGCAGCGCCCAGACGGCGTGGGAAACGCACCCACAGCAAAGGGGGCTGATGCAGCATATCGTTCTGGCAAGGCGACCCAGCCTTGGGTGAGCAGGGTATCGAAGTCCACGTCTGACGCGGCAAAGGCGCTGCGGCACAGGGTGTCGTCGTCGTCGGCAAAGCAGGGGTCATCGAAACCGCAGCGGGTGGCCAGCTCGCGGAAGATGGCGGTGTTGGGGCGCGATTCCCCCACGGGTGCGATGGCGGGGCGGTTGAGCAGCACATCGGTGTGGCCGTAGCTGCTGTGAATGTCCCAATGCTCCAGTTGCGTGGTGGCGGGCAGCAGGTAATCGGCGTAGTCGGCGGTGTCGGTTTGAAAATGTTCTAAGACGACGGTGAACACCTCGTCCCGCGCAAAGCCTTGCACCACGCGCCCCGATTCGGGGGCCACTGCGACGGGGTTGCTGTTATAGACGACCACGGCTTCGATGGGTGGGCCACCGTCCAACACCGCATCGCCCGCCTGCGCCAGCAGCGCGTCGCCAATGGTGCTCATGTTGATGGTGCGGGGGGTGCGTCCGGCCAGCCCCAGGGGGAGCAAGTCGGGTCGGTACAGGGCCGCCCGCTGAATGGGGAAGTGGCCCGAGCTGGACATGAGCAAGCCGCCCGAGGCGTGTCGCCAACTGCCCAAGAGCGCAGGCAGGCAGGCGATGGCGCGCACGGCATTGCCGCCGCCATACACGCGCTGCATCCCATAGTTCAAGCGGATGGCGACGGGTTCGTTGCGCCGCGCCGTCTCGCCCATGAGCCGCGCCAGATCGCGTATGGCTTGCGCGTCGAGGCCGCACACGGCTGCGGCACGCTCGGGTGTCCATTGCAGGCAACGGTTTTTCAGGGAACGGGGGCGGCCTTGGGCATCGGGCATCTCGTTCCAGCCTAGGGTGTAGCGGGCGATGTAGTCCTCGTCCAGCCACTCCTGCACCGTCCATTCGTGCATCAAGGCCAAGGCCAAGGCGGTATCCGTGCCCGGCTTTAGGGCGAGATGGTGGTGGCATTTGTCGGCGGTTTCGCTGCGACGGGGGTCGATGCACACCAGTGTCGCTCCATTGCGCTTGGCTTCTTGGGCGTGCCGCCAAAAGTGCAGGTTGCTGGCAATCGAGTTGCTGCCCCAAATCACGATGACCTTTGCCCCCGCAAAGTCGGCCACCCGTGTGCCGATTTTGCCGCCCAGCGTGTACAGCAAGGCATCGCCGCCCGCGCTGGCGCAGATGGTGCGATCCAACACGCTCGCGCCCAAGCGATGAAAGAACCGCGCCGCCATGCCTTCGCTTTGCACCAAGCCCATCGTGCCCGCGTAGCTGTAGGGCAGGATGGCGCGGGGGTCGCGCTCGGCGATGGCGTGCAGGCGTTGGGCGATGTCGGCCAGTGCCTCGTCCCACGTCACCCGCTCAAACTGGCCCGATCCTTTGGGGCCGATGCGCTTCATGGGGTGCAGCAGGCGCTCGGGGTGGTGGGTGCGCTCGGCGTATCGGCTGACTTTGGTACACAGCGCCCCTGCCGTGGCAGGGTGCTGCGGGTTGCCATGCACGGCGACAGCCACACCATCGCGCACCGTGGTGACGATGGCGCAAGTGTCAGGGCAATCGTGCGGGCACGCACCGAGGACGAGGTGGTTGTGCGCCGACTGTTGTAGAACCGATGCAGGAGAAACGTTTTTTGCAGGTGTTTTGGGGGCTATCATGAGTGACGACGGATTTGTTACTTAATGAACCGAATATGATGGAAATTAGGTGTCAGTTTGACACACCTTACCCACGAATCACATGACCACGAGGAGATCCATCGTATGCAAAGACGCAGCCTTTTAACTGCCGCCTGTCACAGCACTGTGTTGAGCAGTGCCGGCCTGGGCCTGACGGCACAAGCCCAAACCCAAACCATCGGGGACACCATTGTGCTTGGACAATCCGCCCCTTTCAGCGGCCCAGCAGAACAGTTGGGGGTTCAGTTTCATGAAGGTGCAAAAATTTACTTTGATGCTCTCAACGCCAAAGGGGGGGTACGGGGTCGTCGCATCGAACTCAAGCATTTGGACGATGGCTATGAGCCAGACCGTTGTGTCGCCAATACCAAACAATTCTTAGACCAAAACGTGTTCGCTTTGTTTGGTTATATCGGTACTCCCACCAGCGTTGCCGCACTGCCCTTGGCCACGCAGGCCCGCGTGCCATTTTTTGCACCTTTCACTGGCGCTCAAGCGTTGCGTGATCCGTTTAATCCTTACGCCATCCATATCCGTGCATCGTATTTTGATGAAACAGCTGCCATCGTCAAATTGATCACCTCGTCTGGCATCAAAAAAATAGCAGTCTTTTACCAAAACGATGCGTATGGACAGGCAGGTTTAGCGGGCGTCGTTCGGGCACTCAAAACACTCAATTTGGAGCCTTTGGTGACAGCAACGGTGGAGCGCAACAGTGTGGATGTGTCGGCCGCTCTCAGCACCATCATGCCACGCAACCCGGAAGCCATTGTGCAGATCAGTGCCTACAAATCGTGTGCTGCTTTCATACGCCAAGCACGGCAGCGTGGGTTCCCCGGCAATTTCTATAACGTCTCTTTTGTCGGCACCCAGGCCTTGGTCAGTGAGTTGGGTGCGGATGCCAAAGGCGTTGTGATCAGTCAGGTGATGCCTTTCCCGTACACGCCCTTGATGCCTGTTTCTAAAGAATACCTCGACACGATTCAACTCAGCGGTAAAAAGCATGCCCCCAATTACTCGGGGATTGAGGGTTTTATTGCCGCCAAAGTGTTCACCGAGGCGTTGCAGCGCACCAACGCTAAAAATCTGTCAAGAGACAGCTTCCTCAGCGCCGTCGATGAGCTGCAGAATCTGAATTTCGGCGGCTTTTCTGTGGACTTTTCTGCCAACAAGCGCACTGCATCTCAGTTTGTTGAGTTGACGTTCTTGACAGCCGACGGTCGCGTGCGGCGCTGATTTTGTAGATTTGGGGGCTGGTTGTAAGGTCTTTGTTAGTGTTTTAGGGTGGGGTTTCTCATATTGATCGAGCGTTGACTCTGCGACAGAATGGGCGCGGCTTTTTCAAAAGAAAGGCTTTGTTTATTTTTTCCTCGGTGGAGAACCCGTCTGATGCAACGACGATATTTTTTGCACACACTTGCCCCCAGTCTCGTCTGGGGTGGCAGCCTGAGCTGTTTTTCTGGCGCACACGCCGCCGCCGGTGTCGGCGACAAAACCCTGGTGTTGGGGCAATCCGCCCCTTTTTCTGGCCCTGCTGAGCAGCTGGGGGTGCAGTACCGTCTGGGAGCACAGTTGTATTTTGAGCAGGTCAATGAGCGTGGCGGCGTACACGGGCGGCGCATTGAGCTACAGCATCTGGATGACGGATACGAGCCAGAGCGATGCGCGGCCAATACCAAAAAGCTATTGACACAAGAAGTGTTTGCCCTGTTTGGGTACATCGGTACGCCCACCAGTTTGGCCGCTCTGCCTTTGGCCACAGAAGCCAAAGTCCCCTTTTTTGCACCTTTCACGGGAGCGCAGGCTTTACGCGAGCCTTTTAACCGTTACGCCATTCACATTCGCGCATCGTACTTTGATGAAACCGCCGCCATTGTCAATTTGATTACGTCTGCGGGCATCAAAAAAATCGCGGTGTTTCACCAAAACGATGCGTATGGTGAGGCGGGGCTGGCGGGCGTGCGCCGTGCCATGCAGCCGCTGGGCCTAGAGCCTTATGCCATCGGCAAAGTCGAGCGTAACTCGGTGGATGTGAGCGCAGCACTAGAAGCCATCGTTTCCAAGCGGCCGGAGGCCATCGTACAGATCGGCGCTTATAAAGCCTGTGCTGCTTTTGTTCGACAAGCCAGACAAAAGGGTTTTGTGGGCAACTTTTATAACGTCTCGTTTGTTGGCACACAAGCGTTGTTGGAGGAGTTGGGAGCGATGGCCAAGGGGGTCATCGTCAGCCAAGTCATGCCTTTTCCCTATACCCCCGTCACCGAATTGTCCAAGGAGTACCTGACTGCCGTCAAAGCCAACCAAGGCATGCAGGCCAACTACTCCAGTATGGAAGGCTATGTCGCCGCAAAAGTCTTCACTGAAGTTCTGCAACGCACAGGACGCAACCTGAGCCGAGAAGGTTTTATTGATGCGTTGCAGAACATGAGTCGGCTGAATTTGGGCGGCTTTCCCTTAGAGTTTGGCCCTAACAAACACGCGGGCTCTAAGTTGGTCGAGCTGACGATGTTGACGGAAGACGGTAAGGTAAGGCGGTAATAAGAGACTTGCACATGGGTGACAGCTTGCTTGGCAACTTGTCACGCCATCATGAGCGTATGCAGCACACTAGGTGCATTGTTAGGAGAGACATTTCATGAAACTGATTGATTCCATCGTGGCTCAAGCACCGGGCATGACCCAGATTCGTCGAGACATTCACGCCCATCCTGAGTTGTGCTTTGAAGAGGTGCGCACGGCTGATGTCGTCGCTGCCAAGCTGACCGAATGGGGCATTCCCATTCATCGCGGACTGGGCACGACAGGCGTGGTCGGTATTGTGCATGGTCGTGATGGCGGGGCATCTGGCCGCTCTCTCGGTTTGAGGGCCGACATGGATGCGCTGCCCATGACCGAACTCAACACCTTCGCTCACACCAGCCAACACCACGGCAAGATGCACGCGTGTGGGCACGACGGTCACACCGCCATGCTGCTGGCCGCTGCGCAACATCTGGCAAAAAACCGCGACTTTGACGGCACGGTGTACTTGATTTTTCAGCCCGCAGAAGAAGGCGGTGGCGGCGCACGAGAAATGATCAAAGAGGGTTTGTTTGAGCAATTTCCGATGGATGCGGTATTCGGTATGCACAACTGGCCCGGCATGCCAGTGGGCACGTTCGCCATCAGCTCGGGGCCAGTCATGGCTTCGAGCAACGAGTTTTTAATCACCATTCGCGGTAAGGGCACGCACGCCGCACTGCCCCACAATGGCATCGACCCTGTGCCGGTCGCCTGTCAAATGGTGCAAGCCTTCCAGACCATTGTGTCGCGCAACAAAAAGCCTGTGGATGCTGCCGTCATCAGCGTCACCATGATTCATACAGGCGAAGCCACCAATGTCGTACCTGACAGTTGTGAGATTCAAGGCACCGTCCGCACCTTCACCCTAGAGGTGTTGGACATGATCGAGCAACGAATGCGCGACATCGCCCAGCACACCAGCGCAGCGTTTGGGGCGACCTGTGAATTCAGCTTCAAGCGCAACTATCCCCCCACCATCAACCACCCCGCAGAAGCGGCCTTTGCACGGCAAGTCATGGAAGCATTGGTCGGTGCTGAACAAGTGCTGGCCCAAGAGCCGACGATGGGTGCGGAAGACTTCTCCTATATGCTGCAAGCGCGTCCCGGCGCGTATTTTTTCATTGCCAACGGCGATGGCAGTCACCGTGCCGGGTACGAGGGCATCGGTCACGACAGCGGTCCCTGTCTTTTGCACAATCCCCATTACGATTTCAACGATCAGCTCATCCCCTTGGGCGCAAGCCTGTGGGTGCGCTTGGTGGAGCAATGGCTGGGTGCATCCAAATGAAAATTCAAGACGCTTTTGCCGACAGCTACGCTCGCGCCCGCGTCTTATTTTTAGAAGCTGCCGCCACGGCAGGCTTGGCGATGGCTTCCTTTACCCATCCCCTCAAGGGCGCAGACGGTGAAACACTGGCACTGGATGTGGCATTGGATGGATCGCCTGATGCCGAGCACCTGCTCATCGTCAGCAGTGCTTGTCATGGGGTAGAAGGGTTTTGCGGCTCGGGTGTACAAGTGTCTGCGCTGCACGATAGCGAATGGCGACAGCGTGTCGCTGCGTCGGGCACGGCGGTGTTGTACCTCCACGCCTTGAACCCGTATGGCTTTTCACACTGCCGCCGTGTCACCCAAGAAAATGTCGATCTCAACCGCAACTTTGCCGACTTCCATGCACCGTTGCCCAGCAACGAGGCGTATGACAGCCTGCACAATTTATTGCTGCCAGACACCCCGACTTGGCCACCGAGTGCGGACAACGCCGAGGCCCTTGCCCAGTGGGTGACACAACAGGGTATGTTGGCCTATCAAGCTGCGGTCAGCCAAGGTCAATACAAGTACCCCGATGGCCTGTTTTTTGGCGGTACGGCCCCTACATGGAGCCATCAAACCCTGCGCCACATTTTGCAACGCTATGGTCAACGCGCCCGACATATGGCATGGATAGACCTGCATACCGGCTTAGGGCCCACAGGCGTGGGTGAGCGTATTTGGGCGGGACGTGATGACCCGGTCGCGATGGCCCGTGCCCGTCGTTGGTGGGAAGGAGCACAAGCGGCAACCCCGATCACGTCCATTTACGATGGTTCCTCCACCTCGGCCAAACTCACAGGTTTGATGTGGGAGGCGTTTTACGAAGAATGTCCCCAAGCCGAGCACACGGGCATGGCCTTGGAATATGGCACGGTGCCCATCGTCCAGGTACTAGAAGCATTGCGGGCCGATCATTGGTTGTACCGCGCTCAAGCGCGTGGCGTTGCAGTGCCTGCGCATCTGGCGGCACAGATTCGCCAACAAATGCGCGATGCGTTCTACATCGACACACCCGAATGGCGCGCACAAATCGTCATTCAAGCCCGTCAAGCCTTATTTCAGGCGCTGGTCGGCTTGGCAACCCCTTGAGACGCAATCACGCAAGGTGTACGCCACCCCGTTCAGCGCAACGAGTATTCACACACTTTACGTGTGCCCTTCATGGGATCACCAAAGGTGTAAATGCTGCACGGGATGCTGCCTTGTACGCGCTCGGCATAGGCGTAGCGGCCATCAGCACCAAATCGAACTGTGGCATTGCGAGGGGGCGTGCATAAGCCGTCTTCTTCGGCACAGATGCGCCAATGGCGGCTGTCGTAGCCTGTGACTGGCGCTGGATAGGTGTTGTAACTGCCTTGATACGGATGGCCGCCGTGGGTGCGGACTTGGCAGTGTTTGCGTACCCCATCGTTGGGGTCTCCAAACTCTCGGACATGGCATGCCACCCCATCCACAGCAGTACGAACGTGATAGCGGCCTTCCGCACCAAAGCGTACCTCACGCGCCCCACGGAAAGAGCAAAACTCATCTTCCGAAGCGCAAGTACGCCATTCTCCCCCTCCTCCTGTCACAGCGGCTGGCGCTGGATACACGCTACCGCCTGCAGGATAGGCGGGCTGATGAGGCGCAGGGTAGCCGCTGCTGGGATAGGGATTGCCGTACTGCCCAGCGGAATTGGCTTCTCGCCACGCATTCGGGTGATAGCTCACCGAACAATCCTTGCGTTGCTTCGGCGCAGGATCACCAAAGTTTTGATTCCCACACAGCACAGGGCCGTTGGTCTTGCGATAAGCATATTGCCCATTCGAGCCATAGCGAACCACGGCCTCGCCGCGCACTTGACACACCTCATCTTCCTGGGCGCAATAGGCCCATGATTGTGCGCTGGCGTGCAGACTCAGGCTCCCTAATCCCAACGCAAGTATCACTGCACGATGGACATGGGGTTTTACCAACCAGTCAGACATAGGTCATCCTTCTTTATCAACGAGGTTTAGGCTTGCCCTTGGCACGCTCAACGCGTTGGGCTGGCTGTGCAGTGTAGTGGTTCTGTGTGTGTTTATCGCGCGGTACCGCCGTCAGCAACGCACCGCTCGTAACCGTTTGTGACCCGATACCCGTCCCTGTGTATCCGTAGAAAGCCGAAGATGAAAAATCAAATAGATGGGCACAATCTGCGCTCACTTTTTTTATGAAACGTTTGATGTCCCATGACCCTGACCGAACTGAAATACATCGTGGCCGTTGCGCGTTTGCGTCATTTTGGCAAAGCCGCTGATGCCTCTCATGTGTCACAACCGACCTTATCGGTTGCCATCAAAAAGCTCGAAGAAGAGTTGGATCTCAAAATTTTTGAGCGCAACGCCAATGAAGTCACCGTCACCGATCTGGGGGCAGAAGTGGTGCGTCAAGCACAGGTCGTGCTGGAGCAAGCGGCTGCGATCAAAGAAATCGCCAAGCGTGGCAAGGACCCTTTGGCTGGACCGCTGAAGCTGGGCGTGATTTACACCATCGGTCCGTATTTACTGCCCGACCTGGTGCGCCAAGTCATCGCACACACGCCACAAATGCCCTTGATGTTGCAAGAAAACTTTACCGTTAAATTGCTAGAGCAATTGCGCTTGGGTGAAATTGATTGCGCTGTCTTGGCTGAGCCTTTTCCCGATACCAACTTGGCAATAGCGCTTTTGTACGATGAGCCTTTTGTCGCCGCAGTTCCCGCCCACCACCCCCTGGCCACGCAGGACACCATCACCACCGATGAAGTCAAACAAGAAACCATGCTGCTGCTTGGCAATGGCCACTGCTTTCGAGATCATGTGCTTGAGGTGTGCCCCGAATTTGCCCGTTATGCCCAAAATGCAGAAGGAATGCGCAAAAGCTTTGAAGGCTCCTCGCTTGAAACCATCAAACACATGGTGGCCGCAGGCATGGGCATCACCTTGGTGCCCCGATTGAGCGTGCCCGCTCAGATCAATGATGGACAACTGGTACGCTATCTGCCTTTTGCAGGCGATCCCCCCATGCGCCGCGTGGTGTTGGCATGGCGACGCAGCTTTACCCGTTATGAAGCGATTGCCGCCTTGCGTAATGCCATTGTGGCCTGTGAACTGCCCGGAGTTCATCGTTTATGAGTCCCCTCAATTCCAGTCCTCAGCTTCATACGCCCTCAGATGCGCCCTGTGTGTCTGCACACCCGTTGGCGCAAGCCCCCCGTTGGGTGTTGTATTTGAACTTGATCCGATGGGATCGTCCCGCCGGCTGGCTGTTGCTGTTGTGGCCCACGCTGGCTGCTTTATGGTTGGCGGCAGGGGGGTGGCCAGGCTGGCATTTGCTGTTGGTGTTTGTGCTTGGCACCATCTTGATGCGCAGTGCAGGATGCTGCATCAACGATGTGGCTGACCGACATTTTGACCGCCATGTCAAGCGCACCGCCTTGCGCCCCATCACCAGCGGCTTGGTGTCTGTCCCTGAAGCTTTGGGCGTGGGGGCGGTGCTGGCGCTGCTCGCCTTGGCGCTGGTCTTGACCACCAATCTGGCCACGATTGCCTGGGCAGTCCCCGCCTTGCTTGTGACCGTTGCTTATCCCTACGCCAAACGACTCGTGTCCATGCCCCAAGCCGTCTTGGGTGTGGCTTTTAGCTTTGGCATCCCGATGGCTTTTACGGCCGTACAAGGCGGCCCTATGTGGGAGCTGTGGGATGTTGCCTCCCGTACCACAGCTGCTTTGCCACACGTCCTCACCGCGTGGTATGCCATTCCCAACACCGCATGGCTGTTGTTGCTGGGCAATCTGTGTTGGGTGCTCGCCTACGACACCGAATATGCCATGGTCGATCGGGACGACGATCTGCAAATCGGCATGAAAACCTCGGCGATCACCTTGGGCCGCTGGGATGTGGCGGCGGTGATGGCCTTTTATGTGGGCTTTGTTTTTTTATGGGACATGGCGTTGGTCGATCAACCGTGGTGGTTGGCGTTTTTGGGCTTCAACGTGCTGGCGCTGGTTCAAATCCTGTGGCACTACAGCCTGATCCACCACCGTGACCGCGATGGCTGCTTTCGCGCCTTCCGCGCCAATCACTGGCTGGGCTTTACGCTGTTTGCAGCCATTGTGTTTGGATTTTTGATAAAAAAAACCTTCACGCTTAGTTAAATAAGCGTGAACAGCTCCTATTTTTTAGGGTCAGGCATTGAGGCGCTCTGCCACTTGCTCCATGTACTGCGCCAAACGGACATCCTTGGCCGTCAGCCCCCCTGCATCGTGTGTGCTCAAGCGCACCTGCACGCGGTTATAGACGTTGGCCCAATCAGGATGGTGATTGAGCCTTTCGGCACACAAAGCCACCTGCGTCATGAATCCAAACGCCTGCGAAAAGTCTGCAAACGTATAGTCACGCAACAAAGCAGAGGCATGGGGCGCTGTGCGCCACTGTGGTAAATGAGTCAAGGCTTGTTCGATCTCAGCTTGGGCGAGTAAAGGTGGCATAGCGTTCACGTTCCTGTGCGGCAAGGCCTGCCATGATGCCCTGATAAGAACAAGCCTAGCGCCATCTCAAGCATTCCTCGGCTTGGCTCGGCCTTCTCAATTGCAAGCGCCTATCCTTCACACACCGAACGCTGTGCAATATGCCCAGCATCGTTACCGACATCATCACTGCATCCGCAGTGTCTGTATCGGTTTTGCTTGTATTGTCTGCATAAAAAATACATTCAATCTCCTTACTCGCGTAATAAACAAGGGTTATCCCTGATATTTTTAAGCCAGATACGCCTTGAAGCAGAATGGCAAAAACAATACATTAATTGAAGAATATAAAGTCATATTTGTATCGCTTTTAACATCGCCTTCCCCTTTTCGGAGACCGCATGACCCTTGCCGAGCCTGTTGCTTCACCCTCCTCCCTGTTTCAACGCCACCAAGCTTTGCTAGAGCAAGCCGTGGCTGCCATTGCCAGCCGTGGCTATTGGTCGCCCTTTTCAGAAATGCCCAGTCCCAAGGTGTATGGCGAAACGGCGGCTGACGATGGCAAACGGGCGTTTGATGCGCTGCTGGGCCAGCGGTTTGAGTTGAACCAACCGGGCGAGATGGGCGAGCTGGCCCCCGAAACTTCGCCCTATGGCGTGGCCTTGGGCGTGCGCTACCCCGTGTGTGAATCTGAAGCCTTGATCGCAGCAGCGCAAGCCGCCATGCCCGCATGGACGGCCTTGGGCGCAGCAGGGCGCACGGGGGTGTGTTTGGAGATGCTGCACCGCCTCAACCGCCACAGCTTCGAGCTGGCCCACGCCGTCATGATGACCACCGGACAAGGCTGGATGATGGCCTTCCAAGCGGGCGGCCCGCACGCCCAAGACCGGGGGCTGGAGGCGGTGGCCTATGCGTGGCGCGAGCAAAGCGCCGTGCCCGAAAGTGCCATCTGGGAAAAGCCCCAAGGCAAAAATCCGCCCTTGCGGATGCAAAAGCACTTCCAAATCGTGGGCCGTGGGGTGGCGCTGGTCGTCGGCTGCGGCACCTTCCCGACGTGGAACACCTATCCCGGCCTGTTTGCGGCTTTGGCAACGGGCAACCCCGTCATCGTCAAACCGCACAGCAACGCCATCCTGCCCGCCGCGCTCACGGTTCGCATCCTCCGCAGCGTGCTGGTCGAACAAGGCTTAGACCCCAACTTGGTCACGCTCTGCGTCACCGCGCAGCGCAGCGCCACGCAAGCCTTGGCGACGCATCCGGCGGTGGCCTCGGTCGATTTCACGGGCAGCAACACCTTCGGGCAATGGCTCATAGCTCACTGCCGCCAAGCGCAGGTCTATGCGGAATTGGCGGGCATCAACCACGTCGTCATCGACTCCACCGATGCCTACAAAGCCATGCTCAACAACTTGGCGTTCACGCTCTCGCTGTACAGCGGGCAGATGTGTACGACCACGCAAGCCCTGTTCGTGCCCGCTGGCGGCATCGCCACCGACCAAGGCCACAAAAGCTACGACGAGGTATGTGCCGACCTCGCGGCTGCCGTCTCCCGCTTCTTGTCCAAGCCTGAAGTGGCGTGTGCGGTGCTGGGTGCGGTGCAGTCCGACGACACTTATGCCCGCATTCAAGAAGCCAACGCCGGACGCTGGGGCCGCGTCGTGCTCGCCTCCAACGCCTTGAGCCACCCCGAATTTCCCCAAGCCCGCGTGCAAACCCCCGCGCTCTTGGCCTGCGACGCAGCAGACGAAGCCGCCTACATGGAAGAACGCTTCGGCCCGGTGGCCTTTGTGGTACGCGTCGCCGACACCGCCGCCGCCATCGCCCTGTCCGAGCGCCTCACCCGCACCCACGGCGCATTGACCGCTGGCCTGTACAGCACCAGCGAGGCCGTTATCGACCAAATGACCCAAGCCACTTGGCGCGGCAAAGTCGCCCTGTCCATCAACCTGACGGGCGGCGTGTTCGTCAACCAATCCGCTGCGTTTTCTGACTACCACGGCACGGGCGGCAACCCGGCAGCCAATGCCTCGTATGCCGATTCCGCTTTCGTTGCCAACCGCTTCCGCGTGGTGCAACGTCGCTATCATATCGCTAGCTGATTAC
This sequence comes from bacterium UBA7470, assembly GCA_002479815.1. Taxonomy (GTDB): domain Bacteria; phylum Pseudomonadota; class Gammaproteobacteria; order Burkholderiales; family Burkholderiaceae_C; genus UBA2334. The sequence continues at coordinate 1,886 of DLPA01000111.1, read as the reverse complement.
GCTTTTTTAATCAGGGTTTAAGGCCAATATGTCTTATCAAACCATAGAATTTTCTGCCCAAGGCCCAGTGGCCCACTTGACGCTCAACCGTCCCGCCAAATTCAACGCCTTCACGGGCGAGATGCACACCGAGCTGCGCCACGCCCTCGACACCCTGCAAGCCGCCCAAGGCGTGTGGGCGGCAGTGCGCGTGCTGGTGCTGGGGGCGCACGGCAAGGGCTTTTGCGCTGGGCAAGACTTGGCCGACCCTGAAATCGCTTTCAAAGCAGGCGAGCCACCGCCCTCGCTGGGCGCGGTGGTGGAGCGCAACTACGCCCCGCTGGTCGAGCGTTTGACGCAACTGCGCGTGCCCACCATCGCCGCCGTGCAAGGCATTGCCGCTGGTGCGGGCGTGAGCTTGGCCTTGGCCTGCGACATGGTGGTGGCGGCAGAAGCGGCTTCCTTCATGCTGCCCTTTGCCAAAATCGGCCTCATCCCCGACACGGGCGCATCGTGGGCCGTGCCGCAACGCTTGGGGCTGGCGCGGGCGATGGGCTTGGCCTTGACGGGCCACAAACTCCCCGCCGCCAAAGCCGCAGAGTGGGGCTTGATTTGGCAATGCGTGCCCACCGACGACTTGAGTCAAACGGTGCAAGACTTGGCCGCCCAACTCAGCCAACTCCCCACCCACGCCATCGTCCGCACCCGCCAAGCCATGCTCGCGGCCCACGCCCACACCCTGACGCAACATCTGGCCTTTGAGGGCTTGCTGATGCACGAGCTGGGCCGCAGCGACGACTACATCGAAGGCGTGACCGCCTTCTTAGAAAAACGCCCGGCGCGGTTCAACCGGACTTGAGCATGAGGCCCGCTTCCATCACGCTTGCGGTGCTTGGCTGGTGTGCGAAACCACCCCGTCAGGCTCACGCCTGCCACCCCTCCACCGGAGGGGAATGTCTCGCGCCGACGGCTTTTATTTCAATGCAACACGCCAAACACCCAAATGCCACGCAAGAGGTAGCCCCAATTCCCCTCTGCGGAGGGGTGGCAGGCGCAGCCTGACGGAGTGGTGAAGGCGTAGGCCATCCAACCCATCAGCATCCATCACCCACCTCACACCCTCTTATGACCCCTTCCGACTCCTCCCCCCAAGCCCTAGCTGAAGCCGTGGCGCAGGCCATGTGGTCGCGTGACCATGCCAGTCAAGGCTTGGGCATGGCGATTGCCGCCATTGCGCCGGGCGCAGCCACCTTGACCATGACGGTGCGGCAAGACATGGCGAATGGGCATGGCATTTGTCATGGCGGTTTCATGTTCACGTTGGCCGACAGCACCTTTGCCTTTGCTTGCAACAGCTACAACCGCAACACCGTGGCCTCGGCCTGTGGCATCGACTTTTTGGCCCCCGCGCGTGTGGGCGATGTGCTGCAAGCGCACGCCGTGGAACGCTCGCGCTCGGGCCGCACAGGGGTGTATGACATTACCGTCAGCGTCATCGCTGGCCCTAGCGCGGGCAAAACAGTGGCGCTGTTTCGGGGCAAAAGCTACCGCATCGACGGCGAAGTCATCGCTGGACTGGCCCACGCCACGCCCGTCGCGCCGCCCGCCCCCTCTGGTACACAGTAAAAGGCATAGCAAAAAAAGTGAGCTGC
>DLPA01000111.1:0-199 GCA_002479815.1 bacterium UBA7470 | reverse complement strand
GAGCTGCTTACGCAAGTAAAACGAGAGATACAGCCATTTCAATGATTAAAAAATGCCTCAAAAATCTGATTTTTGGCCTTTCAGAGGGCTTCGCAAGCCGTGGAGCGCCTTCCAAACGGTGATTTAGAGGCATTTTTTCAAGAAAAACGGCACTTTTTAAGCATGAAATCAGCCACATCCCTCTATTTACTTGCGTAAG
>DLPA01000121.1:5737-5999 GCA_002479815.1 bacterium UBA7470 | reverse complement strand
TGCCACGACGGTTGTCGTGGCGGGCCGTGTGTGCGATTCAAGCCGACGCAGACAGGCCCATCTGATCCAAGGCCGTGGCCAAATGACCGACGCTGCGCTCAATGTGGTGCAGTTTCTCCAGCCCGAACAAGCCGACGCGGAAGGTGGAGAAGCCTGCCGGCTCGTCGCACATCAGGGGCACGCCTGCGGCGGTTTGCAGACCCAGTGCCAAGAATTTCTTGCTGTTTTGAATGTCGGCATCGCGGGTGTAGCTCACCACCAC
>DLPA01000121.1:406-5680 GCA_002479815.1 bacterium UBA7470 | reverse complement strand
TCGCGGGTGTAGCTCACCACCACGCCTGGGGCTTTGAAGCCGGCGGCGGCAACGCTGGCGATGCCACGGCTTTCAAACAGGGCGCGTACTTGTTGGCCGAGGTCGATCTGCTCTTGACGCACGCGCTCAAAGCCGTAATCGCGGGTTTCACACATCACGTCGTACAGCCGTGCCAAGGCATCGGTGGGCATCGTGGTGTGGTACGTGTGCGCACCGTTTTCATAGGTCTCCATCACTTGAAGCCACTTTTTCAAATCGCAGGCAAAGCTCGTGCTGGTGGTGGCATCAATGGCGGTGCGGGCACGCTTGGACAGCATGACCATGGCGCACGCGGGCGAGCCGCTCCAGCCTTTTTGTGGGGCAGAGATCAACACGTCCACGCCGGTGGCCTGCATATCGACCCACATCGCGCCCGAGGCGATGCAGTCCAGCACCAACAACCCACCCACCTCATGCACGGCTTGGCTGACGGTGCGCAAGTAGTCGTCGGGCAAGATCATGCCGGCGGCGGTTTCGACGTGCGGGGCAAACACCACGGCGGGACGTTGGGCACGGATGGTGGCGGCCACTTCTTCGGCGGGGCAGGGTTCCCATGCGGCTTGGGGGTCGTCGCTGATGCGGCGGGCCTTGCAGACGAGGGCTTCGGCGGGGATGTGGCCCATGTCAAAAATTTGTGTCCAGCGGTAGCTGAACCAGCCGTTGCGAATGACCAGCACTTTTTGACCGGTGGCGAATTGGCGGGCGACCGCCTCCATGCCAAACGTGCCGCTGCCAGGCACCAGCGCGGTGGCATGGGCGTGATACACCTCTTTCAAAATGGCTGAAATGCCCGTCATCACGCCCCGAAAACGGGCCGACATATGGTTGAGCGCACGGTCGGTATAGACCACAGAAAATTCGAGCAGACCATCGGGGTCTACGTGAGGCAGTAAGCCGGGCATGGGTTTGTCTCCAAAAAGCAAGGGCTGTGCAGCTATTAAGGGGCCATAAGGGGGCGCTTGTGGGCCGCTTGCGTCAAACGGTACAGCTTATCACGCACCGCAAGCTTCCTCGGCAAAGACCTGCTACCTAGAATGCTTGCTCATTCCCATCTGGAGACACGGATATGTTTGAAGCGGCTGAAATTGGACACAAAATCGACAAAAAAACCTACAAAGCCGCAGAGCCTGTGCTGCGCGAAGCCCTGCTAAGCGCACAGTTTGAGCTGCTGGCGCAAGGGCGGCGGGCCGTGGTCGTCTTGGTCAACGGGGTCGATGGGGCGGGCAAGGGCGAAACCGTGAATCTGTTCAACGAATGGATGGACCCGCGCCACATCCGAACCGAGGCCTTTGATTCGCACCACCCCTGCACGCCGACCGATGGACGGCCTGTGATGTGGCGGTATTGGCAAGTCTTGCCACCGAAGGGGCATATCGGGATTTTGTTCGGTTCGTGGTACACCGAACCCATCGTGCAGCACGCACTGGGGCATGAGAAGAAACACCATTTTGCCCAGCATCTGGAGCGCATCCGTGCGTTGGAGCGGATGTTGGTGGATGAGGGCGTGGTGGTGCTCAAGCTCTGGTTTCACATGACCGAGGCGGGGATCAAGGCCAGATTCAAAGCGTTGGAAGCCGATCCTAAAACGGCATGGCGCGTCACAGCGGACGATTGGGAGCGACTGTCGCACTACCAAGACTTCATTGGGGTGTGTGCCCAGGCTTTGCGTAAAACCAACACCGCCCAAGCCCCTTGGTGGGTGATTGACGGCAGCGATCCGGCCTATCGTGCGTTGACGGCAGGCGAGCATTTGCTGCGGGCCTTGCAACAGGCCACACAGGCGCAGCCCGTGCCCGCCCACGTCCACGCTGCCCCCACACCGCCCGCGCCTTTGGATGGGCTGAGTCTCTTAGACCATTTCGACCATCAACGCCGTTTGGACAAGGCGGATTACAAAGATCAACTAGAAGAATTGCAAGGGCGTTTGAACCGTTTGTTACGCTCATCCGCCATGCGACAACGGTCTTTGGTGCTGGTGTTTGAGGGCATGGATGCCGCCGGCAAAGGCAGCACCATACGGCGCATCACCCAAGCCTTGGATGCGCGTCACTACCGCATCATTCCCGTGGCTGCGCCCAATGAGGCCGAGCGCGCGCAACCGTATTTGTGGCGCTTTTGGCGCTACTTACCCACATGGCAGCACACGACGATCTTTGATCGCTCGTGGTACGGACGAGTGCTGGTGGAGCGTGTGGAAGGTTTTTGCAGCGAAGCCGATTGGACGCGGGCCTACGACGAAATCAATGCCTTTGAAGAACAGTTGATTGAAGCGGGCACGGTGGTGGTGAAGTTTTGGCTGGCGATTACGCAAGCCGAGCAATTGCGCCGTTTCGAGTCTCGCCAAGAAACGCCCTACAAAATGCACAAGATCACGCCTGAAGATTGGCGTAACCGCGACAAATGGCCGCTGTACGCCCGCGCGGTCGATGACATGATCGAGCGTACCTCCACCGACTTGGCCCCGTGGCACATCGTTGCCAGCGACGACAAACGCTACAGCCGCATCGAGGTGTTGCGGTGTTTGTGTGAACAAGTGGAACAAACGCTAGAGTCGTCGGCAAAAAACGGGGGATAGCTTGCTTTTCAAAGATGGCTTTTGCTTTTAATTAAATAGCTTAAAGCCTAATAAAATCATGCGCCAGAACCTAAAAATACAATATCCACAAAACCTGTGGATAACTTTGTGAATAGTCGGAGGAAACCCAGTGCAAACCCTGATGCCATGCGGGATTGAACGGGATGCCCTTTTTTTAGGCACTGCCACCCGCAAAAAGCCACGTCGTACCCTGACAACAGTTGTGTGAATGTTTCGTAAAGCACGAATGAACGGCAAAAATCACCTCTAAACTCAAATTGCTTTTTTCAATCGTTTGGGCTTTTTATTTAAGGTGTCACTATGAATACTCGTTTGTCTTCTTTACTGGCTGCTTTGGCTTTTGTGGCTGCCGTTCCTTTCAATGCATGGGCCGTGGGTGCGATTGCTGTGGATGATGAGGTGGGGGACTCCGATCCGGGCTATGGCATCGTGACGGGCATGGACAGCGAACAAGCCGCCAAGGCAGGAGCCATGAAAGAATGTCGTGCGGCTGGCAACAAAAACTGCCGTGTGGCGGTGTGGTTCAACAAATGCGGCGCTTATGCTTCCTCGCGTAAAAACGAAGGCATCGGTTACGGCTCCAGCAAGAGCGTTGCCGAGCGCAAGGCTTTAGAAGAATGTGGTGCTTCCGGCTGCCGCATCGTTGTGTCTGATTGCGAATAAGCACGGTTTTATTCCCTCTGCAATACAAGAAGGCCCACTGAGTGACTCGGTGGGCTTTTTTTATGCGTGGATGAAGGTTTAGGCGTTCAGACTCAAGCCATCAGCGCCACATTGCCCCCCGCTGCGGTGGTGTTGATGGTGAGGGTTTGTTCGGTGCAAAAGCGGTACAGGTAATGCGGGCCACCTGCTTTGGGGCCAGTGCCGCTCAAACCGTCGCCCCCAAAGGGCTGCAAGCCCACCACCGCACCGATCATGTTGCGGTTGACATAGACATTGCCCACATGCGCCGCTTGTGCCCACGCCCGCGCGCGGCTGTCGATGCGGGTGTGCAGGCCCAGCGTCAAGCCATACCCTGCGCTGCCGACGCGGGTTGCGCCTAAGCGGTTGATGGCGGCTATCAAGGCGTGTGGCGTTTCCAAGCCCGTACAGCTTGGCCCCCAGCGCAGCACTTGCAAGACGGGGCCAAAAATTTCTTCACCCACTTGAGCCACGTCAGACACTTCTATGAGCACTGGCAGAAATATATTTTTAATAGCTGCTTGCGCTTGATTGATAAGCGACAGATGTACATTTTTCTTGATATTTTCGACCAAATGGCTGATGTGTGCGTGCGCCTCCACGTCGATCAACGGCCCCACGTCGGTGGCGAAGTTGGACGGATCGCCCACTTGCAGCGTCTGCATCGCGCCTTGGATCATCTCGATCACGCCATCGGCCACGGCCTCATGCACGCACAGCAGGCGCAAGGCCGAGCAGCGTTGACCCGCAGAGCGGAAGGCGCTTTGCACTACCGCATCGCACACCTGTTCGGGCAAGGCGCTGGAGTCCACCAGCATGGCGTTGATGCCGCCCGTTTCGGCAATCAGCGGCACGATGGGGCCATCTTTCGCCGCCAAAGCGCGTTGGATCAGTTTGGCGACTTGGGTCGAACCCGTGAACACCACGCCCGCAATGCCGGGCAAGGCCACCAAGCCCGCCCCCACCGTCTCGCCCGAGCCGTGAAACAGTTGCAGGGCATCGTTGGGCACGCCCGCCTCGTGCAACAAAGCGACGGCGGCGTGTGCGACCGCCGGCGTTTGCTCGGCAGGTTTGGCAAGCACCACATTGCCCGTCACCAAGGCGGCAGCGACTTGGCCGATGAAAATCGCCAGCGGGAAATTCCACGGACTGATCGCCACCCACACGCCCCGCCCGCGCAGTTGCAGGGTGTTGGATTCGCCCGTCAAACCCCAACCCTTGAAGCCCGGGGGCGTGAACACCTCAGGCGCAACTTCGGGCAGCGCAATCGGCTGTTGGATGCGTTCGGCTTGCAGGGCGTAGTAGCGCAAAAAGTCGATGGCCTCGCGCACCTCGGCGATGGCATCGCCCCAAGTCTTATGGGCTTCTTTGACCAACAGGGCGCAAAAGCGCGGCAAGTCCGCTTGCAGCGCATCGGCGGCGCGGCGCATCACCTCGGCGCGTTCACCTACAGGCAATGAACTCCATTTTTCATAGCTGCTCACGCAAGTATAAAAAGACTTATTTAGGTTTTTTATGTCAAATTCTGGGATGTCAGGCAGGCGTACAGCCGCCCATGCCGCTTCCAGCAGGGCACGATCTGCCGCCACACTCAGGTCCAGCCCTAGGCTGTTGGGGCGATGAGGGCCGTAGAGTTGGGGCGGCAAAGGCAAGCACAGCGGCCCAGCCTCGCCCTGTGCAAAGGCATGGGCACGCTCCATCGGCGAGGCGAGCAAGACTGCTAGGCCGACCGATTCATCGGCCAGTTGATGCACGAAGGAAGAATTGGCTCCGTTTTCCAGCAAGCGGCGCACCAAGTAGGCCAACAAATCGCGGTGCTGACCCACGGGGGCATAGACGCGGCAAGGCTGTTGGGGATGCTGGCGCAAGACCTCGCGGTACACGCCTTCGCCCATGCCGTGCAGCCGTTGCAGCTCAAACGGACGGCCTTGCGCCATCTGCCACAGGGCGGCAATCGT
>DLPA01000121.1:0-251 GCA_002479815.1 bacterium UBA7470 | reverse complement strand
GGCAGTCCCAACTCTTGAGCGCGTTTGATTTCGGCATCCCAGTACGCGCCCTTGACCAAGCGGCACATCAAGCGCAGCCCGTGGCGGCGAGCAATCGCAATGACGTGCTCGACCAACTCCAGCGCCCGCGTTTGGTAGGCTTGCAAGGCCAGACCGAAGCCCTGCCACTGCGGATGGTGTTGGGCGACACGCGCAGCCAAGGCCTCGAACACGTCCAACGACAGCTCCAGCCTGTCCACTTCTTCCGCGTC
>DLPA01000114.1:12326-13051 GCA_002479815.1 bacterium UBA7470 | reverse complement strand
CGCTCCACCAGCGTCACGCCCACGCCCAAGCGGGCCAAGGCTTGCGCCAACTCGCACCCAATCGGCCCACCGCCCAGAATCACTAAGTGCTGTGGCGGCGCGTCCCACTCGGCCATGCGCTGCCACACCGTGTCGCTGGTCAGCACCCGCACCTGATCCAAGCCCGGCAAGGGCGGGATGAAGGGACGTGCGCCCGTCGCCAAAACGATGCTGCGTGCTGTGAGGCGTTGAGTGTGTCCCTCGGCGATGCTGATTTCGACCGTCCACGGATCGACCAGCCGCGCATGGCCCTGCAACACCTCCACCCCCAGCGCGGTGTACCGCTCGATGCTGTCGTGCGGTGCAATCGCGGCAATGACGGCCTGCACCCTCGCCATCACCGCCTTGAAACTAACGGGCGTGACGTGCGCGGGCATATCGGCCAAGCCATAACGGCTGGCGTGTCGCATCTGGTGCGCGAGCTTGGCACTGCGGATCAAGGCTTTGCTGGGCACGCAGCCCGTGTTCAAACAATCGCCCCCCATCTGATGCGCCTCAATCAGCGTCACCTTGGCCTTGACCGCTGCCGCAATATAGGCCGTCACCAAACCCGCCGCCCCCGCGCCGATGACGATGAGGTTGCGGTCGAACCGCGCAGGCCGCTGCCACCCGGCATACACCCGCCGACGCTGCCACGCTTGCAAGGCGGCCTTCGCCAGCCACGGAAACACGCCTAAGAGCACAAA
>DLPA01000114.1:2599-12230 GCA_002479815.1 bacterium UBA7470 | reverse complement strand
ACCACCGTCCCGGGCAACATCCCAAGCTGACTGACCCAGATGTACGTCCACGTCCGTATCGGCAACAGCCCCATGAGCAGATTGAGCAAGAAAAACGGAACCGCTGGCACCAGCCGCAGCGTGAACAGAGACAGCCCCAGATGCTCGGCCTGCGTCACCTGCATGGCTTGGAGCTTGCGCCCAAACCGCGCCTGCACCCAGTCGCGCAGCACAAAGCGGGCCGCCAAAAACGCCAATGTCGCCCCCACCGTCGAGGCAAACGACACCAGCACCAAGCCCCACAGCAAACCAAACAGCGCCCCACCGACCAAGGTCAACACGGCAGCACCAGGCAAGGACAAGGCCGTCACCAGCACATACAGCCCCACATACAGCGCACTCGCCAGCAGCGGCTGGGCATCACGCAAGGCTTGCCACTGGCCCACTTGCGCCTGCACACGCGCCAAACTGAGCCACTGCGTGCCTCCTAAGGCCACAAAGCCCACCACCGCCGCCACCAGCCCCAAGGCCACACCCAGCTTCACATACCGCATCACGCTTACTCCAAACAGCAAAACCCCATTGTCAACGGCCCACCCCAAACGCAGACCGCTACTTGTATATGAGTCGAGCGAGGACAGGGGGTTCTGACTACTTTGCCGTCATCCGCGACCTTGCATCGGTGGATGCGGTGCTGGTAGTTTTTTTGATGATGAGGTTGATTTGGGTACCTTGTGCCAATTGTGTCCATGTCAGGGAGGCGGAACATTGGGCAGCACGCCGCAGCATATTGGCTAAACCCTGACCTCGGTTGACGTGCAAAGGATCAAAGCCAATGCCGTTGTCTTCAAGCTGGACAAGCGTGCCGCCTTCTGCGGGGCGAATGAGCACCCGCAGCTCTGTAGCCTTCGCATGTTTCAACACATTGGTCAGCGCTTCTTGAACAATGCGTTGCACATTCAAGGCGACGACGGGCGACAACTCGTCTGTGTCTGTGCTCAAATCCACATCCCAAGCGATGCGCAAGCCTGCGGCTTCTAGCTTGGGGGTGACACGATAGCGCAGTGTCCCCAAAAGGCTAGGCACACTGGCCGGTACGGGGCTGAGAGACTCCACCAACATACGCAGTTGCTCGATGGCTTCATCGACACTGGCTTTGACTTCTGCAAGGCCAGGTTGAAGGGGTAGTTTGTCGGACAAAAACCGCGTGCCTATCAGGTGTGAACCTAAACCGTCGTGGATTTCCTGCATCCAGCGGGTGCGTTCGGCTTCTCCTGCAGCCCTCACCGCCAACGCTTGTTCCCGCTGGCTGCGTTCGTCCACCTCGATTTTGTAGCGATGCACTTCGACCTGGAGTGCGTGGGTGAGCGTTTCGTAGCGCAAAAACGCCTTGTGCAGGCGGTGCGCCATTGCCAAGCCAATGACCACCGCTATTGCGGGTGAGAGCAAGGAGGCGTTGTTCATCAATTCAAACGGCAAACGATTCCCGTTGGGAAATAAAGAGCGGCTGAACATCAACCACTGCACGCTCATTGTGAGCAATAAGGCCATGAGCAGCCAATCTCTTCGTTGCCAAATCGGGCGAATACTGCGTGCAAGGGTCAATCCCAGTACAGGTGTCACCACACCATTCCCAAGCCAGCGCCGCTCACCCACGCTACCCCACGGCACATAAAGAACGCAAGCCAGCACAAGTGTACCCAGCACGATCCAAACAGCAAGGTCTTGCCAGCGTTGTTGGGCCAGGGTCAAAATCACCATGCACGCTGCACAAATAGAACCCTGAGTGCTCAAAATCATCAGCGCCAAAATCATGTCATCGCCTGCCCATGTGCCAAATACAGTGAACAAGCCTTGACGAATAGCCGCCAGCAATCCGGCAGCAAACACCCAAGCCAACAGTGGGCTAGGGCGCAATATCCAGCCAAAAAAACCCAAAATCGCAAACGACATCAAGACACCAACGACCAAGTGATTGGCAACGGCACGCACGCTGCTGACAACCCATGCCCGCTGCGTCACTGCGGCTTTGGGGCCAATCCAAATCTGACCCACGCCTCCTTGCCATGCAAAGCGTTCGGCCACTGAGATGCGCACGGTCGAAGGGGCGTTGTTTTTTTCGCAAAGGGGTAAATCGGCCAAAACGACTTGGTTCCAGCGCCCAGTTAAAGACATTTGTTCTAACTCGTGGGTTGCACTGATGAGCCGCAGATCAGGCATATGGTTGGGCACAGCAATCGCCCAAACGCCGTCGCAGTTTGACGGAACATCCACGTCGTAGTGTGCCCATGTACCCATCTGATGTTGTTCCAGTGTCCATACATGTGGCAGTGCAACGACCTGTGTCTCTGTGGGCGTGTATCCTGTGCTCACGTTGAGCGCCCGGCTGAAAGACAAGCGTGCTTGTGTCACCGTGATGATTGTGCCTTGCTGTGGCCCCGTCCACGCTCCCCATGACAACAAGGCCCCTATCGGTAAAACCACAGCCAAGATCAAACCCAACCCCCAACGTATGGCGGGGTGGGCAAACAACCGTAGGCATGTGTTCATAAGGCAATAGGGTTACAGCAGCCCTCGCTGCCCTGCCGCATGTACCGCAGCAGAGCGAGAGTGAACTTCTAGCTTTTGGTAAATCCGGCGAATATGAGTGGTGACGGTATGAACCGAGATGCTCAATCGCCGAGCAATTTCTGCATAACTGTAGCCCACGGCGATCAATTGCAACACCTCAATTTCTCTTGCTGATAAGGCCTCTTCTGCACTTGATAGAACACTGTCAAGGGTGGGCGCGGGCGGCGGCGATGCCTGTGGTTGAGTTTGAGCATGAAGACGTTGCAATACCAGGCGGGCCACAGTGGGGGTGATGGGGGAGCCTCCCGTATGCAAATCCAAAATATGATCGACGATGGCATGGGAATCGCTGGACTTGAGCAGATAGCCAGATGCACCCGCTTCCAGTGCTGCAAACACATGCCGTTCGTCTCCAAACATGGTCATCACCATCATGGCGGTATGCGGTCGCCACTGTCTGCAATCGGCAATCAATTGCAAGCCTGATCCATCGGGCAAGCCCAAATCGACCAAAAGCACGTCAATTTTACGGCGGCTGTCGCTCAACCAGCGTTTGGCAGTGGCCACGGATGGCGCACTGCCGATCAAGCTCAAGCGTGCGTCTGCGGCGACAGTGGCACATAAACGCTCTCTGACTGGGGTTTCATCCTCAACGACCAATACACGCACAGCGGCATGGTTGGTCGGTGGAAACTGCTGCGTGGTGGAAACGGTGATGTTCATAACTTCCATTGTCCGTAAGAGTAAAGGCATATGCCTATCGCAAATTTTGGGGATATGTGGAGCTTGTGAGGGCTGGGTCACTCCACAATCGCTCCACAGTTGTAGGCGATGCTGGGCAGTCACATAGATCGCATGAATCACATATTCTGGGGATACGCAAATCCTGCCGGATGTTTGATGATTGGTTCGTTCCACCTCTTATGACAAGGTTTTGCAATGCCCACTTACACGTCCGCCTTTTCGAGCACGCCAGCGATTTCATCTGCGTCATCGCGCTTGACGACCGAGGTGGTGTTCATCGCCAATGACGTGGCCCAAGCCGATGTGCTGGCGGTGTTGATGACCGCCAGCGGGCGGGAGGTGGTGCGCTTAGACCCCAGCCGCGATGCACTCGAACAAATGGTGCAAGCTCTAGAGGGGCGCAGCAATTTAGCCGCCCTGCATTGGCTGGGGCACGGGCGTGCGGGTGCGTTGAGTCTCGGGCCGACCCGTCTGGTCGCCAGTGACGTGGCGGCGTACCAACCCTTGCTCGCTCGCATTGGCAGCGCCTTGGCCCCTGATGGCGATTGGCTGATTTACGGCTGTGATGCCGCCGCCAGTGAGGAAGGGCGGGTGCTGCTGCAAGAGTTGGGACGTTTGACGCAGGCCGATGTTGCCGCATCCACCAATTTGACGGGAGCCGCCACCCGTCACGGCGACTGGGTGCTGGAGTGGCAACAAGGGCCAGTGGATGCGGTGTCGGTCGGGGCGGTTGCCGGTGTGTCTGATGTGGAGACAAGCCTGTTTTTTACGATCACGGCTTTTTATACGGGCAGTGCAAACAATGACGTTTTCATTGCGGAGGAAAACGCCAGTTCATGGTCCAGATCCTTATATGGCTATGATGGGCATGACTCCATCACGCTGACCACGCACACGGGGCAGTTTTTCATTTATGGAGACAACGGGAATGACACGCTCAATGGGAATGACTCTGACCGGATTTACGGCGATGAGGGCAACGATGTCTTGACCGGCTGGTCTTCTACAAGACCTTTTGGCGGCAACGGAAACGATGTCATCACCGTTTCAGGCGCTAGCAACTGGCTAAGGGGGGAGGACGGCAACGACACGCTCAATGGGGGGAGTGGAGGCGCCAATACGCTGGATGGTGGGAATGGCAACGACGTTTTGAGCGTGACGGCTGGCAATAGCACCTTGCTGGGGCAAAGCGGCAGCGACACGATCATGGGCGGCAGCGGTAACGACTGGATAGAGCTGCTGTCAGGCACAGCCACGGATGCCGATGTCATCACCACCGGTGCTGGCAATGATTTGATTGCCGTCAACGGTTCCTTGTACGCGGGTGTCGCCACGATCACTGACTTCAGCATCAGCAATAACGGTGGTGGCTACGACAGCATCAAAATCACCAGCTTTGGCGACATCGACCCCTTCGCCACGGGTTTTGCACGCTGGGGAACCAACGGCGTGGACAGTTGGCTGCAATTCAACCCTTATGGCTCGGGCAACGATTGGAAAACGGCCTTGGTGTTGGCGAATGGCTTTGGGTATTCCGAGGCAAATCCGCCCAAAATGCTGAATGCGGCAGGCAAACAAGTGACCCCTGTGCTGGCAAAAGTCGCAACGATTGATGGCTTGTATCAAATTCCCGCAGTCGAGCAAACGTCCACCATCGCGCTGCCCAACATCACATTTGCTGCCCACGTCACCAACCTTGTGCCGGACTTTGCGGGCGGCAATTTGTCATTGAGTCTCAATACCAATGCAGAAACCGCCGACCAACTCAGTCTGCCCAGCATCAGCGGCAGCGGTTTTTGGCGCGATGGTTTGAACTTGAAACTCGGCAGCACCACCGTGGGCACGGTCAACACGGCGGCGACGAGCAAATGGGAGCCACTGACGTTCACCTTCACCAGTGCGTTGAGTTTGGCGCAATTGCAAGACTTGGCCCGCACGGTGCAATATATCCACACGGGCGATGCACCCAGCACGCAACGCAAGACCCTTAACGGCACGTTGACGGATGCCAGTGGCGTTGTCACCTCGGCGGCGATGGGCTATATCACGGTGACTGCTGTCGATGACGCGCCGATGCTGGGGCGCACCAGTTTTACCTTGGGCACGGTGAGCGAGGACAGTGCGGGCATCACCTGGCCTTCGTCCACCTTGACAGGGGCCAGTGGCGCACAGGTTGACGACCCTGACTTGCCTGCAACCGCCTTGGGTCTGGGGATCACCGGACTGACGGGGTACGGCAAATGGTATGCCGTCAGCGGTGCAAACGTGAATGAAATTCTTGCAACATCCTTGTCTGGCAGCAACGCCTATTACTTGCCGCCGTCGTATGAGCTGCGCTATGTGCCCGACGGCATTCATGGGGAGGCGGCCACCGTCAGCTATCGGGTTCACAACAGCACGACTTTACTGGCGGCTGGATCGACCTCTATGGGCAATCCCAACAGCTTATCAACCAGCCTGATGACTGCGGAAACCGCCACCGCGACAGTGCAAGTGACGGAGGTGGGCGATGCCCCTTCCGCACCCGTTTTCACCGCCAGCAGTGCCAGCTTGATCCACAGTGCCAGTGGTGCGGTGAGTTTGGGGCAAGTGAGTGCCACCGATCCTGAAGGGGATGCTTTGAGTTATGCGATTGCCAGTGTCGATGGCATGGCGGGCGATGGTCGTGTGGTGGTGAATGGCACCACGTTGACAGTGCCACAACTCAGTTCGCTCGGTCATGGCAGCCACAGTGTGGTGGTGCGGGCGACGGATGCGACGGGCTTGTCGGCCACCTCGACGGTCTATTTCACAGTCACCGATGACGTGGCCCCAAGCGCCCCCACAGGGGTAACGCTGGCGACGGCTGACGACACAGGGCGTTCTAAAAGCGATGGCATCACCAGTTCATCCACGGCGTTGACCCTTTCAGGGCAGGCGGAACCTGGGGCAACGATCAAGCTGTACGACGACGAGGGCGGTGGCGCTTCCTTGCTGACCACAGTCACGGTGGATGCAACCGGCATTTTTCAAACGGATGTGGCCCTCAGCACGAATACCACTCATCAAATCACCGCCACTGCCACCGATGCAGGCAACAACACCAGTGCCGCCTCTTCTGCACGGATCATCACGGTGGATGTGGATGCCCCCCTTGGCCCTGTGTTGGGTTTGCAATCGGACTCGGTGAATGGCTCGCCCTTGGACAACTTGGCTCTCAGCGGTGTGGTCGAAGTTTCAGGCTTGGAAGCCGATGCAGTGTGGGAATACTCCACCAACGCAGGCAGCACATGGACGACAGGCAGCGGCAACACCTTCACCATTGCGGCTGGCACCCACGCGCCCCACAGCATTCAAGTGCGCCAAACCGATGCGGCAGGTCATGCAAGTGGGGCCGTGGGCAATGGGGTGGACTGGCAGGTGGATGTGCAGCGTCCGGGACCGCTATCGGCGACGGTTTCGGTCGATGGCATGGGGGTGGCCGCAGTGGTGTTGTCGTTTGATGAACTGCTGAATGGCTTTAGCCCTAACCCGTCCGATTTCACGCTGTATGTGAACAACATCCCTTACTCGCCCACCAGTGCGACCAGCGACGGCGCATCGGGCAGCACGGCTGTGATGCTTTTGTTCATGCCCAACAGCATCAACCTGTCAGGCGCGGCGGTTCGCCTGTCTTATGCGGGCAGCAGCATCAGCGACATGGCGGGCAACACCGCGCCCGCATTCAGCCACATGGTGGTGAGCAATTTGGATGTCAATGCGCCCCCCCCTGCCCCCAAAATTCAAAGCCTCACGCTGAGTCACGATGATCCCATTTTCAGCACCCTGAATGTGGGCGATACGGTCAGCGTGGCCTTGAGTTTCAATGAGGCAGTCGCTGTGGATGTGGGCACGGGTACGCCTCCTCAATTGGCCTTGCGTGTGGGAGATCACTATCGTTTCGCATCGTGGAATGACAGCAGTCAAACATTCAATTACACGATTCAAGCTGGGGATGACGATGCCGACGGGATCAGCTTGCCCCCCTCGGCCATCGACCTCAGCAGCGGCAATGGCAGCATCAACAGTGCGATCCATATGGGGGTGGCAGCCGATTTGAGTTATGCCGCCATCGGTGCTAATGTCAATTTCAGGGTGGACACTCAAGCCCCAAACTTCAGCAGTGTCAGCATCAGCAGCAGCCATCAAAACCCTGCGATTGCCATCGCAGGCGACACCGTGACGGTGCGCATGGTGGCCTCTGAAGCCTTGGACATCAATGGCAGTGTGGTCACGATCAACGGCAACAGCGCCACCCTCAATTGGGTAGGCGGAACCACCTACACCGCCACGCGCGTGCTCAATGCCAGCGATTCGGATGGAAACGTCAATTTCTCCATTCAGGCGCAAGATGTGGCGGGCAATGCGTTGAGCGCAGTCACCCATACCAGCGATGCCAGTGCCGTGGTCGCCGATGCCCACCCCCCGATGCTCACTGCCGTCGGCCTGAGCACCAGCCACAGTTCAGGCACGCACGCCAAAGCAGGCGACACCGTGACGCTGAACTTCACCACATCGGAGCCGATCGACTTAAAAACCAGCAGCGCCAGCTTGGGCGGTGTCGCAGCGGCCTTGAAAGCCGACACCGGCGTGAACAACTACAGCGCCACCCGCACCATCATCAGCAGCGATGCCCAAGGCACAATGGCGTTTTCTCTGACCGTGCAAGACCCGGGGCGCAATGCCACCACAGTCACCAGCAGCACGAACAACTCCAGCATCCTCATCGACACACAAGCGCCGGTGATTGGCAGTGTCAACCTCAGTACCAGCAACCCCAATACCGATGCCAGTGGGGGCTGGGCCAAAGTGGGTGACACCGTGACTTTGAACTTCAGCCTTGATGCGGCTCCAGCCAGTGTGCCCACGGTCAGCTTAGGGGGGCAAACCGTCACGCCCAGCATCGTTTCGGGGCAACATTACCAAGTCACATGGGTGGTGCCCAGCCATCAGCTCACGGGGTTGATGCAATATTCGATTCTGGCGCTTGATGAAATTGGTAACATTGCTATCAATAAAAACAGTTCGGCGTTCACTGGCATCACCACAGACACCAGCGCACCTGAAGCAAAGTTGAGTGTCGGCAGTGGGGGGCTGATGGTGGGGCAAACCGCCGTGCTGCGTCTGCAACTCAGCGATATTCCCAAAGCCGGTACGTTGGATGCCAGTGATCTGCGCTTAGAAGTCAACGGCAGCGCCGCAGGTGGCCTGACGAACTGGCAAGTCGATGCGGCTGATCCCTCCCTCTATACCGCCACCTTGCAGCCCCCCGCTTTGAGCGACGGCGTTTGGAGCATCAGCCTGCCTGCTGGTGCATTCACAGATCGGGCGGGCAATGCCAGCCTTGCCAGCAACAGCCTCAGCCTTGGCCTGAACACCCAAGCGCCCGGAGTCGTTGTGAGCATCAGCCCGAGCACGGTACTCACAGATCGCACGGCCTTGGTGACGATGAGCTTCACCCAGCCGGTGATGGGGCTGGATTTGAACGATTTGAGCGCAGGCGGTGGCACGTTGTCCCTACTCAGCAGCAGCGACGGAGGACAAACATGGACGGCGCAATTCACCCCCACGCCCAACAGCACCTCCAGCGGGCATCACATCGTACTGAATGGCGCTGGTGTGACCGACTTGGCAGGCAACCCCGTGGCAGGGTTGCCCAGCAGTGGCGCGTATGCGGTGGACACACAAACACCCAGTATGCCTACCTTGGCGGTGGTGGCGGGTGATGGTGTCATCACCGCCAGTGAGGCCACTGGGGGCGTGCCGCTTGGGGGCACTGCCGAAGTGGGCAGCCAAGTCGATGTGGTTTGGGTCACCAGTGCCGGTGTGAACCAACAAACGATCACGCCGAACGCGGGTGGCCTATGGCAATTGACCGTGCCCAGCACCAGCCTGCCTAGTGCTGGCGGTGTGTTTGCAGTACAGATCAGTGCCAGCGATGGCGCAGGCAACCGCAGTGCTGCCCACACGCAAGAGCTGCTGTTATTTCCTGAGGACAGCCGCACCCTCACTGTCGGCGGTCTAGAGCAAGGCGTATGGAATACAAGCGCCAACTCATACCAACCCTACAACTGGTTGAGCAATGATGCCTATGGTGTGCTGCCTCTGCGCATGGCGGTTGTGAATGCGATCCCGTGGGCCAACTTGCCCAACAGCACCGACGCCACGTACACAGCGGCTGATGGCTTCAAGCAAATCACAGGCAGTCATGGCACGTTGTGGCTGACCGTTGACGGTTGGGCGGTGTATCAGCACACGGGCAATACGGCGGCGACTGATACCTTCAGCTACCAAGCAACGGATGGCACGACCGTGTTTG
>DLPA01000114.1:0-2436 GCA_002479815.1 bacterium UBA7470 | reverse complement strand
TCGCCCGATCCTGCGCCTGCACCCAGTCCTGCGCCTGCGCCAAACACCACTGAAACCGTGGATGGCACGCAAATCACCACGTCTGTCAGCACGACCACCACCGCCAATGGCGGCACCATCACCGCCACCACACAAGACATCGCCCCTCCCACAACCACAGGCGATGACGGCACGGCAGATGTGCCCTTGGTCAAAGACAGCGCAGGCAACTCTTTGCTCGAAGTCGGACTGCCGACGGGCATAGGCATGAAAGTCAGCAGCTTCAGTGGCAGCAACCAAAACGTAGAAAACCAAGTGAATGCAGCGGTGTCCTCGGCTTTGACTGCTGGTGATCCTGAGCTGCAACAAGCGATTACCGAGGGTTTGTCCACTGCCTTTGGCAGCAGCAGTGGCACGGGTTCTCCATCGCCTATCGTCGTGCGCAGCATGAGCTTGAGCATCAATACCAGTGTGCCGCCCGACCAGCCTATTCGCATCACTGGCAGCAGCAACAACGGACAAGCGCAAGCCCTGGTGATTGATGCCAGCAAATTACCACCCGGGACCAAACTGGATTTAAGCCAAGTGAAATTTGCCGTCATCATCGGCCCCTCTACCGTGGTGGGGGGTGAAGGCCGCAACATTGTGGTGGGCGACGGCAGCACGCAGTTCATCGTGCTGGGGCCAGATGATGACGTGCTGCACGGCGGCGCGGGGGATGATGTCGTCGGCTCCAAGGGCGGGGACGACCAACTGTACGGCGACGAGGGCAATGACACCGTGGTGGGGGGCATGGGACATGATCTGTTGGACGGAGGGGCCGGCAACGATTGGTTGGTGGGCAGCCAAAGCGATGCGGGTGTGTGGCAAGTGGCCCAAGGCAGCAATGGAGATGTCGTGCTGACTTTTATGCCCAGCAGCACCGAATTGGCCGACGGTGGCAGCGTCAGCCTGCGAGGCAACTTCACTGCGCTTGCAGCCAGCCCCATAGATGCACGCCTGGCGTTTGCCTATCAAACGGCCGAATGGCGCCAAACCGTGTCTGACTTGTACTTGGTGCTGGCACACCGCTTGCCCAATTTGACCGAGTTGAACCAATGGGTTGATCAAGGCATGGATGCGGCGAACTTGGCGCAGCATGCCGCTGATGCCTTGTTGCGCACACTCAGTCCCCATGCTACCCAAGCCCAGCGAGCCACGTTGTTATTGGATCAAACCTGGGGCAGCGGACACGCCACGCCCACCTTGGTTCAAACGGGTGTCGATTACGTCAACGCAGGAGGCACGTGGGGCCGAGTACTGCAAGTGCTGGCCCAATACGCTCCTGCACGATTGCAGCAGACCCAAGCCAATGGTGACACTGCATTGACACAGCCCAGCACTTGGGCCGACTCTGGTTGGGCCAGTGACACAGGCGCGGATACCTTGCTGGGCGGTGCGGGCAACGATACCTTGGTGGGCGGAGGTGGGGACGACGTGCTCGACGGTGGTGCAGGGACAGATACCGCCATTTGGGCCGGCACCGCCAGTGGCTTTGTCGTGACCCTTACAGGCACAGGTACAGATGCCCGAGTTGCTTTGGTGGATACCCGTATAGGCAGCACCGATACCCTGCAGTCCATCGAGTGGTTGTCCATCGGCGGGCAATCGTTCAACGCCACACCGCTGCAATCGGTCGATGCGGTACGCCACTACCTCGCCACCCACACCGATCATCATCTGGAAGTGGTGTTGGTCGGCGTAGGCTGAAATAGGCGAGTCTGCGCTCGGCGAGAGAGGATTTGAACTCCTCCTCCCAGCCGGGGGGGTTGGGAGGGGGGGCGAGGCTGAGGGCTGAGGCGTGGTGATGTTGGGCTGTTTTTGCTGCTGCAAACCCTGGGTGAATGGCCCGCTGGGGTGCATTACAGTGGCTCGGTGTTGTTCAACCCAGTCACAACAGCAAACTGCACCGCGAGCACATCGAACGCTGGACGTTGCAGGCCAGTTTCGTCTGCATACTTGATAAAAAGCATAGTAAAAAAAGTGAGCTTCTTACGCAAGTGATACGTGGCTTTTGGCAGATATAACGTTCTAAAAGGATCGTTTTTTTATAAAAAATGAGGTTCCAGCACCCAAAAAACCGTTTTTCTGACGTACAAAACGGATTGAAAGCTGATTTTTTTGGTTTTTTGGTCTATTTTTTAGAATTAAAACGGCTGAAAGTCTGATATTGGTTGCGTGAGCAGCTCACTTTTTTTACTATACTTTTTTGTGAGCTGCTGCGAGCCGTCATCCTCAAGCTCAAGATCAATCGCGGAAGTTATTGAAACTCAAGGGCAAATCGGCAATGTCTTTGCGGATGACGGCCATTGCGGTTTGCAGGTCGTCTTTTTTCGCGCCGGTGACGCGCACCGCATCGCCCTGAATGGCGGCTTGCACCTTGAGCTTGCTGTTTTTCAGGCTTTGCTGGATTTTTTT
>DLPA01000196.1:7657-11229 GCA_002479815.1 bacterium UBA7470 | reverse complement strand
TTGAGCGTCATCTGATTCACAACATTGCGAACACCGGGGACACGCGAAGCCGTATAAAGCGCACGATCACGGTGCGTGATCGTAGACGCATACCCGCCGAGCATGACCACGCCGTTGACCACCTGAATCGACAAGCCACGGCTGTCAAGCTGACGATCCGAGCGCAGCGCAGCCCAAACGCGGTCTTCGATCAAGCGATCCTCATTCATCGCTGGTCTGGGATGGTGCGCGGGGGGAGGTGCAGGTGTATATACAAGGCCTGAGGGAGGTGGGTCATACACAGGGCGATCCGGGGCATACACAGGCGCAGGGCCACGATGCGCCACACAACCCAGCAGCGAAGCACATCCCAAGGCCAACACCCCCAAACGAAGCCCACGAGACAAATCAGAAGTCATGATCTACCTTTCAAGACAAGCCCAACTCCAACTCAAGCACACAGTCGCAATGGTCGTGTCAAACAAAGCAAGTACCTACCGCATCGTTTGAGATGAAGCGCCTGACCTCAAGCGAGTGCGCGCTGAATGATGATTTTTTGCACATCCGAGGTACCTTCGTAAATTTGGCACACGCGAACGTCTCGATAAATGCGTTCGACCGGAAAATCGCTGACATACCCATAGCCACCGTGGACTTGAATGGCGGCACTGCACACGCGCTCGGCCATTTCGCTGGCAAACAACTTCGCCATTGCCGCTTCTTTCAAGCAAGGTTGCCCTGCATCACGCAAGGCTGCGGCATGGTGAGTCAAGGCGCGTGCGGCTTCGATTTGAGTCGCCATGTCCGCCAACTTAAACCCCACCGCTTGGTGGTTGAAAATGGCTTGGCCAAAACTTTCGCGCTGCTTGGCGTATGCCAGCGCACACTCCAAGGCGCTGCGAGCCATGCCTATGCTTTGGGCAGCGATGCCAATGCGTCCCCCTTCTAAGGCAGAAAGGGCAATTTTGTAACCCTCGCCCTCACTGCCGATGAGGTTTTCTGCGGGGATACGACAGTGATCAAAATTGATTTGAGCGGTGTCGCTGGAGTGCTGACCCAGCTTATCTTCTAAACGCGCCACCATATAGCCCGGGGACGATGTGGGCACCAGAAAGGCGCTCATCCCTTTTTTACCAGCCCCTTTGTCGGTCACGGCAATCACAATCGCCACATGACCACTTTTGCCACTGGTGATGAATTGCTTCACGCCGTTGATGACGTACTCATCGCCTTCACGCACGGCGGTGGTTCGTAAGGCCGACGCATCAGACCCCACATGAGGTTCCGTCAAACAAAAAGCCCCCAACATTTGTCCAGCAGCCAAAGGGCGCAACCATTGTTCTTGTTGCGCTTGATTGCCGTAGCGCATCAAGATGGCATTCACAGGGCAGTTGGTCACGCTGATGGCGGTGCTCACGCCACCGTCACCCGCCGCAATTTCTTCTAAGACGACTGCCAAGCTGAGGTAATTCAAGCCTGCACCGCCCAGCTCTTCAGGCACGCAAATGCCATACGCACCTAATGCAGCCAAGCCTTGATGGGCCTCATGCGGAAAGCAATGCTCCTTGTCCCAACGGGCCGCATGGGGCCAGAGCTGTTCTTGAGCAAACGAGCGCACCGCATCGCGGATCATCAATTGATCGTCATTGAGCAACATAAGCAGTTTCCAGAAAAAGAGGCCGTCTTTGAATCGTATTGACGTTGACGTAAACGTAAATTCAGCGATTATCCCCCGATCTTTGACCCGATACTCAAAAACCTGCGGCGGCTGCCTGTGTCAGTAACCCATCGGTGTAGCCTGCAACAGACAAAGGCTTCCCATTCAAGCTGTATGCGATCAGCCCATCTAGCACCAATAAGCACGATTGTGTGCTGGGATAGTAGCGACCGTAACTACCAGGAATGTGTGTAGGGCACGCAGGGTTCATGCTCGAAGCAGCAGAAGGCCCCAATAAACCACCCATGAGCGATTCAGCCCATCTAAAAATCCGGTCTGCGGCTTGTACCTGATGCGCAGGAACACCACTGCCCGTCGGTACTTTGACGAAGTTCACATGGGCTTTGCGAGTCATGCTGCCATTGCCATCTGACACGTCCACACTGAGTTGATGTTCTCCTGCGGGCAAGGCGCTCACATTGGCCAACAATTGATGTGTACCATTCTTGAGGCCTTGTGCCGTAGTAAGTGTCGTGTTACCTACGCGAACGGTCACAGACATGGCATCGCCGTCCGCATCCTGCAATCCCAAAGTCACAGGTAAGACGTATTGCGAGATGGGTAAGGTTCGTAATTCCGTACGACCCAGATAAAAGTGCCGAGAACTTGGAAATTCAAACGGATCAATCCGCAGATATCGAACAGAGCCAGACCACATACGCGAAGACGCGGGTTCGTACACCAGCTTGCTCATATCCAACCAATACCGTTGCAAACCGGGCATCAGCACAATATCGTCTGAAGTCACGCCAGGGTCCACATCATCCGTTTTCCATGCCACCCTTGCCATCGCCCCTTTGGTCAACTCATCTTGGTTGGCAGCATCCATCGGCACATACAAATCAAACCCCAGTAAGCGATAGGTGTCTGCGGCAATGGGTTTGGCATTTTCTTGAAAAATCAAAAACGCCTGAGGATCGCCTTCGGTATGGCCTGCTGCGGCCACTTGTGATGTCGCATGAAAGAACTGCCCTGTGGCGTTGATTTCAGGAATTTGCGTCACGTATTCCCACCCGATCAAATTGCTGAGGCCGGGTTGCTTGATTTGATCTTGGCGAATGGCCCAAGGCGCTCCTTGCTCTACCAGGGCATAGTCTTCACCTGTACTAAAGCTTGGTGAGAGAATTTCTACGGTTGGGCGGGCGTTCACAATCAAGGGGGTATTGTTGAAGCTGACGATTTCTTGCGCTCCACTCGTCGTCGTCAAAGTCACGCTGTGCAGCGTAAAGCCAAAACCACCAGCAGCATTCGGACCGTTTAAGGGGTCAATTCGGAGTGCCTTCACTACACCCTTCCAATCGGCAGACTTGCTCAAATCAATACGATAGGTTTGGCGGCCAGCCTGTACAGGGGTAAAGGTACTGGGATAGCGTACTGTGGCAGGCGCATCTCCCCACCAGACCAACAAGCCCGACTCTTGTGCGGGCACATTGGTCAGACTCATGTCAATAGCGATGTAACGGTATTTGCTCGCATCCACGGGAGTGAGCGTGGGTACATCCAGCAACACGAAAGGATCAGGATTACTGGTGAACGCGGTAAGTCCATTGCCACCGACGCTGACGCCACTGATGCCACTGGTCACCATTGCATCGGTCAAGCTGCTGAAATTCCAAGCTTTGCCACGTTGAGACAAGGCGTAATCGGCATCTGAAATGGGGGCGATGTTGTAACTGCCTGCTGGAAGACGTGCGATTGACGCTTTACCCGCCGACGCTGGAATGACGGTGGTGACGGGCGTCGTAGCGCCCGTCGGTAGAACTTGGGTCAGCAAGTGGGTCTTTCCCGAAGGCAACGCCACAGACGAGGCGGTTTCTTTGTCGTGATACAGCCTTGCCCAATCCAGCTTGAAGGGAATCGCGCAATTCAGACAAGG
>DLPA01000196.1:0-7549 GCA_002479815.1 bacterium UBA7470 | reverse complement strand
AAATGCCAGCCTGGATAGACGGGAAACAAGGGACTTTCTGAGTACGCTGCATCAAATGCAGCAATGGTACTTCCGCCTTTGTGCCATACCAAGCGTCCGCTCTTACTGCCAGGCGATACCGTTTCAGGCAACCACATCAGGAAGGATAAACGGGTATGGGTATTGGCATCTATCGTCGCTTGGGACAAATTAGGCGGTACGATG
The DNA here is from genome assembly GCA_002479815.1 of bacterium UBA7470. Taxonomy (GTDB): domain Bacteria; phylum Pseudomonadota; class Gammaproteobacteria; order Burkholderiales; family Burkholderiaceae_C; genus UBA2334. Next base: position 7,345 of record DLPA01000196.1, on the reverse strand, counting down.
GCCGAAGGAATAGGCGGAAATTGCAGCCAAAAATGGGGGTCGGTATCGCGGGCTGTTGCACTCATCACACCATTGCTGACACTGGCTGCCGCCAAGTTGTGTGTCCAAAGCAAAGGAAACACATCCGACTGGGTGCTCATGTCCCATGCGTTGTTCAGTTTCTGGGTGGCATGGTCTGCCCCTTCAGGAACCGTTTGGGCTTGTGTCTGGATGGTCAACGCACACAAACCTAAGCTGACCGTCTTTAAGACACTCGCTACAAGCGTTGGAAAAGACACTGAAGGTACTTGCATATCGACTGACTCCTAAAGAACAAGATCAGTGTGCCGTATTCAAACGGCATGAGGCTTGATGAACCGAAATAGTCAAGCGGTAGGCCTACAAAAACCTATTTGTTGCGTACTGAACGCACCGCCTGTGCCACAGGCACCTTCAAACCAAAGGCATCGGCCAGCCTTTGGGCGCGGGTGGCCGATTGCACCAAGGCTCGTTCTAGCGCCTTGGGCGAGGGCATCAGCATGGCTGAGGCGTTGATGGAGGTGTGACAAGACTTGCCTTCAAGGTTTTTTGCAGTTTGTGCCATGTGTTGGGTTCCTGAATGGTCAACGGGCCGTTGTTGCAATAGGCAAGCAAGCGGGCATAAGGGGGCAGTGAGTTGTCAAACACCGCCCAATGGGAAGCCAAGGGGACATACAGTTCAAAAAAGTTGTGAAGGCTGCGCTCGAAACGCCGTTTTACCACGTCAGGCGGCACATGATGCCCGCCCAACGAAACCCGAAGTTTGACACGGCGCACCGCCAATTGTGGGGTCGCCAATGAAAAATAATAGATCGCTACCCCATAGCCTTGCTTTTTCAGAATGCTTAAAAAGTGAGCAAAGGTTCGGCTGGACAGCGTGGTTTCAAACGCAAAATCTTCTCGGGATGCGCTGAGTTGGCGCAGCCGCCGCAGCATGATGCGCCCAGCTTCAAAGGCCACGGCTTCGGTGTTGCGACCCGACAAGCCTCGGGCGATGTGGTCGGCATTGACAAACACGTCTATGCCCAGCGTCGCCAAAATCGCTTCGGCGTGGGTGGATTTGCCCGCCCCATTGGGGCCAGCAAATACCACCACACGCGGCTGGCGGGCCTGTGCGTCGGTATCGAGGGTGGACGTGTTCATGGGGTGGCGGTGCTTTGCTTCAAAAACTCGTCCAGCGAGGTGTCCAAGCGCCAATGTTGGGCCAGCAAGGCCATCAGTTGGGCGTGGCGTTGGGCGACGAGGGGCGGTGTCCACTCGGGTTGCGACAGAATTTGCACCGTCAAGGCAAAGGTGCTGACCCCGCCACGGCTGAAATAGGTGTTCTTTTTGCGCTCAAACTCCCAATTCGAGGCTTGGCTGTTTTTGCGCCGCGTCAGCAAGGCCAAATTGCCCAAGCGATGCACCCAACGCGCACGCTCGGCGGGATCAGGAAACCACGTCAACCACTGGCTGCCCAGTGCCGGATGTTGGGGCAAGACGTGCTCGACTGAGATGATGTTGACATCGTGCCAGACCCCGCCTGAGGACAGGAGGCTGTCTAGGCGCAGCAGCACAGGCGTGCGGGCTTTGGCCGACAGCGTGGCGTAAATCGGGCCGTCCAAGCGGTCGTAAAACTGCCATTGTTCTTCTGCGCTCAGTTGCAAATGCGAGGAAGCCGCGTTGGGCAAGGGCTGATGCAAAGAAACCTTGTTTTCAATGTCGCGGGTGACTTTGGCGAAGCGTTCGATGCGGTCGTTCACGCCTTGGCTGGTGACGAGCATGAAGTAGGCCAGACGCTCCAAATCGGCAAAAAAGGCCAGCAGCTTGGGCGGGTCTTGGCGGTAGCGGGTGACAAAGGCCAAGGCGGGCGGCATCCAGTCTTTGAATTCCAGCCGATTGAGCCAGCGCAGGTGTTGGTTGATGGCTTCGGCATGGCTGGGCGCGGCATAGCTGGCGGTGCTCAATTCGCCAAAGGCTTGCGCCATGGGCAGCAGCACGTCGTCGATGAAGGTGGTAGGGGTGAGTATCGCGGGCACATGGGTTTCAAACTCTTTGACCAGCGTTTCTTGCGCCTTGGCTTTGCGATAGACCGTGCGAATGTGCGAAAACAAGGTGTTGAAATCGTCGCGCCCCAAGTCTTCTTCGGTGTCTTCCCATTTTCGGGTGTAGGCATCGCGCTCGGCTTCGGGGATGTGGCCGATGATGCGGGCTTTGAGCAAATCGGTAGCGGTCAAGTCCAGCCCTCGGCTGTTGAGCACCGAGAAGATGCGGTAGGCCGAATGCACGTCGGGCGTACACACCACCACCAAAAAGCAACGCTGCAAAATGAATTGCGCCAACGCCATGCGCTGCGCGGGTTCCAAGGCCGATAGGCGTGCATCAAACAGCCGCGCATTGTCCCGCAGCAGGCGCTCGGTGTCGCTCAAATCAACCTCCAAGGCCAGCAACTCGGCCAAGCCGCCATCGCGTTGCACATGGCGCTGAAAGAAGGCGGCATCGCGCTGGCGCAAGCTCAGGCGGAAATGGTCGGTCGTGCCGTTGAAAATATTGCCTTCTTCGTAGATGCTTTTGGTGATGAGGGGGCGCAGCTTCTCGTCCAACTGGGCGCGAATGACCGAGAGCAAGAGCGTGAGGGTGGTCAGACGTTGCTGACCATCGACCACATCGGCCTGTGGCGCATTGGCTTGTTTGATGAGGACGATGCTGCCCAAAAAATAGCTCGGCTGCTCGCCCACTGCTCCGGCGGGCTTGCTTTGAATGAACCCCAGCACATCATCCAGCAGCTCTTGTGCTTGCTCGGTCGTCCACGAGTAGGGGCGCTGATAGTCGGGAATCCGAAACACGTAGTCGGCGCTGAAGATTTTCTGTAGGGGCTGCTCGTAGGCTATCAAACTTTGCATAAAAATGGGTTCTATCGCAATCAAATAAAGCGTCAGCAGCTATTAAATTCATTACATGGCAGCGGCCACCGCTTCGCAACGTGCAGAATGTATCGCTTGTGCGATGCGCTCGCCCAGTGGCAGGGCAGCCGTCACTTCCGACCGAGGCGGTGTGTGTTGGATGTGGGCAGCGATTGCACCTGTGTTCACCGTCAAAGCTGCGTCCAACAAGGCTTGCAGCCGTGGGCGTTGCGGGTAGGCTTGGTTTTCCAGCCCCAAGCGTCCGCGTGCGTCGCACTCGCAAGCCAATAGCATCTCGGCAAAGCGGGACGGGCGGCGCAGCGCATCGCAGCGTTCAAACAAACGCACCAAGGCAGCGGCTTTGAAGTCGGCGCTGCGGTGGATGGCCCCGTGGTCACGCGCCACGATGTCGGCCAGCTCACGGCAATCGCGCGGCACGCGCCAGCGTTCGCATACCTGATGCAGCAGCTCGACGCTGCGCTCCTCATGGCCCAAGTGACGGGGCAAGATGTCGGCGGGGGTCGTGCCTTTGCCCAAGTCGTGACACAAACAGGCAAAGCGCACGGGCAAAGAGGCGTGGAGCTGGGCGCTCATGTCCAACACCATCATGGCGTGGATGCCAGTATCGACTTCGGGGTGGTAATCGGCGCGTTGCGGAACGCCCCACAATTGATTCAGTTCGGGCAAGAGCACCGCCAATGCGCCACAGGCCCGCAAGACTTCAAACATGCGCGAGGGACGCTGCTCCATCAGCCCACGGCTGAGTTCTTGCCACACCCGTTCAGCCACCAGATGATGCACTTCACCTGCTTGCACCATCTCCTGCATCAGGGCCAAGGTTTCAGGGGCCACGACAAAATGCGGCCAACGAGCAGCAAACCGCGCGACCCGCAAAATCCGCACCGGGTCTTCTCGGAAGGCGGGGCTGACGTGGCGCAAGAGGCCCGCCTGCAAATCAGCGACACCCCCAAAGGGGTCGATGAGCTGTGTGAGGTCAGGCAGCAAGCCTTTTTTTGATGAAAAATAGTCTTTATCACCCGATTCAATCGCGTAAGCAGCTATCGCATTGATCGTGAGATCGCGTCTGGCTAAATCGTCTTCCAGCGTCACATCAGGCGCGGCGTAGCACGCAAAGCCATGATAGCCCGCGCCCGTTTTGCGTTCGGTGCGGGCCAGGGCGTGTTCTTCACGGGTACTGGGGTGTAAGAAAACGGGGAAATCTTTGCCCACAGGGACAAATCCCGCATCGACCATGTGTTGGGGGCTTGCGCCTACCACGACCCAGTCACGGTCTTGGCTGGGGTGGCCCAACAGGGCATCGCGCACCGCACCGCCCACCAAGTAGCGGGAGATACGGTCAGATTCAGGCATATTTTTCCAAGATGCGGGTGGAGCGCTCGACCTCGCGCAAGGTGTCTTCCGCCGATTCGGTGGTGCAGACGGCTTCCATGACGGTGCAGGCCATCATGCGGTAGAAGGTTTTGTCCATCGCTTTTCGTACAGCCGACATTTGTTGGGCCACATCTTCACAAGGGCGACCGCTGTCCACCATATCAATCAGGCCGCGCACTTGGCCTTCAATGCGTTTGAGGCGGTTGATGACATCGCGTTGGTGCTCAGTGCGGTACAGCGAGGGGCTGATGCTTGCATCGGTGCGGGGCACAGACAAAAGTACATCATCAGCCAGAGGAGAAACAGCGGGAGCAGTCATGGCACGTCCGTGGTAAGTGATGCAATCGTGATTATTGGATTTCGATATTGTCGATCAAACGGGTATTCCCCAGCCTTGACGCGCCCAATGCCACCAGCGCATCGCCTGCTTGGGGCGTTTGCAAATCGCTGCGACGGCGCACGGTCAAGTAATCTGTTTTCCAGCCACGGGCATTGAGTTGCTCAAGTGCGACACGCTCCAAGGCTTGCAAGGCCACATCTGCGCCTGCTGTGTGGGCAGACAACAAGGCTTGTGCGGCGTGGCCCAAGCTGCGCAAGCTGATGGACAGCGCAGCCGCTTCTTCCCGCTGTTCAGAACTCAGATAGCCGTTGCGCGAACTCAAGGCCAGCCCATTGTCGGCGCGTTGGGTTTCACCGCCAACGATGGTGATGGGCAAGGCGAATTGCTCGACCATCTGGCGAATCACCATCAGTTGTTGGTAGTCTTTTTTGCCAAACACCGCGTAGCGGGGGCCGCGTGCCTCGGCAAACACGCACTGAAACAATTTCATCACGACGGTACACACGCCTGTGAAAAAGCCCGGGCGGAAATGGCCTTCCAGAATGTCGGCCAACGCCGTCGGGGGCGTGACTTTGAAGGTTTGCGGCACGGGATAGAGGTCGGCCTCGGCAGGGGCAAACACCACATCACAGCCCGCAGCGGCCAGCTTGTCGCAATCGGCTTGCAGGGTGCGGGGGTAGGTGTCGAAGTCTTCGTGGGGCGCAAATTGCAGTCGATTGACAAAAATACTCGCCACGGTGACATCGCCCAGCGGCTTGGCGAGTGTCACCAAATTCAAATGCCCGCTGTGCAAATTGCCCATCGTGGGCACAAAGGCGGGGGAGTGGTAGGCGTGTAAAACCTCGCGCAGCGCAGCAGGGGTGTGAACGATCTGCATATTAAAAACTCCTCACTCGGCCCAAGCGTGCTCGGCATCGACAGGGAAAGCGCCCGCCTTGACCGCATGAACATAGGCTTCCATCGCAGCACGCACGCTGGCGCTGCCTTCCATGAAGTTGCGAACGAATTTGGGGTTTTTGCCCAGATTGATGCCCAACATATCGTGCATCACGAGCACTTGGCCCGCCGTGCCCTTGCCCGCACCGATGCCGATGGTGTGGCAGGTGCGAAGCTCGTGGGTCAAGGCGGCAGACAGGGGGGCTGGCACCATCTCCAGTACCAGCATCGTAGCGCCTGCGTCTTGCAGTGCCAGTGCCTCTCGGCGCAAGGTATCGGCGGCTTGTGCGCCCCGGCCTTGCACGCGGTAGCCGCCCAGTGCATGCACGGTTTGCGGGGTCAAGCCCAAATGGGCGCAGACGGGAATGCCGCGCTCGACCAAAAAGCGCACGGTCTCGGTCGTCCAGCCACCGCCTTCCAGCTTGACCATGTGCGCTCCCGCCTGCATCAAGACGGTGGCGCTGCGTAGGGCTTGCTCTTTGCTTTCTTGATAGCTGCCAAAGGGCAAATCCCCAATCACCCATGCCGTGCCCTGCACGCGGCGCAAGCCCCGCACCACGCTCTCGGTGTGATAGCGCATGGTTTCTAAAGTCACGCCTGCGGTGCTGGACAAGCCTTGACAGACCATGCCCAGCGAGTCGCCCACCAAAATACATTCCACCCCTGCGGCATCGGCCACTGCCGCAAATGTGGCATCGTAGGCGGTGAGCATGGTGATTTTTTCCCCCCGATCCCGCATATCCTGCAAGCGCGGTAGGCTGACAGGCCGACGCTGGGGCAAAGGCGACGCATTCGGCAACGTGCCATAGGGAGTTACGGTGGTGTGGGCAGCGGCGGCTGGGGCAGTCGTAGCGGACATGACACTCATCAAGTGAAGAAGGCAAAATCAAACCCATCACCAAAGAGACAGCAGATTTTTCAGAAGGGCTGCCTGCAAAGTGCTCAGGTTTGGTCGGAAAATCGCGAGTCTAGTCGATCCAAACGATGGAATGGATCCCACCACATTCTTGCCTTGATGGAATCTTTGTATGTCTGCTGTTTTAACGCCCGAATCTGTTGCTGGTGCAGCGGGGGCTGATTTTGATGCCTGCGTCGCTGCCGACGTGGCCCGCGCCTTGGCCGAAGATGTGCGTGGGGGCGACTTGACCGCTGCCTTAGTCCCGTTCAAACCTGCCCGTGCTCGCGTGATTGCGCGGGAGTCTGCCGTGGTCTGTGGCCGTCCTTGGGTCGATGCCGCCTTTGCCCACGTCGTGCCTGAGGGCCAACTGGTGTGGCACCTCGCTGAAGGACAGCGTTGCCAACCCAACCAAGTGGTCATGGAGCTGCACGGCCCCGCTCCCCAATTGCTAACCGTGGAGCGTACCGCCTTGAATTTCTTGCAGCTTTTAAGCGGTGTGGCTACCCGTACCGCGCAGTTTGTCGATGCGGTTGCAGGCACTCGTGCCCGCATCGTCGATACCCGCAAAACCTTGCCGGGCTTGCGCGTGGCGCAAAAGTACGCGGTGCTGGCAGGCGGTGGGGTCAATCACCGCATGGGCTTATTTGATGCCATCCTCATCAAAGAAAACCACATCGCCGCCGCAGGGGGCGTGACAGCCGTGCTGCAACAAGCGCAAGCGGTGGCTGCACAGGCGAGCTTTGTGGAAATCGAAGTCGAACACCTGAGCCAGCTTGAAGAAGCTCTGGCGGCTGGAGCCAAGATGATTTTGCTGGACAACATGGACTTGCCCACGCTGCGCCAAGCCGTCGCTCTCAACCAAGGGCGGGCGGTGTTGGA
>DLPA01000132.1:245-10458 GCA_002479815.1 bacterium UBA7470 | reverse complement strand
AGCTCACTTTTTTTACTATACTTTTCTTTATGTTGACAGGCTCATTCCGCCTTGCCTACGCCAGTAACCAGGTGCACAACATCATCGACGACGGCTGGGCGACCAGCAAAGGTCTGCGCTTTTCGGGGCGCTTAACGGAAGCACACGAAGGCCCAAAGCCGCAGGGCCATCAACTCTCCACCCTCAAACGTCATACCAAACAATTGCTTGCGGGGGGGGAAGAGGGCCGCGTGAAATGGCGCATCGACACCAAAACCAATGTCCTGGAGTGGCAAAGTCGTGCGGATGACATGGGCTATTGGGAACTGCATACCAACGTCGCCCTGCCAACCATGACGCTCAACCCGGGTTGGCACACGGTGCACAGTCAGCCTGTGGCCTCCACCCTCGCCCAGCCCGCCGCACACGCCAGCCACGCCGCCGGACTGCTGGTACACGATCAGCACAACACCAGCGGGCTGATTTCTGACATTGACGACACCATCCTCGTCACCCAAGTGTTAGACAAAACCAAGCTGCTGAAAAACAGCCTCACCGTTGCCCCCGAATCGCGGCAAGCTGTCGCGGGCATGGCCCAGCTCTACCGCAAGCTGATGGATGATTTGCCTCATCCAGCTGCAGCTCCCGTGTTTTATTTGTCGGCCTCGCCCAAGCAACTCAGCGACAGCCTGCGCCGCTTTCTGGCGCAGCATCAATTTCCGCGTGGGGTCTTGCAGTTGCGCGAAATAAGCCCTCAAGCCCAAACCCGCGACCCCTTAGTTGACACGCAAAGCTACAAAATTCAGCGCATTCAAGCCATTTTGGACGCCTTCCCGGGGGTGCGCTTTTTGCTGATCGGCGACGATGCCGAGCGTGACCCGGAAGTCTATGCCCACTTTCAGCAAGCACACCCCGAACGCCTGCACAGCGTCTGGATACGCCGCATCCACCCCGACCCCAACCGCCACCGCTACCCGCAGCAGCGCGACTTAAACGAGTTGTTGTCCGGTGCGCTCCCGTGGTGAAACAAGGATAATCCGCCCCCCATGAGTACCAGCATCAAATCCCCCGAAGGCATCGCAGCCATGCGCACCGCCTGCCGTTTGGCCTCTGAGGTCTTGGATTACCTCACGCCCCTGATCAAACCCGGTGTCACCACGCTGGAAATTGACATGCACGCCGCTGCGTACATGGCACGCCAAGGCACGGTATCGGCCACCATCGGCTATCAACCCCCAGGCTACCCCCCCTATCCGGGGCACTTGTGTACCTCGGTCAACAACGTGGTGTGCCACGGCATCCCCAACCATAAGCCTTTGAAAAACGGCGATATTGTCAATGTGGATGTCACCGTCATCAAAGACGGCTGGTATGGCGACAACAGCCGTATGTTTTTGATTGGTGAGTGCTCGGTTGCAGCCAAGCGGCTGGTGTCCGTCACCTATGACGCGATGTGGAAGGGCATTGCCCAAGTGCGTCCGGGCGCACGCTTAGGCGACATCGGCCACGCCATTCAAAAGTTTGCCGAAGGTCAGGGTTTTTCCATCGTGCGCGAGTACTGCGGTCACGGCATAGGCCAGCGTTTCCACGAAGAGCCGCAAGTGCTGCACTATGGCCGGCCCGGTACGCTGGAAGAACTCAAGCCCGGCATGATCTTCACCATCGAACCCATGATTAACGCTGGACGGCGCGAAGTCAAAGAATACGGCAACGACGGCTGGACCATCGTCACCAAAGACCGCTCGCTGTCGGCGCAGTGGGAACACACCATCTTGGTCACAGAAACGGGCTATGAGGTGCTCACACTGTCGGCGGGGAGCTTGCCACCCCCTCCCTTCATTCAGACTTCTATTTTCAGCCCCCCATGAGTTCGGACACCACCTCACCCCCGCCTATGCCCACCGCCCGTGAACGCTACCGTCAAGGTCAGCAGTCTTTGCTAGAAGGTGTGGCCCGCACAGGGGCATCGACCCGAGGGGTCAAGCGGGTGCTGCAAAAACTAGCAGCACACGCCGATGTGTGGCTGACCGAACTGTGGCAACAAGCAGGCTTGGGCACAGACCTGAGCTTGGTCGCCGTGGGGGGCTTTGGGCGTGGCGAGTTGTTTCCACACTCCGATGTCGATGTCTTGGTGCTCTTACCCGACGAGGCCGACCCCAACCAAGACCCTGAGCTGAAAAAGTGTCTTGAACACTTCATCGGTGCGTGCTGGGATACGGGGCTGGAAATCGGCTCTAGTGTGCGCAAAATCAGCGAATGTGCTGAGGAAGCGCGCCGCGATGTGACGATCCAAACCTCATTGCTGGAATGCCGCTGGGTCTGCGGCAGCAAAACCCTGTCCAGCCGCTTAACGCGTACCCTGAAAGAGGTGATGGATCCACAAGCCTTTTTTATCGCCAAGACCCTAGAAATGCGCCAGCGCCACCAGCGCCAAGAGAATACGCCCTACGCACTGGAACCCAATTGCAAAGAAGCACCCGGCGGACTGCGCGATTTGCACGTCGTGCTCTGGATCGCCAAGGCCGCCGGTTTAGGACGGAGCTGGGATGAATTGGGCCGCAAAGGTTTGGTCACCCCTTTGGAGGTACGCCAACTCAAGGCCAACGAAGCCCTGTTGAGTTTGATACGGCTGCGGCTACACCTCATTGCAAAACGCCGCGAGGATCGCTTGGTATTTGACCTACAAACCGCTGTTGCAGAGTCCTTTGGGTACCAACCTCATGACGGTGGTCAAGGGCGTCATGCACGCCGCGCCAGCGAGGCAGTGATGCGCCGTTACTACTGGGCAGCCAAAGCAGTGACGCAGCTCAACCAGATTTTGATGCTGAACATTGAAGAACACATCAGCACTGGCGAAAGTCGCGAGAGTCATCAACTGCGCATCATCAACCCCCGGTTTTATGAAAAAGCCGGTATGCTGGAAGTTGCCAGCGATGACGTGTATCGACAACACCCCGAAGCCATCTTGGAAACCTTTTTGGTGTACCAAACCACCATCGGCATCAAAGGTTTTTCAGCCAAAACCTTGCGGGCTTTGTACAACGCACGTCCACTGATGAACCGGCGCTTTCGCAGCGATCCGGTCAATCGCGCCACGTTTTTACGCATCCTGCAAGCACCCGATGGCATCACCCATGCCATGCGCTTGATGAACCAAACCTCGGTGCTCGGGCGTTACCTGTGGGTGTTTCGTAACATCGTGGGGCAAATGCAGCATGATTTGTTTCATGTTTACACCGTCGATCAGCACATCTTGATGGTGCTGCGCAATGTGCGGCGCTTTTTCATCCCTGAACATTCGCACGAGTACCCGTATTGCTCGCAACTGGCAGCGGGCTGGGATCAACCTTGGATTCTTTACGTTGCTGCCCTTTTTCACGATATCGCCAAGGGACGCGGGGGCGACCATTCCGATCTGGGCGCTCAAGACGTGCGGCGCTTTTGCCGCGAGCACGGCATCAGCAAAGAAGATACGCAACTGATTGCCTTTTTGGTCAGCGAACATTTGACCATGAGCCGCATCGCCCAAAAAGAAGATTTAAGCGACCCCGATGTCATCCACAGTTTTGCCCAGCGGGTCGGCAATGAGCGCCATCTGACGGCCTTGTATTTGCTCACAGTGGCCGATATTCGTGGCACCAGCCCCAAAGTCTGGAACAACTGGAAAGGCAAACTGCTGGAAGACTTGTATCGCTACACCTTACGCGCCCTAGGCGGGCGCGCCCCTGACCCCAGCGCCATGGTGGAGGCCAGAAAGCGTGAAGCCCTGACCCAACTGGCCTTGCACGCCCTGCCGCATGAGGCCCATAAAACCCTGTGGGATACCTTGGACGTGAGCTATTTCATGCGTCATGAAGCCGGCGAAATTGCCTGGCATACCCGCCAAATCTCACGCGAACTGGCCTTACCCAAACACCGCCCTGCTTCAGAGGCCGTGAGCGCCGCCCTTGCTGCCCACACCAGCAGCGCCACGGTCGTGCGAGCGAGAACATCACCTTCAGGCGGTGGTATTCAGGTGCTGGTCTATACCAACGACCAAGACGACTTATTTGCCCGTATTTGTGGCTACTTCGATCAAGCCGACTTCAGCATTCTGGATGCGAAAGTCCATACCACTCGCAATGGCAAGGCGCTGGACACGTTTCAGGTCGTGACCTCGCAACTGGACTGTCATGACCGTGAACTCATCGCCATGGTGGAATCTGAACTGACCCGCTTCATCGACGAGTATGCCGCTTTGCCGGCTCCACGCAGGGGTCGCACGTCGCGCCGTGTCAAAAGCTTTCCGGTCAACCCCCGCATTGAACTGCGCCCTGATGAGAAAGCGCAAAACTGGCTGCTGAGTCTTTCTGCCAGCGACCGTGCAGGTCTGCTCTACAGCATTGCGCGCGTGCTGGCCAGGTACAGCATCCACATTCAACTTGCCAAAATCACAACCCTGGGTGAACGGGTAGAAGACACCTTTCTCATCGCAGGTGACAGCTTACGGGTCAACAAAACTCAAGCCGAAATTGAAACCGAGCTGCTTCAGGTGCTCGGGATGAATTGAACAGATATTCACACCCGCCACGTTGATAGAGCCGCCATTGGTGGCATCATTCGAGTTTTTCCGCATTCTGGGTCTCCCCCTCTACTTTCATGTCCACTACGATTTCAGCCTCAGCCTCTGATCACTCTGCTCATGCAGACAGCCCTGATACAGAGGTTAGGCGCGACAACGCTTTCAACAAAAGAAGCGGACTGCGCCGTGGGCCGCGTGCACCGCAACGCGATACCGCATCCTCTGGTCGTTCCTCTCGCTCCCCAGGAAACCGCAGTGAAGGCTCCCGTAAGCCTCCCACACCACTGCATCCTACCTTGGCTCAGTTGGCAGAGATTTATCCTCAACTGTTCGGCCAAAAACTGATGCCGCTAAAGCGCGGTGTGCTACAAGAGTTGCAAGCCCTGCATGGCGAGTTCATCACCAAAGAAGACCTCAAGCTGGCGCTGACCCTGCATACACGCTCCACTCGTTACTTGGCGGCGCTGGCTTCTGGTCAGGCCAGACATGACCTGCAAGGCCAAGCGGTAGAACCCGTGTCGCCCGAACACCGTTACCATGCCCTGACGGAACTCTATCGTCGCCGCCAACAGCGCAGCGAACAAGACTTGAGTATCGAGTTGCGCCAGCGCATCATCGAAGCGGCCCAAGCCTCGGGCCTCAGTCCCGCCGACTATGCCACCCAAGTCCGCAGCAAAGACGAAGCGGCCAATGTCCACCTCGACCAAGCCATTGCCGACTGGAACGAACGCATTGCCCGCGACGAAGCCCGCCTGCGCGCCTTTGAAGCCAGCGGCAAAACCGTCAAACAGTTCGCAGAGATGTATGGCCTGAACTTAATTGAGACGGCAGCCACCCTCAACCGCGCCCGTCACCACCGCACGCTTCCCGTCGCCCCCCCCACAGCGGCCCTGCCTGAAGCCTAAATCGCGCTCGTCGTCCCTGTTCCAAACGGACTTCCACCCCACCGCATCACGACCCTGATGCGGTTTTTTTACGCCTTGTTTTTGGTCAACCTTGATTTCGACTATCAAAAAACATAGTAAAAAATATGAGCTGCTTACGCAATTAATACGTCAATCTTGGCAGATTTTGATCTAAAAATAAGCCGTTTTTATGTAAAAAACACGATTCAAACCTCAAAAAATCGTTTTCAAGCCCCAAAAAAACGAGTTGAAAAGCTATTTTTTATACTTTTTAGCCTATTTTTATGAATCAAAATGGCCAAATAACTCGTATTAACTGCGTAAGCAGCTCACATTTTTTACTATCGTTTTTACTATCTATGACCGCGCCCTGTCGCTGGTGTTGACTCGCGCAGCAACAACCACCCCGTCAGGCTCACGCCTGCCACCCCTCCACCGGAGGGGAATGTCTCACGCCGACGGCACGGGTGCGACGCGAGTGAGGCCGCCCAATTCCCCTCGATGGAGGGGGGGCAGGTGCAGCCTGACGGGGTGGTTTTCACTTGTACAAACCATTGTCGCCGTGGTGTAAATACCGATGCCCACTGGTGGAGGAAGCAAAGCCACTTCACCATCTTAAGGGATAACGTGTATACAAAATTTAATAATTTTTGTATACATTTTTATATGCAAAAATTGTGTCTAATGAAACTAGCTTGATCCCTCAAATGGAGTAGTGATGAACGAAACCGCCCACCCCGTTGACGAACGCCTGCCCACAGGCAAGTTGGCTGCACTCGGCTTGCAGCATGTACTGGTGATGTACGCTGGCGCTGTTGCCGTCCCTTTGATCGTCGGACGCGCCTTGAAACTCAGCCCTGAACAAGTTGCCATGTTGATTTCGGCTGATTTGTTTTGCTGTGGACTTGTCACCCTGATTCAGTCTTTAGGCGCGACGCAGTGGTTCGGCATCAAGCTACCGGTGATGATGGGCGTGACTTTCGCGTCTGTCGCCCCAATGGTTGCCATGGCGAACAGCAATCCGGGCACGGCGGGCGCGGGGCTGATTTTTGGCTCCATCATTGGTGCGGGGGTCATCTCCGTCCTGATTGCGCCCGTCGTCAGCCGCATGCTGCGCTTTTTCCCGCCTGTGGTGACAGGAACCATCATCGCCGTCATCGGCATCAGCTTGATGCGCATCGGCATCAACTGGATTTTTGGCAACCCCTTTGGCCCCACAGCCCCGAAAATCGTCCACCCTGAACACGCCAAATGGTTGGCAGACGTGACCGCCTTAGCCAGCAGCGGCACGGCTCCCGCCCTTCCCAAAGGCTTGGCCCTCGTGGGCACGGTGGACAACCCGCTGTATGCCCAGCCAACGCACATCCTCATCGCCAGCATTGTTTTGGCTTCGATTTTGTTGATCGCCAAATACGCCAAAGGCTTTGTGGCGAACATTTCTGTGCTCTTGGGCATCGTCATTGGCGGCGTCATCGCCACCGTCATGGGCCTGATGAACTTTGACAAAGTGAGCAAAGCCGGCTGGTTCGATTTGGTCTTGCCGTTTGAGATTGCCACCCCCGTCTTCGACCCGATTTTGATCGCCACCATGAGCTTGGTGATGATCGTGGTCATGATCGAATCAACAGGAATGTTCTTGGCCTTGGGCGATATGACAGGCAAAGCCGTCGATCAAAAAATGCTGACGGCGGGGCTGCGTACCGATGGCTTGGGCACGTTGATCGGCGGTATTTTCAACACCTTCCCCTACACCAGCTTCTCGCAAAACGTGGGCTTGGTGGGCGTGACGGGCGTGAAAAGTCGCTTTGTGTGCGTGGCGGGCGGTGTGATTTTGATCGTGCTGGGCCTGCTGCCCAAAATGGCGGCCTTGGTCGAATCGCTGCCCACGTTTGTGCTCGGCGGCGCGGGTTTGGTGATGTTTGGCATGGTCGCCGCCACGGGCATACGCATTCTGGCTGGGGTGGACTACAAAGCCAATCGCAATAATTTGTTCATCGTCGCCATCTCTATCGGCATCGGCATGATTCCTTTGATCGCCCCCAACTTCAAACAATGGATGCCTCATGCCATCCACCCCTTGATTGAATCGGGCATTTTGCTCGCATCTATCAGCGCGGTATTGCTCAATTTCTACTTCAATGGTGCAAAGGCCGATGCCAGCGAGGCGATCGAAGCCGCCAAACAAGCAGACGCGCATTGAACACAGTGCGACAACAGGTTGATCGTCCCCAGCCCAAGGCCAGTAAAGACACTGTTGATATGTTGAAAATATCACTTGTGTAGGATAGAGAGGTGAAATTGCAACAATTGCATCTGCTGTTGTGCACTCCCTTCGTATCACTTTTTTTGCTTATGCTGACACCTCACACCACCCGCCGCCATTCGCAGTTTTTGACTCCAACTTGGCTTGTCTGCTTGCTCGGTTTGAGCCTCGGAAGTCCATCCGTCCATGCAGATGACATTTTGATCGGAGCAAGCCTGCCGTTGAGCGGTCCGAATGCTGCCGCTGGCAATGAGGGTTTGGTGGCTGCCAAAGCTGCGTTTGAGGGCATCAACGCAGCAGGTGGTATCGGTGGACGAAAAATCCAACTTATTGCGCTGGACGATGAGTTTTCGCCACCGAAAGCGGCAGAAAATGCAAAACAATTGGAAGCCAAAGGGGTTATTGCGCTGTTCAACTGCTGGGGCACAGCCAGTTGCAGCGCCATGATGCCCATCGTTAATGAAACGAAACTACCTTTGGTGACGGGTATTGCAGGAGGTGGACCTATGCGCAGCGCACCTGGGCGCTATGCTTTTAATATGCGCCCCACCACGGACGATGAAATCAATCGGATGGTCAAGCAAATGCAAACCATCGGACAAGAGCGCATCGCTGTGGTGTACCAAGACGATCCGTTTGGCAAAAGCGGCCTTGCTGCTGCACAAGGAGTATTGGAGAAAGCAAAAATCAAAGCTGTCGCTGAACAAGCCATCGCCCGGGACGGTAGCAATGCTGAGGCAGTAGTGTCGGCGCTGAAAACATCCAACACCAACGGGATCATTCTGGTTGCCTCGCCACAAGCGACGGTGTCGGTGATCAAGCAAGCCCGTAAAAATGGACTGGCTACCCAGTTCTACAACCTTGCAGCCCAAGCCAACCGCAAAGTTGTCAGCGATTTGGGTGACTATACGGGCGGGGTTGTCTTTACGACCTTGGTTCCCAGCCCTTGGAGAAACGCAATTCCTATCGTCAGAGACTACCAACAAGCCATTCAAGCAGCGACCACCAAAACAGATTACTCTTATTTGGGATTGGAGGTTTTTATCAACGCTAAGGTCTTGATTGAGGGTATCAAGCAGGCGGGCCCTAAGTTGACCCGTGAAAGCCTGGTCACAGCGCTGGAAAGCATGGGAGAAAAAAATTTTGGCAGCGGTGTCAGCATCAAATACGGTTCTAGCGACCGCAACGGATCACCTTACGTGGGTTTGACCATCGTGAATAAAGAAGGCCGTTTCATCGAATAAGCCCCTGTTTTAAGCGACGATCACGGCTGATAACGCAAGAGCAAGGCGAGATAAATTACTACAGTAATAATAGCTTCTGCATTAGTAATATCAAAACGCTTTACAGCGAACTCAACACAAATTTTTATAATCAAACCGCCTTCCACTTCAACGCATACATGCCGAGATATGGAGGGGCCGATCACAGCGACAGCCTGACACTTGTGGAGCTGTCGTCCTTTTTACGAAAAGCCAACACTGCATCAGCGGTTTACTACCCACCCTTTATGAGTATGTCTCACCTGTCTCCCGCCGAACAAGCCCTGCGCGACGCCGCTTGCGATTACCACTGCCAGCCTGTGCGCGGCAAAATCGCCGTCACGCCCACCAAAGCCCTGTCCAATCAACGCGACTTGTCTTTGGCTTATTCGCCTGGAGTCGCCTACCCCTGCCTAGAAATTGCCGCCGATCCGTCCAAAGCACACGACTACACCAGCCGAGGCAACTTGGTCGGTGTGATTACCAACGGCACTGCTGTGCTGGGCTTGGGCGACATCGGCCCTTTGGCGGGCAAGCCCGTCATGGAAGGCAAGGGCTGCTTGTTCAAAAAATTTGCGGGCATCGACGTGTTCGACATCGAACTCGCCGAACGTGATCCCGATAAATTGGTGGACATCATCGCCGCCCTAGAACCCACCTTGGGCGGCATCAACCTAGAAGACGTCAAAGCACCTGAGTGCTTTTACATCGAGAAGAAACTCAGCGAGCGCATGGGCATCCCCGTCTTTCACGACGATCAGCACGGCACAGCCATCATCTCCAGCGCGGCCTTGCTCAACGGCTTGGAGCTGGTCGGCAAAGCCATTGCCGATGTAAAAATTGCGGTTTCAGGCGCGGGCGCAGCCGCCATTGCTTGTCTGGACGTGATGGTCGGCTTAGGAGCCAAGCGCGAACACATCTACGTCTGCGACTCCAAAGGCGTGATCTATCAAGGCCGCGCTGGTGGATTTGACGACTCCAAAGCCCGCTACGCCCAAGTCACCGAGGCCCGCACACTGGCCGACGTGGTGGCGGGTGCTGACGTGTTCCTAGGCTGCTCGGCCCCGGGCGTGATGACCGCTGAAATGGTGAAAACGATGGCTCCCAAGCCCATCATCTTGGCCCTCGCCAACCCCGAGCCTGAGATTCGTCCCGAACTCGCCAAAGCCATACGCCCCGACTGCATCATCGCCACAGGCCGTTCCGACTACCCCAACCAAGTCAACAACGTGCTGTGCTTCCC
>DLPA01000132.1:0-197 GCA_002479815.1 bacterium UBA7470 | reverse complement strand
AACAACGTGCTGTGCTTCCCCTACATTTTCAGGGGCGCACTGGACTGCGGCGCAACCAAAATCACCGAGGCCATGAAGCTGGCCTGTGTACGCCAAATCGCCGATCTTGCCAAACAAGAAACCAGCGATGAAGTCGCCGCTGCCTACGCCGGACAAGAACTCAGCTTCGGCGCAGACTATCTCATCCCCAAGCCTTT
>DLPA01000156.1:14221-18721 GCA_002479815.1 bacterium UBA7470 | reverse complement strand
CCCAGTTTGGTGGCCCAGGGCTTGGGGAAACCACTCCCGCCCGATCAGCACGCCTCCACCCATCCTTATAGCCCCAGTTCCGATGCGTTGATTGCACAGTTTGAGGCTGGCTTGCTCTTAGATTTAGGCGCAGGCGGCAAACACATAGAGCGCGTCAATGTGGTGCAGGTCGATGTGTTTCGCTTCCCTATGGTCGATGTGGTCGCGTCAGCGGATGCCTTGCCATTCAGGGCCGATACCTTCGATGCAGTCATCAGTCAAGCGGTGTTTGAGCACTTGCAATACCCCGAGGCGGCAGCGGCAGAAATTTGGCGCATTCTGAAACCCGATGGCGTGGCCAAAATCGACACCGCTTTTTTACAGCCTGAGCACGCCTATCCCCATCACTACTTCAACGCCACCGAAGCGGGTTTAAGACACTGGTTTCGTGACTTTGAGCTGCAATGGAGTGGGGTGGAAGACTACCAACATCCCAAATGGGCCTTGTTGTGGTTTTTGGATGTGTATTTGGCGGCTTTACCGCCAGCTGCACAAGAAAAGGTGTGGCCGATCGACTTAGCAAATTGCGTTGCTGTATTGAAACGATTGCAAACAGGGCAAGTTGATACCGATGCAGACCTCGAAATAAGCCTTGCTTTGGACGAACTTGCACCTGAGTCCGTTCGTGCGTTGGCGGCAGGGGTTTCGGTCAAAGCCGTGAAGCGTACCGCAATGTCTGGCATCAGTCGCCAAAAGGGGGTATTCAATAGCGGTGTCCAGTTAGAGTTGGAGCGCCGGCTACAAGCGCAAGCAGAGAGGGCGAAAGAGGGAGGTGAATATCAAAGAGCAATTGCAGAACTCAAGACAATAGCAGACGACAGAACCCGTTTTCTGGCGCACGAGTATGAGTTAAATCGACAAGACCCTCTGATCAATCCAGGTCTTGTGCGTCCTCTGATTCGTTTACTGGTGCGCGAGATACGTCATCGTTTACCGGCATCTTGGGAGTTTGCATTGCGGCGACACTATCGTCAATGGATCCAGACTAAGCCGCAAAGGGCGGATGTAAGCGAAATGATTCCAAGGGCAGCACTGACTTTCTGGTCTTGCCCGAAAACGCCTGTTGGTTTGCTGGACCAATTCTTTTCGTTGGTTCGTCAAACGCATGGTGATTGGGTGTATCTGCTACAAACATCCTCAGATCACTCGCCTGCAATGAAGCGTTTAATGTGGGAGTTAGAACGGCGCGATAGGCGTGTATACATCCTGTCGGAACAGAATGTGAAAACGGATCTATTAGGGGTGGCAAGCGTTCATTTGCCTTCCGATGCGGTGCTGACTTTTGAGGCTGTGCATGAGCTTTGCACATTGCTGCAGCATCATCCCCATGCAAGCTGCATCACTGCTGATCTTGAAAAATGGTTTCATATTGACCAATATCCCATTCGCTGTTGGGGTCAAGAGTACTTGCATATTTCTCCGACAGAAGTGGGGCTGAGATTACTGAATTCGAGGCCGATCAAGGCTACTGCAGTCGCAACTTCCATCCCATTGAAAACCTACGCCCACATCCCCAAAGTGTTGTACCGCTTGATGCCCTTTGCACAAGCGTAGTCTTTTCTGTTTGGCCATCGTTTGTTTTTAGGAGTGTTTTTATGACGTTTGCATTTAAGTCCAGCACCAATCGCCGTCAGTTTCAGCGTTTGGCACTTGCCAGTGTGGCTCTGGGCTTGGTAGGCTGTGCAACCGCCCCGCAAGCAGAGGCTCCAGCCGCACCAGCGCCACAGCAACCCATCCCTCATCCGCTGGCACGCCCTTTGCCCTTGATCTTTAAAACCCCTGAGCTGCGTGAAGCGCTTAATGCTATCGGCCTGCTCAAGCCATTCACAGCCTATTGGACTGCCTATGCCCAGCGTGATTGGTCTGCGCGCTATGACATGGAAAAATTTCAAAAAGACATAGAACGCTTTTTCTACGTCAACTATCACCATGCTGCATGGTGGATTGAATCGTTTCAGGTCACAAACGTGCATCCTGCGGACAGCAAGCAGAGAGTACGTATAGAAGTAGAAGTACTCTTCAGAAGCATTGATGACCCCAAACAAAGTTCTTCACAGTTGTTACAAGACTGGTGGATGCCTCATGACCAACGCCAATGGCAACACATGAACAGCGACCCCATGTTGAACGACCTCAAGCCAGCACTGTAAAAGCCCTTGTTGTCATGAAGCAACAGCAAACCAAGTCATGTGATGCCCGTCACTCGTTTCCATGCCTTAGAAGTTTGGGCTTGGTATGTTTTTCCACTATGATGCACCCAACAGTGGTTCTCGGGCTGTCTTTGGCTCGCGTCACAAGCTCAAGGAAAATCAAGGCAACTTGGCTTGAAAGCTGTTTAAATTTTTTCCAACCTGTAGGAGTAAAAGTGATGCTTAAAAAACGCGTAGTTGCAGCAGTAGCTGCGGCGCTGATGGCTGGTGGTGCTTCCGCTGTAGGCGTGAACCCTGGTGGTAAAGGTGAGCAACTGATTGCCCCCATGGTGATGGTCGGTGGTGGCTGGGAAAGCGAAATTCGTCTGGTTAACACTGACACCGTGAACTCTGCTGTGGTCAAGCTGACATTCCATGAGCGCTTGCACTCAGAAGAGGTACTTGACTTCTTAGTGTTTTTGAGCCCTGGTGATGTATGGCGTGGTACTGCGGTGGCACAACCGCACGCCACTGCTGGTATGAATCGTTTGGCGATTTCCAGCTCTGATGACTCATCCTTGTATGTTCCTAACGAGCAAAACAACTGCCCACGCGCAACTGCTCAGTCAGTAGGCTTTGATCCTTCTCTGGTGAGAGCAGCTGAAAATCGCCAACCTACCAGCGCACTGACCGGTGCAATGGACTCGTCTTTCACCTACTTGACAGTTCATGAGTCTTCACTGGTAACTGGTTTGGGCAACGCTCCTGTTGACAAAGCCGCCATCCTGGCAGCATATTCTCGTTGGTGCAATGCAGCAGCAACAGGTTCTGCTGTAGCTCCAGCTGGTACTGGAGCCGCTGGTGCGGTCGGTACAATCGGTGGTACTCCTGCAATTGTGCCATTGCACGCATGGAATACGCCCGGTGGTGGTAATGCAATCACTGGCGACGTAACACTCCGCAATCCTGCAGCAGGCGGATCTCTGGCCAACCTGCCAATGGTTGCTTTGGACAGCGTTGATTCTGCAATCTACCACCGAGTTGGTATTTACTCATCTTTAGGCGACACGACTGCACAATTGCAGCGCGTTGGCACAGCGACAACCAACAGCGATACAAAATCGAGTGTTGAAGATGCACTGTGGGCCAATAACTTTACGGTTCCCTACAATTTGAATGGAGCTGCAACGCTGGCCACTATCACATTCCCAACAAAAGATGCTTGGAATAGATCAGCGTTTTCAACTGGTCAGTATTTCCCTCGTATCGGTAACCAACCAAGCGTGATGGTTACTGCACGTGACGAACAAGAGCGCACTCTGGCTTCTGTTGGCTGTTTTATTTCTCCATGCCCAGTCGGTTCTGTAGACCGTCTGCCCTGGGAATTGAATATTCTGACGTTCACCACAGGTCCTGGAACGACTGCTAACGGTCAAGTTTCAACATCAGGATTTACACGTGGTTGGGTCAATGTGAACGTTGAGCAGCAGGGTTCAGTTGCTCGTGCAGAAGCAAATTACAACAACTTTGGTCGTCAAGGCGCTCCTGCCTTGTCCACTTACATGATTGTTGAGCCACGTTCCACAGGTGGGTTTAACATGACCTGGGCTTATGCTCCTAAGTCACAAAATCCAGGTGCTAACTAATTGTCTTATTAACGCGTAAGGCCTAAGCTTAGCGGTGCCCAAGAGTTAAAACTCCTGGGCACTTTTTTATTTTGAGGAAGTGATATGAGAGTTCTGCTGAGTACGGTTTCTATGGTCTTCAGCTCGGTTGCTTTGGCGCAAACGCCAACTTGTATACCAGAGAAATCCGTTCCGATAGAAGTGCTGACTGCTGATTACCAGATAGTGAAGGCGTACAGTCTTGGTAGAGCAAATATTACTTTGGGTGAAGGACGCATTGTGACGATGCCGATGCCTGTTGGAACATTCGCATTCGACGCTGGTACTATGGGGGCATTTGGTAATTTCGAAATAATAATGTGGTCTAACAAAACTCCTGGTGGTGCTAACGGGCCTATTAGCCATAATATTGACGCTACTCAATTTCGTTTACCTATTCAACAGATGGTGCAGACAGGCAGAGTAAGGATGACGTATGAACAAGCATTAATGCGTTATTCTGGAGTTCCTAACTTAAACCAAATCAATACAGTAAAGACAACTGAAGAGGATGTGCTTTACGTGCAAGTGCTTGGCAGTAATGGCGTACTGTCAATGACGATTTACTGGGCTATAGACCAGAATGTACCCAATAACGATACTATTCCGTGTATCAATAGCGGAACACCAACTCCCGCACCATCTCCAACTCCCGCACCATCCCCAAC
>DLPA01000156.1:3780-14142 GCA_002479815.1 bacterium UBA7470 | reverse complement strand
CTCCCGCACCATCCCCAACTCCCACTCCAATAACACCCACAGCCATCAAACTCAGTACAACTTCACTGGTCATTGGTAAAGCCACTTCTGTAAAAATTGAGTCGGATAATGGTGCAGCTTTGTCTGCGTGTACCGAGGCTGATTCGACAGGACTACCAAGCGGGATTTTCAGTCCATCGACTGATACCAAAACATGGACTGTTACTGGTGGAGCATCAAAAATTGTGACTGGTAAAACAACTGTCACATTCACATGCGGTTCTCTGAAGAAGAATATTGATGTCTACCCAGCAGATTACGCATCCACATTCAAACTAGATGTTACACAAGACGCAGCTAATAAAGATGTTCTTAAAATAACCGTCACTCATGGTAAAGGTGAAACAACTACCGTCGGTAACGTTGTTGAATATTACATTGCTGGATTGATTCCAGCTCAAACCAGTAGTTCAGTGCCGGCTTTCTTCAATGTAGATCGCTGGTTTATGATGACCCCAAAGTCGTTTACTTCTGGTAATGCCTTAGAGTGGATGTATCCGATGTTACCAAGCATTAATCTGTATGCTGCAAAGAAGTTCACTTGGGCTAGCGATAGTAAGCAAGAGCAGATTTTAGAAGTACCGCTGGGCTTTTCTAAGGCTGATGTGAAGCCTTTTGGCGTGCAAGTTCACTTCTTTTACCGCATTGGCGATAATCTTGTGAAGATTGGTGGTGAAGGAGACAACGGAATCATTTGGGATGCCACTAAATAAATCGTTTGAAATAATCTTTTAAAAACTTAAAACCCGCACCCTTTACCCAGTGCGGGTTTTCTTCATTTTATGAACGTCTTGACCGATTTCTTGGATACTAAAAAGCAAAACAACATTGACCTGCTGAGAGCAATTGCAGTCAGTGCTGTTTTTATTCACCATGCGCAACACGTCTTTGGTGGTGCATTTCCATTTTTCGGTACTTATGGTGGTGAATTTGGTGTTCAATTGTTTTTTGTCATCAGTGGCTATTTAATTGCTGCCAGTTGGGAAAAGTCAGCTTGGCAAGACTACATAATCCACAGGCTATGTCGTATCCTACCTGCCTACCTGTTTTTCATGGCGACAGTCGGTATTGCTTCAAAAAGTATCACGCTAGAAAAAATTCAAGCGTACCCGCTGGAATTCATCTTGAATATGGTGATGATGCAGCATCTATCGCCCAGTGCCTTGGCACAGTTTGACACCTTGCACGTCACTTGGACATTGACCATCGAAGTCTTGTGGTACGTCACTGCCCCACTATTTATTTTCTTATTGACCAAGCATTCCACTCTCACGCTGCTAGGTGCAATAGGAGTTTCTAGCTTATGGTCCCTCTCGGCGCAAGAAGGCTTTTTGAATTTTATTTACCCTAGTATTCATCAGCCTGGAAGTATTTATTTATTCATTTCAAACCACTTTATGGCGCAGCTCTGCTTTTTCGTTCTAGGAGCTTGGTTTTATAAAAATAATCAAAAATTTGATGCCTTTAACCCTCTGGCATTCTTGCTGCTGGGGTTGGTAGTCTTTTTGCTACGACCTTATTATGCGGTATTTAACCCTATATTCATCAGTGGCCTTGGTTTACTATGTTTTTTGATGGCCGCTGCTTTCCTTCCATCAATAAAAAATCGTACCGTTTACTTTCTATCGACCACTTCGTACAGCATTTATCTTATTCATTTTCCCATTTTGATGTGGGTAGGCAATAAATTGAAAATAGATGGTGCATTGGGATTGGCAGTTTCTATAGGTATGATTTTGGTGGTTTCTGGCTTCTCGTATGTACTGGTTGAGAAAGTGGGCATTCAGTTCAGCAAGAAGCTCAGTCAAAAATGTTGAATAACCACGTTTTACTCAGTCATGAGAGCGGTGGGAGCACGCGGTTGCGGTGTTAGCAGACATGAACTTGAAAAATTTTGCGCAAGACACCAAAAGCCACTTTGGTGGCTTTTATAATCCCTTAAAAATTTCATATAGGAACCTTGTGCAAGCGGTCAACTCGTTTCAAATCGTGCTGAATACCTCTGCCGAGCAATTTGTACGTTTGCAGCAGTTGCAGACCGCTTTTGCCGCAGTCTGCAATGCCATTGCGCCAGTCGCGAGTGGCCAGCGCTGCTGGAATCGCGTGGCCTTGCACCATTTGACCTATAAAGACATGAGAGCGCGTTTTCCTGAGATGGGATCGCAAATGGTGTGCAATGCCATTTACTCTGTTTGCAAGATGTCTCGCTTGGTCTATCAGCATCCTGATAGTCCGTTTAATGTGAAAAGATTAGGGGTACAGAAACTGCCAACGCTCAAGTTTTCAGATACGTGCCCCGTTTATTTTGACAGTCATACGCTCACTCTAGATGAGAGTAAGCTGTCGATGTACACCTTAGATGGGCGGATGAAATTCATGCTGACCTTGACACCTTTGCAGCAGCAGGCCCTCAAAGCACAAAAGTTGGGAGAAATTCATCTGAATCGAAATACTGTAGATCAATACGCCCTGACATTTATTTTTAGTCCATCAAAAACCGATCCTCTGCCAGAGTCTGCATCTGATACGCAGGTGTCTGAGTCATCTGTTTCAAGCTCCGCATCAATTTTGAAAAACACCATGAATGTCCCGACCTATGTTGAACTGGAGTCCAGTCCATGAGCACTCCTGTCACCCCTGATATGCAAGGGAATGAACTACAAAAAGCCTTGGAGCAACAAAGACCTTTGTTTCGTCGTGCTTTCTTATTTAGTTTTGTCGCCAGTTTGTTGGTACTAGCACCAACGATTTATATGTTTGAGGTGTATGACCGTGTGGTCAACAGTCGCAACTATACGACCTTGCTCATGCTTACTTTACTGATACTGTTTGCAATAGCAGTCATGGAAGCCCTTGAGTGGATTCGATCAGAGATTCTCCGTGATATTGGAGATCGGTTTGAATTGACTTTAATGCCCAGAGTCTATCGCGCCATTTTCCACATGAATTTGCATCGACCGGGGTCTGCAAGTGTTCAGCCAATTCAAGATTTACGTGCGATTCGGGACTTCTTGCCCAGTCCTGCCGTTGCAGCTTTGCCTGAAGTCCCCGTTGCCATTGTGTTTCTGATCTTGCTGTTTTTGTTATCTCCCATGTTGGGCTGGTTAGGGTTAGGTGGCGCCTTATTGCAAACCATACTGACGTACAGCAACGAGCGCCGCACACAGCCTCCTCTGTCCATGGCCAACCGCTTGGCGGTTGCAGGCCAGCAGCAGGCCGATGCCATGATGCGCCATGCAGAAGTCGTTCGAGCGATGGGGATGCGTCCTGCGCTGCATCAGCGGTGGATGATGCTTCAAGATAAGATGCTGATTCAGCAGGCATTGGCTTCTGATCGTGCCGGCTTGTTTCAGTCTCTGTCCAAGATGGTGCAAACCACCTTGTCATCCGCTTTACTCGGTTTGGCCGCCTATTTGGTATTAGAAAATGCATTATGGGGCGGGCCTGCCATGTTGATTATGGGTTCTGTACTTGGCGGGCGGATTTTGGCGCCCTTGACACAAGCGATTGCCCAATGGCGCACGGTGGTGAATGTCCGCGAATCGTGGAAACGTTTGAGTCAGATGCTTCAACAAGTACCGGATGTGCCTGTGGGCATGAAGTTGCCAGCGCCCAAAGGACATCTCAGTGTTGAGGCGTTGGTCGCCACAGCACCTGGGGCTCAGAACCAAATTCTGCGTGGTGTTCAATTTGCCTTGCGCCCTGGAGAGGTGTTGGCCGTGGTGGGGCCATCTGCCAGCGGCAAGACCACACTCGCCCGGTTATTGGTGGGGGTATGGCCTCCATTGGCTGGAAAGGTGCGCCTAGATGGTGCGGATGTGTTTACTTGGCACAAACAAGATTTGGGGCCACATATTGGTTATCTACCTCAAGGCGTTGAACTGCTTGATGGAACGATTGCCGAGAACATTGCACGGTTTGGTGAGATGCGCTCAAAGGCGGTTGAAGAGGCAGCGAAGGCGGTCGGATTGCACGAGTGGATCGTATCCCTGCCCGAAGGGTACGACACCCGTTTAGGTGCGGATGGTGCGCGTTTGTCAGGGGGGCAACGCCAGCGGGTGGGTTTGGCACGTGCCTTGTACGGCAATCCCACTTTCGTCGTGCTGGATGAGCCAAACTCTAGTTTGGATGAAGTCGGTGAGCACGCCTTGGTTCAGGCGATCGCTGCGTATCGCGCGCAAGGAACCTGTTTCGTTTTGATTACCCATCGTACCAATGTCCTATCTGTATGCACACATATGCTGGTGTTGCGTGATGGTATGCAGCAAGCATTTGGGCCAAGAGATGAGGTGCTTGCGGCTTTAAATAAGGCAGCAGCCGCCCAAGGAGTTAAAGCATGAGCGCCATCATCCCCTCTTTGAATCACGCAAGCCTAGATGCAAGTACAAAAGTCTCCTCTTCTGTTGCACAGGAAAAAGGATTGAAGTATTGGCTCATGCAATTCAAGCGTGAACTGCTTGTGGTGGGTATTTTCAGCATGGTGGCCAATCTGATGATGCTCGCGCCCACGCTTTATATGCTGCAAGTCTATGATCGCGTGTTGATGAGTCGTAGCGAGTTGACCTTGCTGGTCTTGTCGATCGTCACCCTCTTTTTCTTTGGTGTCATGGCCTTTGCTGAATGGTCACGCAGCCGAGTGCTCGTCCGTGTAGGTGTACGCATGAATGAGCTGCTCTCACAGAGAGTCTTTCGGGCAAGTTTTGATGCGCATTTGCACCGTCCTGGTCTGCAACCCGCCAAACCGCTTTCGGACTTGACAGAATTGCGCCAGTTTTTAACCGGCGCGGGTCTGATTGCTTTTTTCGACATCCCTTGGACACCGATTTACATTGCCGTGTTGTTCTTTTTGCATCCCTTACTCGGATGGACTGCCATTGGATTTGCCATAGTGCAAGCCATTGTGGCTTATTGGGGTCATCGTAAAGCCTTAGAACCGAGTCAGGCACTGGCCTTGAAACAATCCCAGTCGATTGTCCAAGTGCAGGCCAAGTTGAGAACCTCAGAAGCGGTGGAGGCCATGGGGATGCTGGAGTCTTTGCGTCAGCGGTGGCAAGTACTGCAAGATGCTTACTTGGCGCAACACGCGCAGACGCATGGTAGCCAGCACCGCGTGACCGCCATCAGCAAATGGTTGCGGTATGCACAGCAATCTTTGGCACTTGGGGTCGGGGCTTTGTTGGTGATTCGTGGTGAATTAAGTCCGGGGGCGATGATTGCGGCGAATGTGCTCACCACACGAGCGCTTGCACCCATTGACATGTTGGTCAACGTTTGGCGTGGTTTCCTCAGCGTTCGTCAAGCGTACACGCGCTTATCTGACTTGCTAGACGAATTTGATGGCGAAGCACCTGTGGTACAAAAAGTGCTCCCTCAGGGTGCTCTACGCTTAGAGCAAGTCGTGGCTCATGCGCCTAACGACATCGGGAGTCGTCCCATTTTGAAAGGTGTGCAGTTGAGTTTTCCAACTGCTGCGGTGACGGTAGTCCTTGGACCTTCAGGCAGCGGTAAATCGACGCTTGCACGGGTGTTGCTGGGGATTTGGCCTTGCAGTGCAGGTACGGTCTGGTGGGGAGAACGTCCGATCAGCGCATGGAGTCCAGAAGAGAGGGGTGCTGCCGTCGGTTACCTACCACAAGACGTGGAGTTATTTGATGGCACGATGGCCGACAACATTGCGCGGCTACAAACGCCAGACCCTGACCGTGTGATTGCTGCGGCTCAAGCGGCGGGTTTGCATGAAGCTATTTTGCGGTTTCCCAAAGGCTATGACACCCCTATTGGTATATCTGGGGGCTTGTTGTCTGGCGGTCAACGTCAACGACTGGGCTTAGCCAGAGCCATTTATGGTCAACCCTCTTTGGTTGTTTTAGATGAGCCTAACGCGAATTTGGATGATGTGGGTGAGGCCGCCTTATTGCAAACGGTGCTGCATCTGAAGGCGCAAGGCGCTACTGTGGTGCTGATCAGTCACCGACCCGGCGTGATTCGTGTGGCCGATCAATTGGTGTTGATGCGCGATGGACAGGTACAAATTGCTGGCCCGCGTGATGATGTATTGCGTGCATTGCAGCCAGCAACCACCACCACTTCACAGCCATAGATTTGATATAAAAATGGCTATTCACCGCTTATAAATTGCGTTAGCAGCTATTGTTTTTGAATTTTTTGAGATTTCATCATGAGCACATCTTCTTCGCCACTTAGGCCACTGGCCACTGAGGTGCTGGCAGCCTCCTCTCCACGCCCTCCTAACAATAGCAGCCATGCTGCCCGTTTGGGTCTATGGGTCTTAGGCTTGGGTTTGGGGGGGTTTTTGCTTTGGGCTGGTTTTGCGCCCCTAGATGAGGGGGTTCCTACGCATGGCATGGTCACTTTGGATACCAAGCGCAAAGCCGTACAGCATTTGTCGGGTGGCATCATCAAGGCTGTATTGGTGCGAGAAGGTGACATGGTAAAGGAAGGCCAACCCCTATTCGAGTTGGATGAAAATGTAGCCAAAGCCAACTATGAGTCGATTCGCCAACGCTATTTGGGTTTGCGTGCCATGCAGGGGCGTTTGTTGGCAGAGCAAAGCAATCTACCCACGATCAACTTTCATCCTGATTTGCTGAGTGCCAAAACCGACCTCTTGATTGCGACCCAAATGAATACCCAGCAAGACCTGATGCGTTCAAGGCGAAGTGCCTTAGCGGCAGAACTTGCCGCGATGGAGGAAAGCATTCGTGGCCAAGAAAGCGCGATCACCACCTATCAAACCATTTTGCAAAGCCGATTGCAGCAAATGCGCTTGATTCAACAAGAGTTGGATCAAACCCGACCTTTGGTGCAAGACGGTTATGCACCTCGCAATAGGCTTTTAGAGCTCGAGCGTGCGTTGTCTGATTCACAAGCTGCGCAGGCCGATTTAAATGGGCAAATGGTACGTGCCAAACAAGCGATTGCAGAAATCACCCAGCGGCGGTTGGTGCGGCAGCAAGAATATCGAAAAGAAGTAGAGACACAACTGGCCGATGTGACGCGTGAAGTCCAAGCCGATGCCCAAAAAATGGTGGCGGTGACGGCTGACTTGGCGCGGACTCAGATACGGTCTCCAGCGGCTGGTCAAGTGGTCGGACTGGCTGTGCAATCGGTGGGGGGTGTGGTACAACCTGGTCAAAAACTGATGGATGTTGTGCCATTGGATGAGCCGTTGCTGTTAGAAACGAGGATCGAGCCGCAATTGATCGATAAAGTCAAGACGGGGCTGATGACGGATGTGCGGTTTTCTTCGTTTGCCCATTCACCACAGCTTGTGGTGCAGGGGGAAGTCGTTTCTATTTCTAAAGATTTGCTGACAGACCAAAACGGCATCGGTTATTACTTGGCTCGTGTGCGGATTACCCCAGAGGGTGTGAAGACGTTGGGTGCTCGGCAACTCCAGCCTGGTATGGCTGTGGAAGTCATTATCAAAACAGGCGAACGCTCTATGCTCACCTACCTACTAAGTCCTTTGAGCAAACGCTTGGCGGCATCATTGAAAGAGGAATAAGCATGACCAACGATGATGTCATCACCAGCGCTGTCCAGAGTCGATACGCTCTGCACTGGACGCTATGGATGTGGGGCGGGTTGCTTTGCTTCGCCGGTGGTACTGCTGTGGCCCAGCAGATACCTGTCACAGACTTCGAAAGCAAACAGGCGGTGGTGGCCTCCAATGTGCCAGTCGCGTGGAGCCTGGCTCGAACCTATGGTCTCGCATTGGAGCAAGATGCTCGTTTGAGGATCAGCCGTGCCCAAACAGCGGGCGTGCGCGAGCGTCTGGTGCAGGTTCAGGCGCAACTCAAGCCCAACGTGTCTTTCAATGCCAACTACTTTCGGAATGATTTGGCGCGTACACAGCCCAATTTGTTAGGGCAAGATACCACCGCCAATGACTTGTACAACAGTCACAGTCAGGTCGTGCAATTGCGTTATCCCCTGTATCGTCCCGCTTTGAAGTTGGGGGTGATGCAAGCGCAGGCGCAGGTGGACGACGCCCAGGCTTCGTATGACAACGAGGTACAAAATTTGGGCCTGCGTGTGGCTGAAAGTTATGTGCAGGCGCTGCTGGCGCAAGACAGAGAAGCATTTTTATGGACGCAACACCGTATTGCGACTCAGCAAACCGATGCAGCCCGCAAGCGGTTTGAGGGTGGGCAAGGCATACGCACCGATATTGATGAAGCCCAAGCTCGTTTAGACTGGATTCAAGCGCAGTTGCTAGAAGCCCAGCAGTCTCGACAAACCGCCTTATTGCAGTTGGCGACCATCGTGCAGCAGCCTGTGGATCATGTCCTTTCGTTGGACGAACAACGTTGGCTCCAAATCACCGACCAAACCACACAAAAAAGCTTGCAAGAGTGGATGTCTCAGGTGGAGGCACACAGTCCCGATGTCAAAACCATGCAAGCCCGCATTGAGGCGGCGCGGGCGGGTGTCAAAATTGCTGAAACGGGGCATAAGCCGACGCTGGATGCGGTGGCGATGGTCACCCGAAGCGCCAGTGAGAACGTGACTTCACCAAAAAGCAGCTACGTCAATCGGCAAATTGGCGTGCAATTCAATCTGCCTTTGTATGCGGGCGGGGCTGTGCAATCCTCCGTTCGACAAGCCCTTGCCGAGCTTCAGCGCCAGGAAGATACGCTGGACGCAATTCGCCGTGACCTCCAAGTCAAAGTGCAAAAAGAATGGCGAGGCATCACTGAGGGGCAGCGTCGCGCGCAAGCTTTGAGTAAGGTGGTGGACTCCTCTCACCAAGTGGTCGTTTCTGTTCGACGTTCGTTTGAAGGAGGTGTACGCACGATTCTCGATGTGTTAAATGCCGAGCAGCAAGCCCACCAAGCACGGCGTGACTTGGCCGAAGCTCGTTATGGGCTGGTCATGTCCCATTTGCGGCTGTTATCGTTGGCAGGACAATTGGACGAGCCTCAGATGGCGCACATCAGTGGCTGGTTTTCTAAGTCGTCCACAGCCTCTGTCAATGCTCAATAGTCAGCAGGAGCCAATGCGTGTGATCTTTCTTAGCCTATCTGCGGCCACCCTGAGTTGGGGTATTTGTTTGTGGCTTATCCGCTATGCGCTGGAGCACGCGCGTGAGTATGGGCAAGCGGTTCCACAGCGTTTTCATTTGGGTGCGGTACCTCGTGTAGGTGGATTGGGCATCGTCTTGGGGTGGACAGTGGCCTTGATGCTCTTAGGGGTTTGGCTCGGGTTTGCGCCGGCAGCGGGTTTGCCTTTGAACGATCGAGAGTTGTTGTTTTGGTTCATTGCTTTGTCGCCCTCGGTGGCCGCAGGCGTGTTGGAGGACTTTACGCAGCGCATGACACCGCGAGTGCGCTTGCTGCTCACCTGCGGTTCTGCCACCTTGGCGGTGCTGTTGTTGAAGCTCAACGTCACGCACTTGGGGCTGTCCTTCTTGGACCAATGGTGGACGGCCTGGCCTTGGCTGGGCATTGGCTTGGCATTTTTGGCCGTCGCTGGCCTGCCTCATGCTTTTAACATCATCGACGGCTACAACGGACTGGCGGGCACGGTGGCCTTGTTGGTCTCTTTGGCGATTGCCCATGTAGCGATTCAAGTGGGGGATCGTCCTCTGGCGGTGATGATTTTGACGCTGGCCGGCGCCACCGTAGGCTTTTTGCTGTGGAACTATCCACGAGGCTTGATTTTTGCTGGGGACGGCGGGGCGTATTTGTGGGGCGGGGTGATTGCCATCGCCAGTATTTCGCTGGTCCAACGTCATGAGGAAGTTTCGCCGTGGTTTCCCATGCTGCTCTTGATTTACCCCGTGTGGGAAACGGTGTTTTCCATTTACCGAAAACTCGTTCGTGGCGTGTCGCCCGGCGTGGCAGATGCCCTGCATTTTCATCAGCTGATTTATCGTCGTATCGTGCGTGAAGTTTTTCACCATGATGAAGCCCGCCGTATGCTGATACGCAACAACCGCACCTCACCTTACCTGTGGGGGTTCACGCTGCTGACGGTGATTCCTGCGGTATTGTTTTGGCGACATTCGGAAATTTTGATTGGCTTTTGTGTGCTGTTCGTCATTACCTACGTGCCCGCGTATTTGATGATTGTGCGGTTTAAAGTACCTCGTTGGATACGTCGCCGTCGTCGCCATTGAGCACGTTGCTCTGTGCGGCGATAGGGACGGGCGTCCTTCTTTTGGTTTGATTCAAGTGCAGGTGTATTTTTCATGACGACTGTTGCTCATATTCCTCCCTTAGACAAAGCCGCCATCTTGGCGCAGGCGCTGCCCTACATACGCCAATACCACGGTAAAACCTTGGTCATCAAATACGG
>DLPA01000156.1:0-3721 GCA_002479815.1 bacterium UBA7470 | reverse complement strand
GGCAACGCCATGACCGACCCTGCATTGCAGCGGGCCTTTGCGGAAGATGTGGTCATGCTCAAACTGGTGGGCATGAACCCCGTTGTGGTTCACGGTGGTGGGCCGCAGATTGAAACCCTGTTGCAGCGTTTGGGTAAAAAAGGGCAATTCATCCAAGGCATGCGGGTCACCGACGCAGAAACCATGGAAGTGGTGGAATGGGTCTTGGGCGGAGAGGTGCAGCAAGACATTGTGGGTTTAATCAACGCCGCTGGTGGTAAAGCGGTGGGATTGACCGGTCGGGATGGCGCCATGATTCGTGCCCAAAAGCTGCGCATGGTCGATCAAAAAGACCCTTCAGTCGAACACGACGTGGGCCAAGTCGGTGACATCGTGGCGGTGGACCCCAGCGTCGTGAAAGCCTTGCAAGACGATGCCTTCATCCCTGTGGTCAGCCCCATCGGATTTGGCCTGCACAACGAAAGCTACAACATCAACGCCGATGTCGTCGCTGCCCGCCTTGCCACCACTTTGCAAGCTGAAAAGCTGCTGATGCTGACCAATATCCCGGGCGTATTAGACAAGCAAGGTCAATTGCTGACCGAACTCAGCCCTCAGCGCATCGACGAACTGTGTGCCGATGGCACCATCTCTGGTGGCATGATTCCCAAAATCGCGGGCGCTTTAGATGCGGCCAAGGCGGGTGTGCATGCCGTGCACATCATTGATGGTCGCGTGCCTCATGCCTTGCTGCTTGAAATTTTGGGCGATCAACCCTTTGGAACCATGATCCGCAACGCATAAACCTGCACCCCTCACACCGTATGCGCTTATTGCTGGTTGAAGATGATTTGATGGTCGCCAGTGGTATCAAGCTGGGCTTGTGCAATGCTGGCTATGCCGTCGATTGGATGGGCAGTGCCGAGCGTGCTTTAGATGCGGTGCAACAGGCGTCTTTTGATGTCGCCATCATCGACATTGGTTTGCCCCACATGGACGGATTGGCACTTACTGCCGCGTTGCGCGCCCAAGGCTTGCAGTTTCCCGTCTTGATTCTGACCGCCCGCGACGCGCTGCACGACCGTGTGCAAGGTTTGGACATGGGGGCTGATGACTACATGGTCAAACCCTTCGAGCTGCCCGAACTTCTGGCTCGACTTCGTGCCCTGCTTCGGCGCTCGCAAGCGGCGACCTCGGCAGTCTTGAGTTTTGGTACGTTGGAAATGGACACCGCCCACCGGCGCGTCCACCTGTCTGGGCAACTGCTGGAGCTGGGGCCTCGTGAGTGGACGGTATTGGAATACCTGCTCTTACAAGCCCCCAAACCCGCCGCCAAAGACAAGCTGCTGGCGGCCCTGACGGGGTGGGACAAAGAAATCACGCCCAACGCCATTGAGGTTTACATCAGCCGCCTGCGCGGCAAGCTGGAGCCCCACGGCGTGGCGCTGCGCGCCATACGGGGCTTTGGCTACCGGCTGGAGCTGTTGGGTGAGTCTGCGCCTGTGGCATGCAGCCCGACAACCTGAGTCACCCCGCGCCCGAGCGCTCCGGCGGGCTGGAGCGCCGTTTGCTGTTGCTGCTGCTGCTGCCGTTTGGGTTGGTCGGGTTGGTGGGGGCCTGGTTTCAGTACCAGGCGGCCGGTACCGCGGCGGCGCAACAAGACCAGCGCTTGCTGCGGTTGGCCCCCATGCTGGGGGATTCCGTGGTGTCGGCGCAGCAAGAGCCCGCCGATGCACCGGCAGGGCTGCTGCCTCCAAAGCCCTTGTTGCTGCTGGCGCCGCCGGTGGAGGAGTTTTTGAACGAACGCGCGGGCACCGTGGGCTACGGCATTTTGTCCACCCAGGGGCAGTTGCTGCTGGGCGACGCGTGGCTGCCCACCGTGTTGCCGGCCACGGCCGAGCCCGAGTTTCTGAGCGTGACGGAGGGTGGGGTGACCTACCGCGTCATTGCGCAGCGCGTACCCACTGCCGTGGGAGACCTCATCGTGCAGCTGGCCGATGGCTCAGACGCCCGCCAAAATTGGCTGCACATGGTGCTCAGCCGCGTGCTGTTGCCCAACCTGGTGTTGATGGTGGTGGCGGCATTTGGGGTGCGCTGGGCGGTGGCCAAAGCGCTGCGCCCCCTGGTGGCGCTGACCCACGCGGTGGAACACCGCTCCCCGCGCGACCTCAGCCCCATTGCGGCCAACGCCACCCCCGCCGAGGTGCGGCCTCTGGTGCAGTCGCTCAACCGGCTGTTTGCCCTGGTCAATGCCCAAACCGAGGCGCAACGCCGCTTTGTGGCCGACGCCGCCCACCAATTGCGCACGCCCTTGGCTGGGTTGCAGGCGCAGATCGAAGCCTGGGGCCAAGCCACCCGAACATTGGATGAGCAAGACCACATCAGCCTGCGTGTGGACCAGGTGCGCGGGTTGCGCTCTGCGGCGCGGCGCACCACACAGCTGGCCAACCAGTTGCTGGCGCTGTCTCGGGCCGATGTCACCACCGCCGATTCGTCGGCCACGCAGCGGGTTGACCTGAAAGACCTCTGCGAAACCGTGCTGGCGCTGTACCTCGATGCGGCGGCGGCCAAACACATTGACCTGGGGCTGGCCGCCGAACCCACGCAGGTGAATGGCCACGCCTGGCTGCTGCGGGAGCTGCTGATCAACCTGCTGGACAACGCCATCAAATACACGCCCCCACACGGTTTGGTGACGCTGCGTTGTGGGCCTGGGGAGGCCGCAGGCCCCTGGCTGGCCGTGGAGGACAACGGCCCGGGCATTGCCCCGGCCGAGCGTGAGCGCGTGCTGCAGCGTTTTTACCGCGTGCCCGGCAGCGCCACCGACGGCAATGGCCTGGGGCTGGCCATTGCCCACGAAATTGCCCGGGCGCACGGCACCCAGCTTCAACTCACCCCGGGTGAGGGGGGCAGGGGGCTTAGGGTGGGCACGGTTTTTTTAACCGGTTCATGACGCCCTGAAGCCCAGCGTTGGGTTTGAGGCGCAACCACGCCGGCAAAAAGTTTTCAGATAAAAAAAGCACGCGGTGCACACAAGGGCGGGGTTTTGCTGCAAAATAGCTCGATCGTTCTATTTTGAGTTTCTGCCCGTGCCCACCCCCACCCCACCGCCCGCCTCGCCCACATTGCCGCCTTCCCGCACGTTGTCCAAAGCCAAGACAAGTGCCAAGACCGCGGTGAAAGGGCAGGCCAAAGGCCAGCAAACCCGCGCCGCCATTGTGGACGCGGCGTTGGGCCTGGCCACCCATGTGGGGCTGGAGGGTTTGAGCATTGGCGCGGTGGCCGAGGTCATGCAAATGAGCAAATCGGGCGTGTTTGCCCACTTCGGCTCGCGCGAAGAGCTGCAAATTTCGGTGGTGCGCGAGTACCACACCCGGTTTGAGGAAGAGGTGTTTTTTCCGGCCGTGGCCGGGCTGCGCGGCCTGCCGCGCTTGCGTGCGCTGTTTGCCAACTGGATGAAGCGCACCAGCATTGAGCTGGACTCGGGCTGCATCTATATCAGCGGGGCGGTGGAGTTCGACGACCGCCCCGGCCCGGTGCGCGATGCGCTGGCCAGCTCGGTGAAAACGTGGCTGGCCGCCATGAACCGCGCCGTGGTGCTGGCCCAAAAAGAAGGCCACCTGCGCGCCGACGCCGACGAGCAACAAATGACGTTTGAAATTCACGGCCTCATTCTGGCCCTGCACTACGAAGCCCGATTCCTCAAAAACCCCGGTTCCATCGAGCGCGCGAACCGTGGTTT
>DLPA01000053.1 GCA_002479815.1 bacterium UBA7470 | reverse complement strand
CGGGGGTTATGCAGACCATCCTTTGATTTAAATCCTTTCCCGCTAATTTGTTTGTATGGTCGAAGATTTGCACCACTGACGTAATCTTTTTCAAAACTGAAAATCTGCGCAGCAATTCCAAGGATGGAGGACTTGGATGTCCCGTTCTTACCGCAAATGACGGTGATGTAATCACCGAATTCGACTTCCACGTTGTTGAGTGCGCGGAATTTTTCTATGGTTATTTTTTTGAGTTGAGTTTTCGTCATGTTGTCTCCCCTTTTTCTTCATGACAACTGGTCAATCCGCCAGACCGTGCTGGCCAATTTGGCCAAGGTCTTTTGCCTGCCTGCCATGCGCGAAGGCGTCCAGTCTTCGTTGTCGGATGCCAGCTTTTGTGTCAACACAAACGGTGCCGCAGCCAACACCGGCCGTTTGACGGCAAAGCTGGCATTGCCTATGTCTTTATTGGCACCCTTGGTCAACAAGGCCATGTTGCCAATACGATAGACCATGTCTTCCACCTCCTGATCACTGAATTGGGTCCAGTTGCTTTGAGGGTTTTGCGGCAACACATGCTCGACATTGAAAGCATCGCTCTCAAAGTCCCAGTCTTGGCCACTGACTTGCTTTTCCAGTTCGCAAAGGATGTACCGCACGACGCGGTTGTTGCGGGTGTCGGTGGTGCGGATTGTTTTTTCAGAAAAAACTGCTTTGAACGATTCATCTTTGAGGTAAATCTCTTGCAAAGCCTCAAACACCTGCAGTGCCTGCGTCGCCAGGCCTTGGTTCATTTTTTGAGCAGCTCCAAAATACACGCGCTCTTGTTCATTGGTGGGCAAGTTACCAATCACGTTGTAGCGAAAAGCAATGACCACGCAGCCGCGCAGCACCTTGGCAAATTGATCAGGTGTCAAGGCTCGGTACGCCGCCAAAATAAGTGGAAAGGGCTGGCGCACGCGAAACATGCGCAAATGTTGGGCATGGGTTTTGAGCGCTGGGCTCCAATGCGAAGCCTCCGGGTTTGTCAGGCCCAGATAGGTGTCCATGTCCTCCTCCATGCCCCGCAGCAATTCGAAAACCGCCGCACGGTTCTGAATTTTTTGGCGGATGGTTTTGAACAATTCAGATTGCCGCACAAAGCTGTGTCGGCTGTTCCAGTGGCTGCGCAAGAAGTCAGGGAAGCTTTCAGCCCCCAGACGCGAGACCATGGACTCCCAACGGTCTTCC
The DNA here is from genome assembly GCA_002479815.1 of bacterium UBA7470. Classification (GTDB taxonomy): domain Bacteria; phylum Pseudomonadota; class Gammaproteobacteria; order Burkholderiales; family Burkholderiaceae_C; genus UBA2334. The sequence goes on along the minus strand of DLPA01000053.1, from coordinate 5,227 downwards.
ATCACGCGCATTTCGGTTTCGTGTTCATCAGACCGGTGCAGCACCGAGAAAAGATAATTTTTGAGCAAATCGGTGGATGACAGTCGCACACCACGGGCATTAAGAGTTTCAAACACTTTGTAAGCGTTGAGTTCATCGGTCACGCTGATGACGGTGAAAAACAAGCGGTCACTCATGGTTTCAACCAAGCTGGCCAGCGCGATGCCCTCTTCTTCCGCGTGCTTTCTTGCATGTTCACGCACCCGTTTTTCATACCACTCAAAGGCTTTACGCAGGCTATGCTCAGAGGCCCTGAAGCCACGCACAGGCAGATGCCCCAGTGGCACCAGGTAATTTTGAAAATACTGATTGTTGTTGCGGTTGAGCGTGAGCTTGCTGCGGGTGATCAGTGTCACAGGGTCCAGGTAACCCACGTAGGTATTGCGAATTTGTTCCAAGCGTTGTTTGTTTTGGTCGGGGTTCTTGCCCTCATCCACCAGCCGCTGAATGTTCTTGAGCACTGCCAAAACAATCAGGCTCAGCGTGGTCAAGCGCTGCTGCCCATCAATCACATCAAAGGTTTTGTCATCTTGCGATTGCAAAACCAGATACCCCATGTAGTGCGCTGGTTCGCCACCGTCTTGCACCGTGCCCAAAGTGTCTGACCACAGGTCTTCCCACTCCTCTTCGGTCCAGCTGTAGTCGCGCTGAAAACGCGGAATGCGATAGGTCAAGCCATTGCCAATCAGCTTGCGGTAGGTGTTGTTTTCGGTTTTGAAATTGGTGGCAGACATGGGCGCTTTCTTTTACCGATGATTCGATGGACGATATTCGCGTGCAAGTGCCGCGTCTATGTGCTTTTTTTCGAGGAACTCACGACCCGACAGGATCATTTCTTTGATGGCGCGGCGCAGCACTCGCTCTATGTCGGCATGTGACATGCCTTTGAATTGAGATGCGATCTGGCCCTCTTCGGGCTCAAAGTTGCGGCGCACACCTGACAGCTTTAAAACCAGCAAACGCTTGATTTGGTCCAAGGTGGGCAGCTCAAATTGAATGACTTCATCGAAACGGCGCCAGACCGCTTTGTCCAACAAGCTTTCGTAATTGGTCGTAGCAATCAAGATGCTGTCACCACGGTAGCTGTCCATCATTTGCAGCACCGCATTGACGGATCGCTTGAGTTCGCCATGGTCAGCACTGTCACCCCGGTCTTTTGTCAGCGCATCGAATTCGTCAAACAGGGCAACCACGGGCTGCTGCGAGATGAAGTCAAACACCTTGCGCAAGTTGGCAGCGGTTTCACCTAAAAAAGAGGAGATCACGGAATCCAAGCGGACCAACACCAACGGCATAGCCAGGGCATTGGCCACCACTTCAGCGGCCAAGGTTTTGCCGCATCCAGGTGGCCCACAAAACAGCAGCTTTTGCGCAGGTTGCATGCCATATGAGCGGAGGACATCAGCACGGTTGTGCTCCAGCAGTATTTCGTCGAGCAGCGACTTGCTGGTGTCGGCCAAGACCAAGTCTTTTTCTTCCCGAATGACAGGGCGCGTCTCCAGAAGGTCGAGGCCACTGTCTTTGTTGGCAGGCAAGTTGCTCACTGCTTGAAGTTTTCGGCTTTGCGCAGGGATGGACATGCGGTCGCCGTACAGCAGGCGCTCAAGGTCGTTGGCCAGCAAGTGGTGCTGTTTTTGACGTTCCTCGTCAATGATGGACTGGGATGCCAGTCGAAAGCCCGCCAGATCACCTTCCGCACCTGCGCGGATAAGCTGTCTGAGCACTTTGCCACTGGCCATTTCCATCTCCTTGAATCGTGGAATCTTACAAGCTGCCACTTTGAATCCACACCTGTCATTTTGCTGACGTCGGCGAAATGATTCTTTTAATTTCAATCGCTCGATTATGAGTAATTTGTAGTTGTTTTTATTAGTCAAGCATCCATTCCACGCTGAATAAAGTCTGCTCTTCCACCTGCTGCCCCAGCTGCCCCTCCAGCCCCTCGATCAACTCATTGCGCTGGGCCTCGATGTCGTCTTGCCGAGTGAACAGTTCGCGGCGCAGTTGTGTGCGTTTGGCTTCCAGGGTGCGTTGATGCTTTTGGTGAGTCAATTTGTCTTCCAGCGTCGCCGCTGTGGCGGCGGTACGGCGTACTTCTTTGATGGCCAGATCGATGGTCTTGATTTCTTGCTCCAGCCCCAGCTTCAGGTCGTCGGCCCAAGCGTCGAGCTTTTCCACTTCTTTTTCAAAGTGGCCGAGGTTGCGGCGGTTCACGTCGCACAAAAAGTCGTTTTGGCGCTCTTGCAAAGAGGCGTCCAGCGCCTGATTGGCGGCATCAAACAAGCTGGCGGTCAATGCGGCGCTGGTGTGCGTTTGGGCGGGTAGGCGCAAGAGTTTTTCGGGAACGTCGTCGGGCAAAGTTTGTCCGGCGTGGGTGGCGGCAGCCACCAACAGTCGCTGCTCCATGGCCCCCAGGGCATGCACAGTCACCAGCTTCACAGTCAACCAGCCGCCTTGCCCCCTGAAGGGTTTGAGGCTGCTGATGGTGTTGCCGTAGGCGCGGTAGTCAAACTGCAGCTGCCCGTGCGGTAGCTGGCGTGCTTTGGCGCGATCAATGGCCCATTGGGCCAAGGGGTGGTCGGGTTTGTAGATGTGCGCTTCGCCCGAGCGGCGTGGCAATTCGTAGCGACCCAGCTCTGCAGTCGCTAGCCCTTCAGGGGTGCGGTGCAGGTCAAAGCCCTCCGCATCGAAATGTGCGCAGTCGGCCAACTCAGCTTGTGTCAAAACCATGAGCATCTGCTCGAAGCGGCCACGAGCGCTGCGGCTGTCTTCGGCGCGCAGGCGCAGTTTGTCTTGCACCTCTTCGTCAAAGTTCTTCAGCAACATTTGCCGGGTTTTGACCATGGCCTCGTCAATCTCGCCTTTCAGGTCCAGCTGCAGTTGCTCAAAGCTGGTTTTGATGTCTTTCGGGTCTCGGCAGTTTTGATAAATGTCGGCAATGCGGCGTTCAAAGTCCACGCCCGAGCCAATCGCCCCCAGCACTTCGTCGCTGGCCCCAAACACGCCTTCAAACAGTTGGAATTTTTCAGCCAGCAGTTCGTACACGCGGGCGTCTGCTTCGTTGGTGCGGTCCACAAAGTTGACCACCACCACATCAAACTTTTGGCCATAGCGGTGACAGCGGCCAATACGCTGCTCGATGCGCTGGGGGTTCCAAGGCAAGTCGTAGTTGATGACCAGCGAACAAAACTGCAAGTTGATGCCTTCGGCCCCGGCCTCGGTGGCGATCATGACCTTGCCGCTTTCTTTGAAGTGCTCCACCAAGGCTGCACGGGTGTCGGCGGTTTTGGAGCCCGTGATGCGGTCAGTGCCTTGGTGTTTTTTGATCCAGTCTTTGTAAATGGCTTGTGCGCGTGCGTCACTGTTTGTGCCATTGAACAGCACGATGCCATCGCCATAAGGCGTGTCAGCCAGCAGCCCAAGCAAATAGTCTTGTGTGCGCCGGGACTCGGTGAAGATGATGGCCTTTTGCGGAGCACCCAAGCGCTCAAGCTCTTGGAAAGAACGAGCCAATGCGGTCAAAAGCGCCTGGCCTTTGGCGTCGTATTTGATTTGCGTGGCCAATTGTTTGAAGTGCTGCAGTTCATCAATTTCAGTGGCAATGGCCTGGCGCTGGCTGGCGTTTTCCGGACGGGTTTGTCCAGCCGTTTCGTCGTTACCGCTTTCATCGGCCAGTTGGTCCAGCGCTTCGTAGTCTTGGTCCAGCTGGTCGATCATGTCCAGGTCATCGGGCGTTTCGTCCAGCACCCCCTGTAGTCGCTTGGCCATGGTGTCCAATGCGCCCGCAATGGCATGGCTGGACGAGGCCAGCAGTTTCCAAAGCACCAGCGAAATCAGGTGCCGCTGACCCTCGGGCATGGCTTGCAAATGAGGGCGGCGCAAATAGTCGGCCACCAGATTGGAAAACTCCCGTTCTTGGTCTGTGGGTGTGAACTCTTGCACGATGGCCCGCCGTGCGGTGTACGACACATAGGGCTGCACCTGCCTGCGCAAGGTGCGTTTACACAGCGGGGCCAGCCGGTGACGCAAGGCCTCAAAGGTCTGGCCTTTGGTGGGCGTGGCAAATTGGGCCCGAAAGCTGTCGGCGTCGCCAAACACGCGGTCGTCGATCATGCTGACGAGCCCATACAGCTCCAGCAACGAGTTTTGCAAGGGCGTGGCCGTCAGCAGCACTTTGGACTGGACTTTGAACAGTGCGTCTTTCAGCGTCTTGCCGATGACGTTGTTCTTTTTGTGGACGTTGCGCAGGCGGTGCGCTTCGTCCATGACCACCAAATCCCACTCCACCGCCTTGATGTCTTTGGCTTTGGATTTGGCAAACTGGTATGAACAGATGACCGGGCCGCTGAAGCAGACAAACGGATTGGTTTGGCCTGTTTTGCGCAGGGCAGAGAAGCTCTTGGCTTCCAAAATGGTGCCTTGCAGACCGAACTTGTCTTGCAGCTCTTGGTGCCACTGCTTGCGCAAGTTGGCAGGCACGATGATCAGCACCTTGCGTCGCCGCTCAGCCCAACGCTGAGAAATAACCAAACCAGCTTCGATGGTTTTGCCCAGCCCCACTTCGTCGGCCAGGATCACACCGCGTGACAAGGGGTTTTGACAAGCAAACAGCGCGGCTTCAACTTGGTGCGGGTTCAGGTCAACCTGTGAATTAACCAAGGTTGAGGCCAATGACTCCACCGAATCAGCAGCCGCTCGGCGGGTCAACAGCCAAGCAAAGTATTGACTTTGGTAGGGTGTCAAGCTCATCGTGAATTCAAGGGTTTGTATCTTCAACCTGAGGAGTCTACCGATTCCGAGTGGTCACCGGACACCCGACAACCTCGTGGCCATATTTGTCCGAAACGAACATCTAAAATGCCCTGGTGACTTCTCCCAACAGCCCGGCGAACGCGCGCCGCCCCATCCGCGAACTCCCCGATGAACTGATCAGCCAGATCGCCGCAGGCGAGGTGGTCGAGCGACCTGCCTCGGTGGTGCGTGAGCTGGTGGACAACGCCATGGACGCGGGTGCGCAAAGCATCACGCTGCGCCTGATGGGTGGCGGCACCCGGCTGATTTCGGTGGAAGACGACGGCGGCGGCATCGCCCCGGACGAGTTGCCCGTGGCCTTGAAGCGCCACGCCACCAGCAAGATTGGCAACCTGGATGAGCTGGAATCGGTGATGACCATGGGCTTTCGGGGCGA
>DLPA01000208.1 GCA_002479815.1 bacterium UBA7470 | reverse complement strand
TTTGACTTCGTGACCCCTGTGAAGGAGGAGTTCGACGGCTCTATGGTCTTGCTCTACGAAGGTGCGCTCTTGGCGGTGATCGTGGTCTGGCTGTTCTTGCGCGATGCCCGCGCCACCTTCGTGTCCGCCGTCGCTTTGCCCTTGTCGGCCATTCCCGCGTTCATTGGGATGTATTACTTGGGCTTTTCCATCAACGTGGTCACGCTGCTGGCGCTGTCCTTGGTGATTGGGATTTTGGTGGACGATGCGATTGTGGAAGTCGAAAACATCGAGCGCCACTTGCGCATGGGCAAAACGCCGTACCAAGCGGCGATGGAAGCTGCTGACGAAATTGGGCTGGCGGTGATTGCCACCACCTTTACGCTGATTGCGGTGTTTTTGCCCACGGCGTTCATGAGCGGTGTGCCGGGCAAATTCTTTAAACAATTCGGCTGGACAGCGGCCTTGGCGGTGTTTGCCTCCTTGGTCGTTGCCCGTGCGCTCACGCCCATGATGGCGGCGTATTTGATGCGCCCCAGCAAACACGCTCACCAAGAACCGTGGTGGATGCCCCGCTATCTGATCTGGGCCGGCTGGTGTTTGAAGCACCGTTGGCTGACCTTGATCGGCGCGATTGCCTTCTTCATCGGCTCGGTGATGCTCATCCCCTTGTTGCCTACGGGGTTTATTCCGCCCGATGACAACTCGCAAACGCAGGTGTATTTGGAGTTGCCGCCGGGGAGCACGCTCAAGGAAACCCTAGCCAAAGCCGAACGCGCCCGCGGCCTGCTGGCCCAAGTGCCTGAAGTGCAGCGCGTCTATACCACCATTGGCGGTGGCAGTGCGGGGGGTGATCCGTTTGCGCCCGGTGGCGCGGCAGAAGCCCGCAAAGCCACCCTGACCGTCTTGCTGACCCCGCGCGGCGAACGGCCCCGCAAGCAGGTGATTGAGCAGCGCATTCGTGACCTGATGGCCGACGTGCCGGGGGTGCGCAGCCGCGTCGGTTTGGGCGGCTCAGGCGAGAAATACATTTTGGTGTTGACGGGCGAAGACCCTCAGACGCTGGCGCAAGCGGGTCAAGCGGTCGAGCAAGGCATACGCACGATACAAGGCTTGGGCAGCATCGCCTCCAGCGCGAGCTTGGTGCGGCCCGAGCTGGCGATTTACCCTAACGTCGCTGTGGCGGCAGATTTGGGCGTGACCCCTGCGGCCTTGTCCGAAACCCTGCGCATCGCCACCGTCGGCGACTTTGACGCGGCCTTGCCCAAGCTGAATTTGGCCCAGCGCCAAGTGCCTGTGGTCGTGCGGCTAGACCCAGCGGTGCGTGAAAACATCGCCCTGCTAGAGCGCCTAACGCTGATGGGCACACACGGGCCGGTGCGCGTGGGCCAAGTCGCCAAGCTGGAATTGGTGGGCGGGCCAGCGGTGATTGACCGCTACAACCGCTCGCGCAACATCCAGTTCGACATCGAACTCTCAGGCATGCCCTTGGGCGACGTGACCAAGAGGGTGCAAGCCCTGCCCGCCGTGCAAGCCTTGCCCGCAGGCGTGCGCATCGTCGAGGTGGGCGATGCCGAGGCGATGAGTGAGTTGTTTGCAAGCTTTGGCTTGGCGATGTTGACGGGCGTGCTGTGCATTTACATCGTGCTGGTGCTCTTGTTCAAAGCCTTTTTGCAACCGTTCACGATTTTGGTCGCGCTGCCTTTGTCGCTCGGCGGGGCTTTTGTGGGGCTGTTGCTGGTGGGCAAGAGTTTTTCCATGCCGTCTTTGATCGGCCTCATCATGCTGATGGGCATTGCCACCAAGAACTCGATTTTGTTGGTGGAATACGCCATTGTCGCCCGTCGGGATCATGGCCTGTCGCGCTTTGAGGCACTGATGGATGCCTGCCACAAACGCGCCCGCCCCATCATCATGACCACCTTGGCAATGGGCGCAGGCATGTTGCCGATTGCGGTGGGTTGGGGCGCAGCAGACTCGTCGTTTCGCTCGCCCATGGCGGTGGCGGTGATTGGCGGCTTACTGACTTCAACCGTGCTGAGTTTGCTGGTGATTCCAGCGGTGTTCACACTGGTCGATGACTTGGGAGACAGGAGCATGAAGCTGCTGCGACGTGCCGCTCGCAGCGGCTGAGATCGCCTCCCACCACCCCAGTGGGTGCTGCGGAGGAGGTGGTGGGCACAGTTTATTTGTCCAAGGGGATGACCACCTCTGGGCCTAATGCAACGGCAGTGACGCTGTTTTGGGGCGAGCCTTCGATCACGCGGTCTGAATAGGTCAAGTACACCAAGGCGTTGCGCTTGGCGTCTACGATGCGCACCACATTCAAGCGTTTGAATACCAAGGAAATGCGCTCAGAAAACACCTCTTCTTGTACCTTGAGGGGCTTGCCTTCAAATGAAATAGACCCGACTTGGCGACAAGCAATCGAGGCCTCGGACTTGTCCTCTGCCAAGCCCAAGGAGCCTTTGATCCCCCCCGTTTTGGCGCGAGACACGTAGCACGTGACCCCTTTCACTTTGGGGTCGTCATAGGCATCGACCACAATTTTGTGGTTTGCACCCAACAACTTAAAAACTGTACTGACTTCACCTACGGATTCAGCACGAACAGCAGCACTGCACCCTCCAATGGCCAAGGCCAACATAAGCAAATTACGAGTGACTATGTTGCGAATAGGAAACATTTATAAGCTTTCAACGACAAAATGAAAAGCTGAGTATGCAATATGGCACCCATTCCGACTCGCAGCGACTGCAAGCAGAATGGCACAATGTGATCCAAATCAATTTTGCACCTTTTGGTGCAGACAATCGTGTCACACAGCGGTAGATACATTGGCCGTTTTCAATCGTCTTATTGAGGTAATTCATGTCTTGGTTCTCAAAGCTGTTTGGTGGTGACAAGGCTGCCAAAAAACCTGTGGCTCCAGCCCCTCTACCAGAACCCATGCAGATGTCCTTAGAAGAACGTATGGCCTTACGTCGCGAGATGGTGTTCAAGGCCGTCCGTGAAACAATGCTCGCACAAGGTTTCTTGTCCACAGGGTACAAAATCAACGTCGTTCGCACCGACACCCGAGGTCATATTTATGCCGTTATGGTGGAAATAGGGTCATCATCTGAGGCGGGACGAGCCATCAGTACCCAAGAAGAAATGTTGCGCACAGAAGGGCAAATCATGGAGATTGCCAAAAGCCGTTACCGCGTCAAAGTCAGCAACGTATTTTGGCGTGTGTCGCAGCCAGCAGCGCCTGCGGCGCCCGTCGCTCCTCGTCGCGTACCGACGAGCGCTGCCACCGCAGTCGATACCGATGTGATGGCAGCTGAGTTGGTATCCGCCCCGTCCAGCCCTGTCGCAGCGCAGCGAAGCCCCGCAGGCATACCCGCCGCGCCCAACAACATCATCCCCTCCCGACCTGTCCCTGCACCGGCCCCCGCAGACAACGATCAGGGCGGTTTGCTGTTGGGTGGTTTGTTCGGATCCAAATCGGCGAGTGGTCGCGACGGTTTTCCCGATACTGTGATGGAGCAGACCGTGCGTATGGAACGTGTCACTGAAGACGAAATGGAAGCCTTTGCCCAAGCCTTGGCTGCGGCACATTCCAAAGACCCCGTACACGTCGGCTCTCGCACCTACCAAACCGATTACGCCCCCTTGGAATAATCTTTTTTCCGCATGACCCATCACCGCGCCGCTTTGGTCTTGTTTTCTGGGGGACAAGACTCCACCACTTGCTTGGCGCATGCCCTGAGCCGGTTTGAACGGGTGGAAACCATCGGTTTTGACTACGGCCAACGGCATCACATTGAAATGCAGGCACGCCTGCGCGTGTTGAACGAGTTGCGTCAGCAATTTCCCGCTTGGGCCTCGCGCTTGGGTGAGGACCATGTGCTGAATTTGGGCGTGTTGGGACAGGTCAGTGAAACCTCCCTGACCCGCGACATGGCGTTTCAGATGGAAAGCACGGGGCTGCCCAATACCTTCGTTCCCGGCCGCAATTTGCTGTTTTTGACGCTGGCGGCTGCGCTGGCCTACCGGCGCGATGTGTCCGTTATCGTCACAGGTGTGTGCGAAACCGATTTCTCGGGCTACCCCGACTGCCGCGATGACACCATGAAGGCCATGCAGTTGGCCTTGTCCTTGGGCATGGACAAGCGGTATTTGATCGACACGCCTTTGATGTGGATCACCAAATCTGAGACGTGGCAATTGGCTCACGACTTGGGCGAGCGCAGTGGCGTACCCAATGGCGGTCAGCGTCTGGTGGACTTGATCGTCGAACACACCCACACCTGTTACAGCGGCGACCGGGAGCACCGCCATGATTGGGGCTATGGCTGTGGCCTGTGTCCCGCCTGCGAGTTGCGGGCCAAAGGCTTTGAACACTACCGCACCTTAGTCTGAGGCAGACGCTCCCACTGTCCCTGCTGTCCCTACAGCCCATGTTTGCCGGTGCAGGCTGGCGACTTGGGGTCTGTGGGCAAT
>DLPA01000117.1:4177-5505 GCA_002479815.1 bacterium UBA7470 | reverse complement strand
CTCACTTTTTTTGCTATTGATTTATAAAAAGTCAAGTGCGCATCCGCTTCCCCACCTCCCCCCGCTGGGGGGAGGCGTTGAAATCAGCTTTCGCCGGCAGCAGTGACTTCACTCCTTCCCCCAGCGGGGGTGGGGGAAACACCGTGGCATAAAACCTGCACCTTGTCGGGGGTGACTTCGCCGCCTGTTCCACCTGTTGTGTCTCCTTCACCTGACCTTTTGGCCGACCCTTTGGCCGCTGATGCTCGGCAGCGGATTGTGAAAGTGCGTCGGGACTACAACACTTGGGTGGGCAATGAGACGCTGGAGGACTACGCCCTGCGCTACACGCCCGTGCGGTTTCGGCGCTGGTCGGTGTGGTGGGTGGCGCATACGGCGTTTGGTGCGTCGTCGTTTTTGATTTTGGAGGCGGTGGGCGCGACGCTGCTGGTGCAGCACGGTGCGGTGAATGCGTTTTGGGCGATTCTGGCGACGGGGTTGCTGATCGCATTGGCGGGCACGCCCATCAGCGTCTATGCCGCCCGTTATGGGGTGGACATGGACTTACTGACGCGGGGCGCAGGCTTTGGCTACATCGGTTCGACGCTCACTTCTTTGATTTATGCGTGTTTCACCTTCATCTTTTTTGCGTTAGAGGCAGCGGTCATGGCCTATGCCCTAGAGCTGGCCTTGGACGTGCCGCCGACGTGGGGGTATTTGATCTGTGCGCTGGTCGTTGTGCCGCTGGTCACGCATGGGGTGTCGGTGATTGGGCGCTTGCAGGTGTGGACGCAAGCCCTGTGGCTGGTGCTGCTGATCGTGCCCTACGTGGCAGTGGCGATGCTCGCCCCCAGTGCATTTACCGAAGTGCTGCACTATAAAGGGGAATCCGGTCAGATGGCGGGCTTCGATGTGCTGCATTTTGGGGCGGCGCTGACCGTGGGCATTGCGCTGATGACCCAAATGGGGGAGCAAGCCGATTACTTGCGCTTCATGCCGCCCATCGCCCCTCAGGGTCAGGCTCCCACACGCCGCCAGCGACTGCGTTGGTGGGCAGCGGTGCTGTTGGGCGGGCCGGGCTGGATCGTGCCCGGCGTGCTGAAAATGAGTGGCGGGGCGCTGCTGGCTTATCTCGCCCTCAGCTGCCAAGTGCCGCCCGAGCGGGCCGTTGACCCCAACCAGATGTATGTCGTCGCCTACAACCTGCTCATTCCGCACTACGGTTGGGCGGTAGCGGTAACGGCGCTGTTTGTGGTGGTGTCGCAATTAAAAATCAACGTCACCAATGCCTATGCGGGGTCGCTGGCGTGGAGTAACTTTTTTTCACGCCTCACGCACAGCCACCCGGG
>DLPA01000117.1:506-4115 GCA_002479815.1 bacterium UBA7470 | reverse complement strand
CGGGTGGTGTGGGTGGTGTTCAATGCCCTCATCGCCTTCATGCTCATGGAAATGAGCGTGTTTCAGGCGCTGGGGCAGGTGCTGGGCCTGTATGCAAACGTGGCGATTGCGTGGCTGATGGCGGTGGTGGCCGATTTGCTCATCAACAAGCCACTGGGACTGTCGCCCAAGGGCATCGAGTTCAAGCGAGCGCACCTGTACGACATCAACCCCGTGGGCGTGGGGGCGATGTTGGCCGCCTCGGGCCTGTCGATGACGGCGCACTTGGGGCTGCTGGGGCCGGTGGCGCAAGCCTTTTCCGCCTTGATTGCCTTGGTGACGGCCTTGGTGGTGTCGCCCATGCTGGCGTGGCTGACGCAGGGGCGTTACTACCTTGCCCGCCCCACCGCCGAGGACGCTGCGTATCTGGGTACACACTTACACCCATTGCAACGCTGTGTGATTTGCGAGCGCGAGTACGAAGCGCCCGACATGGCCCATTGCCCCGCCTACCAAGGCCGCATCTGCTCGCTGTGCTGCACCTTGGATGCCCGTTGTGGCGACACTTGTAAGCCCCATGCGCGGCTGTCGGTGCAGTGGCAAGGGCTGCTGCAAACGCTGTTGCCTAGGCGCAGTTGGCCGTATTTGGAGGCGGGGCTGGCGCATTACCTGCTGCTGATGCTGGCGATTGCCCCCTTGCTGGCCGGGCTGCTGAGTGGACTCTACCGCTCACAGCAACAAGGCTTCGCACAGGTCTATGCCGCTTTGTTGTTGGTGCTGAGTGTGATTGCGTGGTGGCTGGTGCTGGCGCACCGCAGCAGGGAAGTCGCCCAACAAGAATCCAAGCGCCAAAACGAGTTGTTGCTGCAAGAAATTGCCTCGCACCGCCAAACCGATGCCCAATTGCAACAAGCCCGCGAAGCCGCCGAGCGTGCCCGCGCCGCCGCCGAACACGCCAACCATGCCAAAAGCCGCTACATCAGCACCATCAGCCACGAGTTGCGCACGCCGCTCAACAGCATCTTGGGCTACGCACAACTGCTGCACGAGGACGCAGGTCTCAGCCCCCAACGGGCGCAAGCGGTCAAGGTCATCCACCGTGGCGGCGAGCATTTGCTGTCGCTGATTGAGGGTACGCTGGACATTGCCCGCATCGAATCCGGCAAGCTGCAACTGCACATCAAACCCACCGCCTTTGCCCAAGAAATGCAAGCCTTGGCCGATTTGTTCGACGGTCAAGCCAAGGCCAAAGGCTTGCGCTTTCGCTTTGACGTGCCGCACCCACTGCCGGCGGTGGTGCGGGCCGATGAGCGGCGGCTGCGCCAAATCCTCATCAATCTTTTGGGCAACGCCGTCAAATTCACCCCACAGGGCGAGGTGGTGCTGCGCGTGAGCTACGCCCGCGAAATGGCGCAGTTTGAGGTGATCGACTCGGGCTGTGGCATGCGCAGCGAGGAACTGGCACGGGTGTTTGAACCCTTTGCACGCGGTCATGCCGCGCAAGGCCACGCCTCGGGCACGGGCTTGGGTTTGACCATCGCCAAAATGCTCACCGACGTGATGGGGGGCGAACTCACCGTCAGCAGCACGATCGGACAGGGGACAAGCTTCAAGCTGCGTCTGTTTTTGCCCTACGTCCAAACGCAGCACGCCGCCCCTCTGAGCACAGACGTGCCCCATGCCTTGAGCTACACGGGCTACATCGGCCCGCGTCGGCGGGTGATGGTGGTGGACAACGAAGAATCCGACCGCGAGTTGATGCAGCGTTGGCTCCTGCCCTTGGGCTTTGAGGTCAGCACCGCCACCCACGGTCATGAAGCCTTGACCAAGCTGGCGCAAGGGCTGCACCCCGACGTGGTGCTGATGGACTTGGCCATGCCCGGCATCGACGGCTGGGAAACCCTGCGCCGCTTGCGTCTGATGGTGCAAGCCTCGGAAGTACCCGATATGGCTTGTGCCATCGTCTCTGCCAACGCCTTCGATCAACAGTTGCCCAACGACATGGGCATCACCCCCACCGACTTCTTGGTCAAGCCCGTGCGCCGCAGCGACTTGCTGCACTGGCTGGAACGCAAGCTCCAACTGAGGTGGATCAGTCCTCCATCCCCCCCCATCTCCATCACATCCACCGCCCCTACCACCGCCTCCACGCCGACCGATGCCCTCCCGCTTGTGCGCCCCAGTGCCGCTGCGTTGGACCAGCTGCTGCACAGCGTGCAACTGGGCCATCTGCGCGGCATCGAACGTCAGTTGCAACACATCGCCCACACCGAACCGATGTGCGCGGCCTTTGTCGCCCATGCCCTTGCGCTGCTGCAAGCCCTGTCCTTAGACAGCTTGGAGAGTTGGCTGCTGACACAGAAACACCACTCCACCCCCTCATGACCGAAGACCCTTTGCAGGCCACCGTATTGATCGTTGACGACGTACCCGATAACGTCGCCATGCTGCACGACGCACTAGACGCAGCAGGCCACACCGTGCTGGTCGCCCTGAATGGCGCAAGCGCCCTGCGACGCGCCCGCCAAGCCCAGCCCGATGTCGTGCTGCTGGATGCCCTCATGCCCGAGATGGACGGCTTTGAAGTCGCCCGCTTATTGAAGGCCGACCCTGTGACCGCCGACATCCCCATCATCTTCATGACGGGTTTGACGGACACCGAGCACTTGGAAGCGGCACTGGCGGCGGGGGGCGTGGATTACGTCACCAAACCCATCAAGCCGCGCGAAGTGATGGCCCGCATGGGCGTTCACATCCGCACCGCCCGCAAAGTGCGCCAAGCCGACGAAGAGGCCGACGAGCACCACCGCGCCTGCAACGCCTTGGATGCGTTTGGCTACGCCACCCTCACCGTGCGCTGGCCCGATGGCCGACTGCTGTGGGAAACGCCCCTGGCCCGCAGCTTGCTGCTGCGCTACTTTGGCACGTATGCGCCCATGACCCCCGAGCCGATTGTGACGTGGCTGTCGCGCATCCTGCCGCCGCTGTCACGCAGCACCGGCAGCACCAGCCCCCCTCTCGCCACCGAACCGCCACGCCTGACCCTAGAACAAGGGTCACGCCGATTGAGCTTTCGGCTGCACCAACACGTGGGCGACGAGGAGGCTCCATCAGGCCCGAGCGATTGGCTCATCGTCATGCAGGAAAGCCACGATGCCAGCCTTGCCGAAGCCCTCGCCCAAACCTTCGGCCTCACCGCCCGCGAAGCCGAAGTGCTGTACTGGGTGACACGCGGCAAAATCAACCGCGACATCGCCGACATACTGGGCGCAAGCCCCGCCACCGTCAAAAAACATCTGGAACGCATCTTGCCCAAACTGGGCGTAGAAACCCGCACCGCCGCCGCCGCCCTCGCCCTTGCCAAGGTGACGCAATTGCGCTGAACCGCGCCAAGGTCACGATAATGCGGGTCGAGGAGTCGCCCCACATGACCGCACCCGTCCCCCTGCCCCGCAAAAAGCTGCCCATCGGCATTCAATCTTTCACCGTCTTACGTGAAGAGGGGCAGTATTACTACGTCGATAAAACGCCGATTGCGCTTGATTTAATCGGCAACGGACGCTACTACTTTCTCAGCCGCCCCCGTCGCTTTGGCAAGAGCCTATTCTTGGACACCCTCGCCGCTTTGTT
>DLPA01000117.1:0-325 GCA_002479815.1 bacterium UBA7470 | reverse complement strand
TGCAAAACCGCGCTGAGTTGGAGGAGTTGATTCATAAAAAGCTGCACGATCACGAAGAACGCTTCGGCCTACCTGCCCGCTTTCCCGATGCACGCAGCCGATTGATGGACGTGATTGAACGCACTCATGTCCAAACGGGCCAGAAAGTCGTGGTGCTGATCGACGAGTACGACAAGCCGATACTGGACAACATCACGAACAGCCCCGTGGCGATAGAAATGCGCGAGGGGCTGAAGAATTTGTACTCGGTGCTCAAAGGGGCCGATGAGCATTTGAAGTTCGTCTTCATCACAGGCGTGAGTAAGTTCAGCAAGGTGAGTTTGTT
>DLPA01000198.1 GCA_002479815.1 bacterium UBA7470 | reverse complement strand
TTGCTGGACGAGGGAGTGGACTTACTGCCACTCCCTCCTGATCTAGATGCACCCTTGCATTAAGTCGCTGTCAAGGATAAAGACCTCGCATTTCGCGCGAGTGCAGGATGCGCTTGCAAGCGACGATGAAGGTGGCCGTTCGTAAGCTGACGTGATGGTCTTGTGCGACTTGCCAAATGGCCCCAAATGCGTCCTGCATGATTCGAACCAAGCGTGCATTGATTTCATCTTCGGTCCAGAAAAAACTGGAAAAGTCTTGTACCCACTCAAAATAACTGACAGTGACGCCGCCTGCATTGGCAATCACGTCAGGTAAGACAAGAATGTGTCGATCTTCCAGAATGTCATCAGCCTGTGGGGTGGTAGGGCCGTTGGCTCCTTCAATAATCATCTTTGCCTGAATCCGGTGGGCATTGGCGGCGGTGATCTGACCTTCTAAGGCGGCTGGAATCAAAATGTCGCAGGGGACATCCCAAAATTGATCGTCGATCAATGCTTGTGCGGCGGCAAAGCCATGTACCCCTCCTGTTCGTGCGACATGGTTCAACAAAGCAGAAACGTCCAAGCCAGATTCTTGATAGATGGTGCCGCTGTGGTCCTGTACGGCTACCACTCTGCTGCCAGCTTGCGCGAACAGTTTGGCCGCGATGCCACCGACGTTACCGAAACCTTGTACTGCAATGCGGGCGCTGGGAATATCCAAACCGATGCGTTTGGCCGCTTCACAGCCCACCGTAAACACGCCGCGCCCCGTGGCCTCACGTCGCCCCAGTGAACCACCTAGGTCGATGGGTTTGCCGGTCACCACACCAGTAGCAGTCGCCCCCTCGTTCATGGAGTAGGTGTCCATCATCCATGCCATGATTTTTTCGTTGGTATTGACATCTGGGGCTGGAATGTCTTTGCTTGGGCCAATGATGATGCCAATCTCGCTGGTATAGCGCCGTGTCACGCGCTCCAACTCACCGATGGACAACGTTTTGGGATCGACACGTATCCCCCCTTTCGCTCCGCCAAAAGGCACGTTGACAGCTGCGTTTTTAATCGACATCCACGCGGACAACGCCATGACTTCAGATAAGGTCACGTCTTGATGAAAGCGTACACCTCCTTTGCCTGGCCCTCGTGAAGTGTTGTGTTGTACCCGATAGCCTTCAAAATGAGCCACCGTGCCGTTGTCAAGTTGAATCGGGATATCCACAATCAAGGCTCGTTTGGGACGTTTGAGTGTTTCTGCCCAACGAGCTAAAGAACCCAAATAAGGGATGACCCGATCGACTTGTTGCAGATAAATGCCCCAAGGCCCAAGATGGTCGGCGTTGAGATAAGAAGGCAACGTGTGAGTGCCTGCCAATGAGGATGAGCCTGCATGGGTAGATGCGTATGGGCTAGGGTTCATATCAGGTGTCTCCTGAGTAGTTGAAACGAAGCCGCACTGTAACGATGCGCTTTTGTATCGTCTAAGGCCAGAAGTCTGTTGATCCATGCTTTATTTGCATAATCTCGTCAGCTTGAGTGCACAGCACACAAAAACAGAGGCTTTTTGCATGGATGTGCATGACCCAATGCCGAACTCGTATGGTCACGCAAGACGAGCAAGTGTCAGCCCTGAAACTGCAATGCGGCCAAACGCGCATACACCCCTGCTTGCTTCATCAGCTCGGTGTGATTGCCCTGTTCAACGACCCGGCCATGTTCCAGCACCACAATCACATCAGCCCGTTGTACGGTGGCCAAACGGTGGGCAATGACCAAGGTGGTTCGCCCCTGCATGGCGTGTTCTAGGGCGGCTTGCACCATGCGCTCGCTGTGTGCGTCTAAGGCGCTGGTGGCCTCATCCAGCAACAGCAGCGGCGGGTTTTTCAGCATGGCCCGCGCAATGGCGATGCGTTGCCGTTGTCCCCCCGATAGGCGCACGCCCCGCTCGCCTAAAAAGGTGTCATACCCCTGTGGCAAGCGGGTGATGAATTCGTCTGCAAATGCGGCAACGGCAGCCGCTTTGACTTCCTCGTCGCTGGCATCGGGTCGTCCATAGCGAATGTTTTCTAAGGCGCTGCTTGAAAACATCACCGGCTCTTGTGGAACGATGGCGATGCGTTGGCGCAAGTCAGACAAACTCAAGTCTTGTATGGCGATGCCATCCAGCATCATTTTTCCGTGTTGCGGATCGTAAAACCGCAGCAGCAGACCAAAGACCGTCGTCTTTCCTGCGCCACTGGCGCCTACCAGCGCAACGGTTTGACCTGCTTGCACGCGCAAATCAAAGCCATCGAGGGCTTTTTGCTGCGGCCGAGATGGGTAGGAAAATGCCAAACCTTCAAACACCAAAGCACTGCCCCGTTGGACGATGACTGGCCTCAGCGGCGTGGTCGGCGATTGCACAGGGGAGCGTGTATGCAGCAATTCCATCAGACGCTCGCTCGCTCCTGCTGCGCGCAACAAATCGCCATACACCTCACCCAAGACAGCCACAGCCCCTGCAAAAATGGCGACATAAAAAGCGGCTTGCCCCAATTCCCCTGCAGAAATACGGCCTGCCATGACCGCTTGTGTGCCCTGATACAGACCCCAGAGAATCAAGGCGGCATTGGCAATGATGATGAAGGCCACCAACATCGCACGCGCGCGGCTGCGACGGCTGGCGGTTTCAAACGCAGCTTGGGTAGAGGCATTAAAGCGTTCCGCTTCACGCGCTTCGGCGGTATAGCTTTGCACAATGGGAATGGCATTGAGCACCTCTGCTGCAATTGCACTGGCATCTGCCACACGGTCTTGACTGGCGCGGGACAGGCGGCGCACCCGTTTGCCATAAACCATGGCGGGCAAGACCACCAACAGCACGACCAGCAAAATCTGCCCCATCACGTAAGGATGCGTCCAAACCAGCATGAGCAACGCGCCTGCCCCCATGACCGCGTTGCGCAGTCCCATGGACAAAGACGACCCCACCACGGTTTGCACCAGCGTGGTGTCTGTGGTCAGGCGTGACAGCACTTCACCGGTTTGTGTGGTTTCAAAAAATTCGGGACTCATGCGCAAGACATGGCTGTACACCGCATTGCGTATGTCGGCGGTCACACGCTCGCCCAACCAACTCACCACATAGAACCGTGCGGCAGAAAATATCCCTAAAGCGACTGCGACACCGAATAATTCTAGAAAATGTCCCTTCAGTGCCATAGCTTGGGCATGCCGGTCGGCGGGCAGCACACCGCTGTCGATCAGCTGCCGTAATGCAATGGGAAACAACAAGGTGGCGGCGGCAGCCAACACCAGAAACAAACCCGCCAACGCCATCTGCCAGCGATAAGGTCGGACAAAAGGCCATAACTGGCGTAAAGACGTGGGTGTGCTCTGGGGCCGTTCTTGAGGGGTATTCATAAGCGGTGTAAGGTTTGAACGGTAGGCCCGACCAAGTGTGGGCCAAGCCATTATTCCAAGGGTTTAGGTTGTACCAAAGGTTCATCATGGAAAGACGACATATGCTGAAACATCTCTCTGCTTTGTTAGGTGGTGCTGCACTCTCTAGCACCACTATGGCAGCCCCTCCTTTTCCCCTGAAAAAAACGGAAAGCGAATGGCGCAAGCTGGTGTCTCCCCAAGCCTACACCGTGCTGTTCGAGCATGGCACTGAGCGTGCCGGCACCAGCCCCTTGAATCAAGAAAAACGACCGGGCATTTACATCTGCGCAGCCTGTCACCAACCGCTGTTCGATGCCTCGCACAAGTACGAAAGTGGCACGGGTTGGCCTAGTTTTTGGCAGCACCTGCCTCAAGCTTTGGGCACTTCCACCGATTACAAGTTGATTTATCCCAGAACCGAGTACCACTGCGCCCGCTGCGGAGGGCATCAGGGTCATGTGTTCAATGACGGCCCTATGCCCACTGGCAAACGCTACTGCAACAATGGCGTGGCGCTGGCCTTTGTGCCCAAGGGCGAAGCATTGCCTCCTTTGCGAACCTGATTGGATGTACGGTGATGACACAAAAAAACGTGCTGCGTCTGTATCGGCAAGCCTGCCTTGCCTCTGCGTTGGGATTGATGCTGTGGACCACAGCAGTAGCCCAAACGAAACTCCCCCCCAAAGGCACACCTGTGGGCACAGCCATTTTTGCAGGAGGGTGCTTTTGGTGCATTGAAGCCGATTTTGAGGCCCTGCCAGGGGTGTTGGAAGTCGAGTCTGGCTACACCGCAGGCAATACGCCCAATCCGACTTATGAGCAAGTCAGTGCGGGCGGGACGGGGCATACCGAGGCCGTGCGCGTGTACTACGACCCCAGCAAACTCAACTACGCCCAACTGCTGGATTACTTTTGGCGACACATAGACCCCACCGTGAAAGACCGACAATTCTGTGATGTGGGTTCTCAATACCGCAGCGGCATTTACTGGCAAAACGACAGCGAGCGAGCGTCAGCACAGGCCAGCCGTGATGCCTTGCTGCAGTCGGGCCGTTTCAACACCATTCACACCGAACTGGCACCCGCCAGCAAGTTTTATCTTGCCGAGGCCTACCATCAAGACTACTACAAGAAAAATCCCATCCGTTACAGCTACTACCGTCAGCGGTGTGGGCGTGATGCGCGAGTGAAAGAAGTCTGGGGTGAGGCGAAAAAATAGCCATCGCGTTTTGATTTCAGCACCTGATGGCTCGCCTCCAATAAAATCGGCCGATGCTTACCACGCCGATCGAGATTCCTCTGACGAAGATGGCCGTCTTCCCTCGCCCATCGCACACCGACCCCAACCCCAAACCGAACTTGCCCCCCGAGCCAGATGCACGCAAACTAGAGCAGCGCCTGCTGCGCCAAATGGGGCAAGCCATCACCGACTTTGGCCTGATTGAGTCGGGCGATCAAGTCATGGTCTGCCTTTCTGGCGGCAAAGACAGCCACGGCCTGCTGGACTTGCTGCTGCGTTGGCGCAAGCTGCATGGCACGCCCGATTTTGACTTGGTGGCCGTCAACCTCGACCAAAAACAACCCGGCTTTCCGGCCCACGTCTTGCCCGAGTACCTGACGCAGCGCGGCATTCCGTTTCACATCGAAACCCGCGACACCTACAGCGTGGTCAAACAGCAATTGGCCGAAGGCCAGACCCAGTGCAGCCTGTGCAGCCGCTTGCGCCGTGGCATTTTGCACCGCGTCGCCACCGAACTGGGGTGCAACAAACTCGCCCTCGGCCACCACCGCGACGATATGCTCCACACCTTTTTGCTGAACTTCTTTTTTGCGGGCAAGCTGCAAGCCATGCCGCCCAAGGGCGTGAGCAAGGGCGGCGCTCAAGCGGGCAAAGACCAGCACACCGTCATCCGCCCCTTGGCCTATGTCGCCGAGGCCGATTTGGTGCGTTGGGCCGAGATGCAGCAATTCCCCATCATCCCCTGCACCCTCTGCGGCAGCCAAGACAATTTGCAGCGCCAGCAGATGAAAGAGCTGGTGGCCGAATGGCAGGCCGAGCACCCCCAGCGCATTGCGTCGATGTTCACGGCCTTGAAGCACGTCATGCCCTCGCACTTGCTCGACACCCACGCCTTTGACTTCAAGCACATGACGAGCGCAGACTTGCCCGTCGTGGTGTTGGACTGAGTTGCCCCTATCTTGGACGAAAGAACTCTCCCCATGACCCTCAAAACCCCCGAATTGCTCTTGCCCGCAGGCACGCTAGACCGCATGCGGGCCGCTTACGACTTTGGCGCAGATGCCGTCTATGCGGGTCAGCCCCGCTACTCCCTACGCGCCCGCAACAACGAGTTCAAGCTGGAACAATTGAAGCAAGGTATTGAAGAAGCCCATACGAGAGGCCGCAAATTCTTCATCACCAGCAACCTCATCGCCCACAACGACAAAGTGCGGACGTATCTGCGCGACATCGCACCGCTGATCGAGATGAAGCCTGATGCGATCATCATGGCCGACCCGGGCCTCATCATGCAGGTGAAGGAACGCTGGCCTGAAGTGGCGGTGCATCTCTCGGTGCAGGCCAACACCACCAACGCCGCCGCCGTCAAGTTCTGGCAAAAGGCGGGGGTCAGCCGCGTCATCCTCTCGCGTGAGCTGAGTCTGGACGAGGTAGAAATCATCCGCCACGAATGCCCCGACATGGAGCTGGAAGTCTTCGTCCACGGCGCACTGTGCATCGCCTACTCGGGCCGCTGCTACCTCTCGGGCTACTTCAACCGCCGCGACCCCAACCAAGGCACTTGTACCAACGCCTGCCGCTGGGCCTATCAAACCCACCATGCCGATGTCGATCCCAACACGGGCGACGCGGTGGCCCGCACAGGCGGCACCACGGCAAGCAGTTGTGGCTCCCACCGCAAACCCCACCACACACAGGCGCTCTCATTTGTAGAGCCAGACGTGGGGCCGGCGCTGTCCAACGGCGCGGATGGCGATGAAGTCTGGGGCGATATGGGGGACGATGGTGGAGTCGATGCCACCCTAGATTTACCGAGCACCTACATCATGAACAGCAAGGACTTGCGGGCAATTGAGCACGTCGGTCGGCTGGTCAAGATGGGCATAGACTCGCTCAAAGTCGAAGGCCGCACCAAAAGCCGCTACTACGTGTCCCGTACCGCGCAGGTGTACCGCCGTGCCATCGACGACGCAGTGGCTGGGCGGCCCTTCAACCCCGAACTGCTGCAACAACTCGAAGGCTTGGCGAACCGTGGCTACACCGCCGGACTCTTGGAGCCGCAATCCATGCAGCAGTACCAAAACTACACCACAGGCTACTCCGTGTCGCAGCGCAGCCAGTTCGTGGCCGAGGTTCTCGGTCAAGACGGCGCGGACGCGCTTGGGCTGGATGCCGCTTGGGTACAAGTCGAAACCAAAAACCGCTTCGCCGTGGGCGACACGCTGGAGCTGGTGCGCCCCCAAGGCAACCACACCTTCCAACTCCAAGCCATGCGCGACGTGCAGGGCCAACCCGTGGCAGTCGCCTCAGGCAGCCCCTTGCGCGTGTGGGTGGCCTTGCCCAGCGATGCCCACGACCCAGCCAGTGCCGCCCCAGCCGCAGAAGGCGCGATGCTGGCGCGTATGCTGGCGCCCGCCTGACCACAGACGATATATAAATAAAAATGTAGCAAAAAATATGAGCTGCTTACGCAGGGAATACCGAGTATTTGGCCATTTTTATACTTAAAAACGTCCTAAAAATCTCCAAAAAAACGCCTCGAACCCGTTTTTCAGCCTGAAAAACGGGTTTTTTCTCGTTCAAAAGGCTATTTTTTAAAGAAAATAGGCTGTTTTTAAGTTCTATATCGGTTGAAAATTACGTCATACTTGCGTGAGCAGCTCACTTTTTTTACTATGGTTTTTGCTTAGGCGAACACGCCGGCCGTGTCTTGCACGTGGGCGCTGACTTGGCCGAGGTGGTGCAGGGTGTCGCCCCAGCTCATTTCCAGTTGCGTGAGTGCTTTGAAGCAGTGGCTGACGATGTACTCGTCGGTCACGCCTATGCCGCCGTGCAGTTGCACCGCTTGCTGGCCGACAAAGCGCATGGATTGGCCCAATTGCACTTTGGTGCGGGCCAAGGCCAAGCGGCGTTCGGCTTCGGGGGCTTGCAGTTTCAGCGTGGCGTAGTAGCTCATGCTGCGGGCGAGTTCGAGCTGCATTTTCATGTCAGCGACGCGGTGGCGCAGGGCTTGGAAGCTGGCGATGGTCGTGCCGAATTGCTTGCGGGTGTTCATGTACTCCACCGTCACCGCCAGCGATTTGTCCATCACCCCCACGGCTTGCGCGGCGATGGCGGCGATGCTGGCATCCGCTGCCAATGCCAAGGCGCTGCTGCCCTCGCGGGTGAGCAAGGTGGCGGGGGTGGCTTGGAGCGTGAGGTTGGCCCCACGGTCGCCATTTTGTAGCAAATAACCCGCGCAGCTTGAACCTGTTGCGCCTTTTTCGACCAAGAAAAGGGCGATGCTGCCACCACCATCCACAACCGCAGGCACGAGCCACGCATCGGCGCAGTCGCCCGCCGGAACGAGGTGTTTCGCGCCCGTCAACGACCAGCCGTTTTCGGTGGCGGTGGCTGTGGTGGCGCAGCGATCCAGTTGGTAGCGGGCCGCGCGTTCTTGGTGGGCCAAGACCACCAGCTTGTCACCACTGGCGATGGCGGGCAGCCAAGTTGCTTGCACCTCGGCGGGGGCGACTTGGCCCAAGACCAGCGAGGCGACCAAGCAGGGGGCCAGCGGCTCCAGCACCAGCCCACGCCCCAGTTCTTCTAGCGTGACCATCATTTCCACCGGCCCCATGTCCATGCCACCGTGATCGGCGCTGATGAGGAGGCCCGTCAAACCCAGTTCGGCCAGTTCTTGGTACGCAGCGCGGTCAAACCCGCCTGCTTGCACGATGTGGCGACGGCGTTCAAAGGGGTAGGCTTTATCGGTCCAGCGTGCGACGGCTTCGCGCAGTTGTTGCTGATCGTCTGAAAAATCGAAATCCATAGCGTTTACCTCTTGTCGTTTCTTGTCGTTGTTGTGGATTAACCCAATACCGTTTGGGCGACGATGTTGCGCTGCACTTCGTTGCTGCCGCCATAAATGGTGGTTTTACGCATATTGAAGTAGGTCGAGGCCAAAGGCGCGTGGGCGATGTTGCCCCCCGGAAATTCAGACAAGCCCATCGCCGCATCGCCTTGCCAGCCCGCTTCCATCGCATCAAAAATAGAGGGCAGGCTGTACGGCCCCGCAGCTAGCATCATCAATTCGCTGTACCGCTGTTGGATTTCGCTGCCACGAATTTTCAACAGCCCCGCCAAGTCCAGCGAGGGTTTGCCGCTTTTCTCTGCCGAGAGCACGCGCAGCACCAGCATTTCCAGCGCCACGATGTCCACTTCCAAGAGCGCGATTTGGTCGCGGAAGCGCCAGTCGTCCCACAACCCTTCGGCTTTGGCGATGCGTTTGAGGCGCTCCAGCTCGCGCTTGGCGCGGTTGACATCGGCGATGTTGGTGCGCTCGTGGGCGAGCAGGTATTTGGCGTAATTCCAGCCCTTGTTTTCTTCGCCGACGAGGTTGTCAGCGGGTACTTCTACGTTGTCGAACCACACTTCGTTGACCTCGCATTCCCCATCCAACAGTTTGATGGGGCGCACGGTCACGCCGGGGGATTTCATGTCGATGAGCAAGAAGCTGATGCCGGTTTGGGGCTTGCCGCTGCTGTCGGTGCGTACCAAACAGAAAATCCACTCGCCGTACTGACCCAAGGTCGTCCATGTTTTTTGGCCGTTGACGATGTACTTGTCGCCCACGCGCTCGGCGCGGCATTTCACGCTGGCAAGATCGGAGCCTGAGCCGGGTTCGCTGTAGCCTTGGCTCCACCACACGTCACCACTGGCAATGCCGGGCAAAAAGCGGCGGTGTTGTTCGGGGCTGCCAAAGGCCATGATGACGGGGGCGACCATCACCGGGCCAAAGGGCACGACGCGCGGCGCACCCGCCAAGGCGCATTCTTCTTCAAACAGGTGTTTTTGGATGGCGTTCCAGCCGGGGCCGCCAAACTGCTTGGGCCAACCCGCGCCCAGCCAACCTTTCGCGCCCAAAATTTTGGCCCAACGCTGCAAATCATCCCGCGAGAGGCGGAAGCTGTGGTGGACTTTGTGGGCAATGTCGGCAGGCAGATGCTCGCGCACCCAAGCGCGTACCTCCTCGCGGAATTGTTGTTCTTCGGGCGTGAAAGCCAAATCCATGAATGTCTCCTAGGCTAGAGGGCTGATGAGGTGAAAGGCAATGAAATATCGTAACTACTCTTATTTTTAGCACGGTCGTTCGTGAAAAAGCTGTCCGTCATGGGACATGAAGCTGCCGCTCGTACCGGTTCACCAGCGGAGCCTGAACCTGAACATATCCACCCCTCAGTTTGAGTAAAGTCTAGGATGTCTGGATATTGATGGAGGTTTTTATGCCAAAGCAGCATTTGAAACGTCACAACGCCTACGCTCGCGCGCTGGCGATGGGGTGCTTGGTGGGGGCGTTGACTGTCGCAGCGCCTGCCCATGCCGATTGGAAGGGCGCAGTGACGGATGCGTGGAACTGTGCCAAAGACTATGCGAATGTGACGCTCACCTTGACGATGGAGGGCTCTAAAGCGGTTGAGGTCTTGGGCACGTCGCCGCAATGCGTGGCGGGTGCGCTCGCGCCTGATCCGTTTTTGTTGGGCGTGTCGGGGGTGATGGTGGCGGTGAATGCGGCGGATCCGGCCTTGTTGCC
>DLPA01000193.1:4318-9313 GCA_002479815.1 bacterium UBA7470 | reverse complement strand
AACAAGCGCAAACGCGGCATCAAAATGCTGCGCGAAAACGTGGGGGTCACCGCCACCTTGAGCTTGCGGCGGCCCGGCGTGTTTCCTTTGCTCGGAAAGCGGCCCAAAATCGACAGCCCCTCACGCACATGGGCCAGATACTCGCTGCCTTCTGTGGTCAAAGAAAAGTCGGCACGTCCAAAGAGCTTTGTGCCTATGACTTGCTCTAGCTGCTTGATGCGGTGGCTGATGGCGCTGGGCGTGACGCACAACTCCTCCGCCGCTTGGGTTACGCTGCGCAAGCGGGCCAAGGCTTCAAAGGTCAGCAGGCATTGAATGGGCGGAATACGAACGGTCATGGCGATGATTGAGATGCTGCATAAACGCCAGCAATCCTCGCACATCGGGCGCGTCGGCGACGAAGTGGACATGGGCGCGTACAGCAGCCGCCGCATTGCTGGGCGCTCCACTGTAGCCGACTTGCTGCAAAAAGCTCAAATCGTTGACCCCATCGCCAAAACCTGCCCACTGTGCAGTGGGCACGCCCAGTTGCTCGGCCAGCACGCCCAAGGCTTTGCCTTTTTGCACGCCACGACCGACCACATCAATGGCGCTGTTGGAGTACGTGGGTTCCACCATGTCAAACCGCGCTTGCAAGCAGTCGCACACCGCCGGGTAGGCGACGGCGGGGGGGACGGTGTGGCCTTGGGCATCGGTGACGGCGAGGCTTAGAGAAAATTCCTTCCCCGGCTCGGGCCAAAATCGCCAATCAGACAAGGCCGTGAGTGCCTGCAATAGGGCTTCTCGCTGCGCGGCCACGGCATGGGCGGCAGGGTCTGTCCATGTATAGACGCTGGCTTGCGGATCAAAAATAGCCGCGCCCGTCTCACACACCATCGGCTGCATAGAACCGAGGACTTGGGCCAGGCACTCCATATACGGCTGCGAGCGCCCACTAGCTAAGATCAGACAAGGCCACTGCCGCAGCGCCGCCACCGCCTGCACATCCATCTGCGCCCAACGACCCGCAGTGAGACAGCCATCGACATCGCTCATCAACCAGTTCATGCACCGATGCTTTCTAAGTGCAGGGGCTTCAGCTCAATGACTCGATGAGGTCGATGTATTGTTGTTTGGCGGTGTCGCTGGGTGTCCCTTTGAGGCTGTTCCATGCGTCCCACTTGGCGCGGCCTACCATGTCGCCGAAGCCGGGTTTTTTCTCGGTGTTGTCGCCCGTTGTGCCTTGTTTGTAGAGGGCGTAGATTTTCAGCAGGGTGGCGTTGTCGGGGCGCTCGCTCAAGTTTTTGGAGTTGGCAACGGCGGCTTCAAAAGAGGCGTTTAAATCGGACATGGCAAAGACTTTCAAATAAGACAAAGCGAGACCCCCATCGCCCTTCAGGAACGAGCTGGGGTTCCTCTCTATCTTAGAGCCTAAATAGGAATGCAAAATAGGGGACTGACTCCAGCCTGACACTGGGATGAAGGTGTCCAATCTAGCCATTTTTTGCAGTTCTGATTAAAACAATCCTTATGGTCACACGCATTTCCACTTCCGCGCGGCAAGCGACCGCTCCAGACTCTAAGGTCGTCTCGACTCCAACGCCTTCATCTGCTGCCACACCAATGACGACCAAGGCCAGAAAAACGGTGCGTAAAGTCGTCAAGACCACTGTGCAAGCCGCCTCCACCCTGCCCGGCTCTCAGGCGGTGAAGGCCACCGTGCAAGGCGTGCTGGGCTTGACGGGCGAACGCATGAGCAAGGTCGATACGGCGTGGCTGCGCATGGACTCACAGGCCAATTTGATGATGATTGTGGGGGTGTGGCTGCTCAAACCCAGCATCACCTACGAGGCGCTGTGCGAGCGGGTGACCGACCGGCTGCTGCCGTTTCCACGTTTTACGCAAATGGCCATTGAAGATGCCGCTGGCGCGACTTGGGTGCAAGACCCCAACTTCAAGCTAGAAAACCATGTCTTGCGGGAGACTTTAAGCGCCCCCAATGCCGAAAGCACCACCCCCAAACGCCGTCGGAGCAAAAAGCCCACCTCGGCCCAAGCCAAAGCCTTGTTGCAACAGCGAGTGGCTGCGTTGTCGATGCAGCCGCTGGATCGTCGTCATCCCCTATGGCAGTTTCATTTGGTTGAAGATTTTGACGGTGGATCGGCCTTGATTGCCCGCATTCACCACTGCATTGCCGATGGCATCGCCTTGATTTCAGTAATGATGGGCTTGGTCGATGGTGGGCCGGGTTTGCCCGCCGCGCTCGACCGCTCACGCGAGGACGAAAGCGAACACCAAGGCGGCCCCCAGACGTGGCTGGCCGACGGGCTGGTGCGTCCCCTGACGCAGCTCGCGGTCAAAGCCTTGGACGCGGCGGGTGAGGGCATGGCGCGCTCGGCACAGGCGGTGGGCAAGCCCCGCCAAAGTCTGGAAAATACCTTGCACTCCACGCTCAACATCGCCCGCATGGGCGGTCAGGTCGCCAGTGATTTGGCGGCCTTGGCGCTGATGTCAGACGACTCGCCGACACGTTTGAAAGCGCGTCCTGCTGCCCAAAAAGCGGTGGCTTGGTGCGATCCCATTCCGCTGGAGGAGGTCAAGGCGGTGAGCAAGGCGCTGGGTTGTTCGATCAATGATGTCTTGCTCAGTGCGGTGGCGGGTGCGATAGGGGCGTACTTGCGCGACCAAGGCGATGTCGTGACCGGAAAAGAAATCCGCGCCATGGTGCCGGTGAACTTGCGGCCTTTGAGCGAGGCATGGAAGTTGGGCAATCGCTTCGGCCTTGTGCCATTGGTCTTACCGATCGGCATTGAGCATCCCATTGAGCGTGTCTTTGCCGTGCGGGAGCGTATGCAGGCGCTCAAAGGCAGCACCCAGCCCTTGTTGGCGTTTGGCTTGCTGTCGGTGGCTGGCCTCTTGGTCAAACCCGCGCAAGAAGCGATGCTGAATTTGTTTTCACGCAAAACCACTGCCGTGATGACCAACGTCCCCGGCCCCAGTACCAAGCTGCAATTTTGCGGCGCGACCCTCGAACAAACCCTGTTTTGGGTACCCCAATCGGGCGACATAGGCTTAGGCGTGTCGATTTTGAGCTATGGCGGTGGCGTGCAGTTTGGCCTCATCACCGACACCGCCATGTGCGCCGCCCCCGAAGACATCATCGCCCACTTCGCCCCTCAGTTCGGCCATTTGTCATGGCTGGCGATGATGCTGCCTTGGGGGGATGAGCTTGCCAGCGTTTAAAGCGGAACTCAAACCATCATAAAAATCATAGTAAAAAATGTGAGCTGCTTACGCAAGGAAAAAGCCGCATATGGCGTATTTAATAAAAAAAATTAGGTCAAAAAATCTAAAAAACCTGTTTTCAGGTCACGAAAATCGGCAAAAAACGCTGGTGGCGGGTATTGCAAGGCCATTTTCTGGAAAAAACAGGCTGTTTTTTACCATCAAATAAGCCAAAGCTGGCGTATTATTTGCGTAGGCAGCTCACTTTTTTTGCTATTGATTTTTATGTACAGTTTCGCCGCAAGCGTCCAGGCTGGTGAGGGGACGCACGCATGACAGGTCTTGCGAGACTTCGCACGCCACGCCTTGGCAGCAGTGGTCGGTCAAATACGCCAGCAGCGCGTTCATGGTGGGGAAGGTGGCGCGGTAGATCAGGTGGCGGCCTTGACGCTCTTGGGTGATGAGCTGGGCGTGGGTGAGTTCTTTCAGATGAAAAGAGAGGGCGGTGGCGGACACGCCCAGCACCTCGGTCAGTTGGGAGGGGGTCAAGCCCGTCGGCCCCGCCATCACCAATTGTCGGAACACACGCAAGCGCAGCTCTTGCGCCAGCGCACCTAGGGCACGGATTGCTTCAGTTTCGGTCATGGTTTGATGATAGAAGATTTATTGAACTATTGAAGGAGCATGGGAGACGCATTCAAGTGCAGCGCACCATGAATGCAGCAAGCGTAAAATTTCCTTTAAATTGATTCATTGATTCATTCATTAATCCATTCATTCGTTCATTCACCTCATGACCGATCACTGCACAGAACTGCAACGCATCCTCAGCAAAGGGCCTTCGCCTGCCCGTGAGCTGATGGCACAACTGCGTGTGAGTCAGCCCACGTTGTCGCGGACGCTCCAACGCATGGGGGAAGCGGTGGTGCGCTTTGGGCCGTTGCGGGCGACGCAGTACGCTTTGCGCGACGAGTTTCGGGGCTTACGCGAATGTTCGGTGTATCGCGTCAGCGAGGCAGGACGCTTGCATCGCCTAGGCACCTTGCTGCCCGTGCGACCTGAGGGGTTTGTGATGCGTCGGGATGATGGGCGATCGGACTACACCGAGGGCTTGCCGTGGTGGCTGCTGGAGATGCGACCCCAAGGCTTTTTAGGGCGAGCGTATGCCCAACAACATGGCCCCATGCTGGGCTTATCCCCCCATGTGCAGGAGTGGACGGACACCCAAGCCCTACGCGCCTTGTTGACCCACAGCACGGATGCCGTCGGCAATCTGCTGTTGGGTGACACAGCGCGTGAGCAATTCATTCACGCACCGCCCCCGCAGGCCATCGCCACCCCAGACAAAGGCGCACGCTATGCACGGCTGGCGGCAGCCGCAGGCACCCTAGGAAATACGTGGTCCAGTGCCGGAGGCGAGCAGCCCAAGTTTTGCACCTATGCAGACACGGCGGCGGGGCCGCGTCATGTCTTGGTGAAGTTCACCGTGGCCCACCATAACCCCATCACCGAACGGTGGCGTGATTTGCTGCTGGCCGAGCATCTGGCCTTGCAGACTTTGCATCAGGCCGGGCTTGCTGCGGCGCAGAGCTGCCTCATCGACCACGAAGGCCAGCGTTTTTTGGAGGTGCAACGCTTTGACCGCAGCGGTG
This sequence comes from bacterium UBA7470, assembly GCA_002479815.1. Taxonomy (GTDB): domain Bacteria; phylum Pseudomonadota; class Gammaproteobacteria; order Burkholderiales; family Burkholderiaceae_C; genus UBA2334. The sequence goes on along the minus strand of DLPA01000193.1, from coordinate 4,457 downwards.
AAAGAGGCCGCCGTGCGCTGCTGTCGCTGGAGGCGCTGAGTGCCGAGTTCATCGGCGATCTGCGTTCTCCTTGGCCTGTAGTCACAATGGCATTGGCAGAAAAAAGAGCACCAAAACCCATCATCACAGCGCAAGCGGC
>DLPA01000193.1:472-4277 GCA_002479815.1 bacterium UBA7470 | reverse complement strand
GCGCAAGCGGCTGAAACGGCGGCCTTGCTGTATGCCTTCGGTCAGCTGATCGGCAACGACGATATGCACCAAGGCAACTTGTCCTTCACGACCGAAGAAGATCAAGGCCGCCCCTACCAGCTCGCCCCCGCCTACGACATGCTGCCGATGGCCTTTCGCCCCCCCACCAGCGGCGACTTGCGCCACACCCTTGCACCCGTGGTCTTGCACCCCAGTGTGCGCCACGCCACATGGCAGCACGCCCTGCAACTCGCACGAACCTATCTCGACCTTCTTCAAACCACTGCCTGCTGGAGCGCCGATTTCATCCCCTGCCTGTACGCCCTAGACCAACACATCGCCGATGCAGAGGCGAAGATCGCCCGTTTGGGGTAAGGGTGAGGGAGAGGCGCAGCCCCACCCCACCCCACCATCAAACGCTGGTGGACGCACTCGCCCGCCGCTGGCGCACCGCAGCGGCTAAGGTGTCCAGCAAGGGCAGGGTTTGCGCCAAGCTGATGCAGGCATCGGTAATAGATACCCCGTGTTGCAAGGCTTGCCCGGGGATGAGGTCTTGACGGCCTTCGTTCAAATGGCTTTCGATCATCACGCCCATGATGCGTGCGTCACCCCCTGCGACTTGGGCTGCCACGTTTTGCGTGACTGCAATTTGACGCGCGTGTTGCTTGCTGCTGTTGGCGTGGGACACGTCGATCATGATTTGCGGACGCAGACCCGAGGCGTGCAGCACTTGGCACGCCGCATCTACGTCTGCCGCCGCATAGTTGGGCTGCTTGCCGCCGCGCAAAATGAGGTGGCCATCGGGATTGCCACGGGTTTCAAAGATGGCGGCTTGGCCCATTTTGGTCATGCCCATGAAGGCATGGGACGCACGCGCCGCCACCACCGCGTCTGCCGCGACTTTCACGCCGCCGTCTGTGCCATTTTTAAACCCCACGGGACAGGACAAGCCACTGGCAAGCTGGCGGTGGCTTTGGCTTTCGGTGGTGCGTGCGCCTATCGCGCCCCAAGTGACCAAATCGCTGATGAATTGCGGACTGAGCAAGTCCAAAAACTCGGTGGCGACGGGCAGGCCCACATCCAGCACGTCCAGCAGCAAACGCCGCGCCATTTCCAGCCCTTCGTTCATGGCAAAGCTGCCGTCCAGGTGCGGGTCGTTGATGTAGCCTTTCCAACCGACTGTGGTGCGGGGCTTTTCAAAATAGACGCGCATGACGATGCGCAAGTCCGCCGCATGGTGCTGGGCCGCTGGTTGCAAGGCTTGGGCGTAGGTCATGGCTTGGTCGTGATCGTGGATGGAACACGGGCCGACGACGACGACCAAGCGGTCGTCTTGCCCTTGCAAAATGCGGGAAATGTCTTGCCGCGAACGTTCCACCAATGCCAGATGCGCTTCGGTGGCGGGCAGACGCTCCTCCAACAAAGCAGGGGTCATCAAGGGGCGGACAGAGGCAATGCGGGTGTCGTCGATGCGGGTTTTGTCTTGGGTGCTCAACATAGCGATGGGAACGGGGGCTGAAAAGTCGCTAGTCTATGGCAGCTTGTGCTTTGGGCGACAGCACCTAGGGCTAGTCCTGAAAACGGGCGGCTTGCACCAGTCTGACAATGTGCGATTGGAGAACTTTCGCATGACCATGACCGCTGACACCCTCGATCGTCCTTGGCTATCCAGCTATCCCGCTGCCGTGCCGCATACCCTCGACCTCTCGCAATACACCTCGGTGGTGGATTTGTTGGAGGAGTCGTTCAAGAAAAATGCCCGCTCGCCTGTGTCGGTGTGCATGGAGGAGTGGATGACGTATGCCGAACTCGACAGCCACAGCGCCGCCATTGGCGCATGGTTGCAAGCGCAAGGGCTGGAGCCGGGGGCGCGGGTGGCCTTGATGATGCCCAATGTGCCGCAATTCATGGTGTGCATGGCGGCCATTTTGCGGGCGGGCTATACCTGTGTGAACGTCAACCCGCTGTACACCGCACGGGAGTTGCAGCATCAGTTGTGCGACTCGGGGGCGAGTGCGATTTTGATACTGGAAAACTTTGCCACCACCTTAGAGGAAGTCATCACCCACACCCAAGTGCGCCACGTCATGCTGACCTCGTTTGGCGATTTGCTCGGGTTTTGGTATGGCCGTTGGATGACGTTTGCGGTGCGCCACTTGGCAAAAATGGTGCCCGCTTTCCGCTTGCCCTACCACGGGCCGCAAGGCGAGATACAGATCACGACGTTTAAAAAAGCCTTGGAGCAAGGCCACGGCAAACCCCTGAAACGCCCCACGCTGGATCACGACAGCATCGCGTTTTTGCAGTACACCGGCGGCACGACGGGCTTGTCCAAAGGTGCGGTGCTGACCCACGGCAACATCGTGGCGGCGATTTTGCAAGCCGAAGCGTGGTTCACGCCCGCCTTGCACAAGCTCAGCGACATACGCAAAGCCAACTGCGTTGCCGCACTGCCGCTGTACCACATCTTTGCGCTCACGCTGTCGCTGCTGACCGTGCGCTGGGGGGCCAGAATGACGCTGATTCCCAATCCGCGTGACATCGGCAAGTTCATCGAGGTGCTCAAAGCGCGGCCTTTTCATTTATTGCCCGCCGTGAACACGCTGTTCAACGCGCTGCTGCAACACCATCAATTCAAGACGCTGGATTTTTCAAATTTGGTGGTGTCCCAAGCGGGGGGCATGGCGGCTTCTGAAGGCACGGCGCGGCACTGGCTGTCGGTGACGGGTTGCGCCATGATTGAAGGCTGGGGCATGAGCGAAACCTGTGCGATTGGCACGAACAACCCCGTCACCAACCGCGAATTCACCGGCACGATCGGCTTGCCGCTGCCGGATATTTTGGTGGCGATCAAAGACGACGAAGGCCGTTCGCTGCCCATCGGCACGTCGGGTGAAATCTGCATCAAAGGGCCAAATGTGATGCGGGGCTACTACAACCAGCCCGAGGAAAACGAAAAAGCCTTCACGCCGGATGGCTATATGCGCACCGGCGACATCGGCATCATGGACGCACGCGGCTACACCAAGATTGTGGACCGCAAGAAAGACATGATTTTGGTGTCTGGCTTCAATGTGTTTCCCAACGAATTGGAAAACGTCATTTCCCTGTGCCCGGGCGTGGTGGAGTGTGCGGCGATTGGCGTGCCCGATGCCAAATCGGGCGAGGCCATCAAGGTCTTCATCGTCAAAGACGACCCCACCCTGACCGAGGAGCAAGTCGCCGCCTACTGCCACGACAACCTGACGGGCTACAAGCGACCCAAGTACCTCGAATTCCGTGACGAGTTGCCCAAGACCAATGTGGGCAAAATTTTGCGCCGCGAGTTGCGCAGCAAATCAAAATAAAATCTGCTCCGTCATTTGTACTTGTAAAAATATAGCAAAAAAAGTGAGCTGCTCACGCAATTAAAACGGCAATATTTGCCGTTTTTAACCATAAAAAAGCCATATTTTTTACAAAAAAAGGCTTCCGAGCCTTTTCCACCACTGTGATGGACCCCGCAGACGTCAAAAAAGCTTATTTTTTGTATTTTTTGGCCTTATTTTGACCATGTAATCGGCTGCATCAGGCGTTTTCATTGCGTGAGCAGCTCACTTTTTTTACTCTGCTTTTTATATTTTTTGACAGGGGCCATCCATGAAAAAAGCCACCGCGTCGTGGACGGGGTGGCTTTTTGCAAGGTGAGGGTGAGAAGACGGGGAGGCCAGAGGCGCTCGCCGTCATGCCCGCACGCGGGGGATCAGTGGAATTGCTCTTCTTCGGTGGAACCGGTCAGGGCTTTCACGCTGGAAGAACCGCCCTG
>DLPA01000193.1:0-425 GCA_002479815.1 bacterium UBA7470 | reverse complement strand
ACGGTGGTCACGTCGTCGAAGTAGCCTGTGCCCACTTCTTGTTGGTGAGACACGAAGGTGTACCCTTGCTCGCGAGCAGCGAACTCAGGCTCTTGCACCATGTTGACGTAGTGCTTCATGCCTTCGCCGCGAGCATACGCATGGGCGAATTTGAAGGTGTTGTACCAGTTGACGTGGATACCGGCCAAGGTGATGAACTGGTACTTGTAACCCAGTGCAGACAGCTCTTCTTGGAAAGAGGCAATCTGGCTGTCGTTCAGGTTTTTCTTCCAGTTGAAGGAAGGTGAGCAGTTGTAGCTCAACAGCTTGCCAGGGCAGGCGGCCAGCACGGCTTGGGCAAATTCGCGGGCAAAGCCGATGTCAGGCACGCCAGTTTCGCACCACACCAAATCGGCGTAGGGCGCGTAGGCCACGCCACGGCTGAT
>DLPA01000223.1 GCA_002479815.1 bacterium UBA7470 | reverse complement strand
TTCTCGATGTCGGCAAAGCTCATTTGATCGGCGTTGCGCAGAATCGGCACGACCAAGCCGCGTGGTGAACCCACCGCGATACCGATGTCGAAATAGCCGTGGTACACGATGTCGTTGCCATCGACCGATGCATTCAACACGGGGAATTTCTTCAGTGCATGGACAGCGGCTTTCACGAAGAAGCTCATGAAGCCCAGCTTGACACCGTGCTCTTTTTCAAACTTTTCTTGGAATTTTTTACGCATCTCCATCACAGGGGCCATGTTCACTTCGTTGAACGTGGTCAGGATGGCGTTGGTGGATTGCGATTGCAGCAAACGCTCGGCGACACGCGCACGCAGACGAGTCATCGCTACACGTTGCTCGGGGCGATCACCCAAGTCCAGTGCGGCAGGGCCAGCCACTTGCGGCAAGGCTTTGGCAGGCACACCAGTCGGAATCGCTACGGCAGGCGCAGCAGCGGGTTTGCTCGCGCCCGCAGCGACGGCGGATAAGACATCACCTTTGGTCACGCGACCATCTTTGCCCGTGCCCGCCACAGAACCAGCAGCCAGCCCGTTGTCAGCCATCAATTTGGCAGCAGCAGGCATGGCAACGCCCGCTTTGGCGTTGCTGTTAGGCGCAGCCACAGGGGCGGCAGCGGCGACTGGTGCAGCAGCGGCAGCAGGTGCAGCCGCACCGGCTTTGCCATCGGTGTCGATCTTGGCGATCACTTGGTCGGATGCGACCGTACCACCATTGGCCACCACCAGTTCAGCCAACACGCCAGCCGCAGGAGCCGGCACTTCCAACACCACTTTATCGGTTTCGATTTCAATCAGAATTTCGTCAGCAGCGACAGCCTCACCGGCCTTTTTCTTCCACTGCAACAAGGTGGCTTCGGCCACAGACTCAGACAACTGGGGAACCTTGACTTCAACGATTGCCATTTTTTCTATCCTTCAATGCGTTACTAAAGCCCTCAGTGCATCGCGTCTCTGCTTCAAAGACAAGTTGCACTGAGCGCATTTCTATTACTTCGTCAACACAAAACCTTTGAGTTTTGCAAAAGCCGCTTCCACCAGTGCCTTTTGTTGGTCTTGGTGCAAGTGGGCATAACCCACGGCAGGAGATGCTGAAGCAGCACGCCCGGCATAGCCCAGCTTTTGACCATCGGCCATGTTTTCGTGGATGTTGTGCTGAATGAAGAACCATGCGCCTTGGTTTTGTGGCTCATCTTGGCACCACACGATTTCAGTGGCTTTGGGGTACTTTTTCAGTTCAGCGCCAAAGGCTTTGTGCGGGAAGGGATAAAGCTGTTCGACACGAATGATGGCCACATCGTCGATGCCTTTTTCTTCGCGCTTTTTCACCAAGTCGTAATACACCTTGCCAGAGCAGGCCACGACGCGCTTGACTTTTTCTGCCTTGATGTCTTTGGTTTCACCCATCACAGCTTGGAAGCTGCCACGGGTGAATTCAGACAGCGGAGAGGTTGCATCTTTGTTGCGCAGCAAAGACTTGGGTGTGAAGATCACCAAAGGTTTGCGAAGGTTGCGCACCATTTGGCGACGCAGCACATGGAAGATCTGGCTGGCTGTGGTGGGTTGCACGATCTGCATATTGGTATCAGCTGCCAACTGCATGAAGCGTTCGACGCGGGCAGAGGAGTGTTCTGGGCCTTGACCTTCGTAGCCATGAGGCAACATCATCGTCAAGCCATTGACACGGCCCCATTTGACCTCGCCAGAGGCGATGAACTGGTCGATCACCACTTGCGCACCGTTGGCAAAGTCACCAAACTGGGCTTCCCAAACCACCAAGGTGTTGGGGTCGTTCGAGGCATAGCCGTACTCAAAACCCAAGACCGCTTCTTCTGACAAGATGGAGTCGATCACCACAAATGGAGCTTGCGCGTCGGCCACGTTTTGCAACGGGACATAAGTGCCGGTGTCCCATTTTTCACGGCTTTGATCGTGAATGACCGCATGGCGGTGCGTGAAGGTGCCTCGTCCAGAGTCTTCACCCGACAAACGCACAGGGTAGCCACTCGCCACCAGCGATGCGAACGCCATGTGTTCGCCCATACCCCAGTCAATGGGAATATCACCACGTCCCATGGCAGCACGGTCGTCATAGACCTTTTTGACCAGTTGGTGAGGGGTGATGTGAGAAGGAATGGTGGTGACTTTTTCTGCCAAACGTTTCCACTCCGCCAAAGGCACGCCCGTGTCGCCACCTTCTGTCCATTTTTTACCCAGAAACGGAGACCAGTCCACCGCATACTTGCTTTTGAAGTTGCTGACAACGGGGTCGATGGTGTGCTCACCCGCGTCCATGGCGGCACGGTAGGCTTTCACCATGTCATCTGGGCCACTTGCCTCCAGCACGCCTTGAGAGATCAGCTTCTCGCCGTACAACTTGCGTGTGCCGGGATGTGCGGCGATTTTTTTGTACATCAGCGGTTGGGTGAGGCTGGGCGTGTCTTGCTCGTTGTGGCCCAGTTTGCGGAAGCAGGTGATGTCGATGACCACATCTTGACCAAATTCCATGCGGAATTCCAAGGCCAATTGCGTCGCCAGCACCACGGCTTCTGGATCGTCGCCATTGACGTGCAGCACAGGCGCTTCCACCATCTTCACGATGTCGGTGCAATACGCAGAGGAGCGCATATCGCGTGGGTCAGACGTGGTAAAGCCGATCTGGTTATTGATGATGAGGTGAACCGTACCGCCGGTGGTGTAGCCACGGGTTTGGGCCAAACACAAGGTTTCTTGGTTGACACCTTGACCACCAAAGGCCGCATCGCCATGCACCAACACGGGCAAGACTTGGCTGCCGCGTGCATCGCCACGGCGATCCATACGCGCACGCACCGAGCCTTCGACCACAGGGTTGACGATTTCCAAGTGAGAAGGGTTGAAAGCCAAAGATAAGTGAACAGGGCCGCCGGAGGTAGCCAAGTCAGAGCTGAAACCTTGGTGGTACTTCACATCACCCGCAGGCAATTCTTCGGGAGCGGTGTGATCGAACTCGGCAAACAAATCTTTGGGCATTTTGCCCAAGGTGTTGACCAACACGTTCAAACGACCACGGTGGGCCATGCCGATGACGATTTCTTGCACCCCACGCGCACCCGCTGCTTGAATCAGCTCATCCATCGCTGCAATGAAGCTCTCGCCACCTTCGAGGGAGAAACGTTTTTGTCCGACGTATTTGGTATGCAGGAAACGCTCCAGTCCTTCCGCAGCGGTCAAGCGGTTGAGGATGTGTTTTTTCTTGTCTGCATTGAAACTGGGTTTGCTGCGAATGCTTTCCAGCTTTTGTTGCCACCAACGTTTTTGATGTTGGTCTGTGGTATGCATGAACTCGGCACCAATCGTGCCGCAATAGGTTTCACGCAGGGCGTTCAGCAAATCGCGCAAAGACATCGTGTCTTTGCCAAAAAAGGTGTTGCTGGTGTTGAAGACGGTTTCTAAATCGGCGTCAGAAAAACCGTAAAAAGAAGGATCCAACTCAGGAATGTTGGGGCGCTCGGAACGCTTGAGTGGGTCTAAGTTGGCCCAGCGGGTTCCGACGTTGCGGTAGGCCGCGATCAGTTGCTGAGAGGCGACACGTTTACGGCCCATCTCAGAATCGGCATTGGCCAGAACGACTTTTGTCGTGCCTTGTTTGGCGCGTTCGGCGAAGGCATTGATGACGGGCAGGTGAGGTACATCGCGCGCGTCCGTGCCATCGACGGCGGGTACGTTTTGCAGCGCGTCGAAGTAGTCGCGCCACGTATCAGGCACACTCCCCGGATTGGAGAGGTAGTTTTCATACATCTCTTCGACGTAAGGGGCGTTGCCGCCGAAAAGGTACGAATTGCCTTTGAAGGCTCCGTAAATGTGTTGAGTCTCGCTCATTGTTTCGCTGACCTCCGTTTCCCTCTGGGAAACATGAGTTGGTTGATAAACCTTCCGCGACACGGCTGTACCGTTGGGCGGACGCGACTGTGACAGGAAGGGCCAAGTGCGCCGCGATTATGCCCTTAACTGAGCTGTAACTTCTCGTTTTTTCTTAAAAAATAATTTTTTAAACCGACGCACGCATCTGTGGCCCAAACCATGAATCGTCAGGCTTTTGTCAGACATCGACGCAGAGGATATGGCTTTTTTGTCAAGAGCCTATGCCCAAAAGCTCCACTTCAAATGTCAAGGTGGTATTAGGCGGAATGACCCCCGGCACACCCCGCTCGCCATAGGCAGAAGCGCCCGGGCACGTCAAAACAGCCTTACCGCCTACTTTGAGTTTTTGTAAGCCTTCTGTCCAGCAGGGAATGACACGGTGCAGGGGGAAGCTGGCTGGAGCATTGCGCTTGTAGGAGCTGTCAAACTCCTTGCCATCAGGCAATGTGCCTTTGTAGTGCACTTTCACCGTGTCCAAGGCTTTGGGTTGTGCGCCTGTTCCGACGACCAGATGTTGAATCTTCACACCATTTGATAAAGTTTCTGTGGTCAATGCCGTTGAGGCGCTGGAGGCGGGTGATTGTGCAAGCACAGCCCCACTGCAAGACAGTGCAATCAAAGACAGGGAAAACGAGCGCATCAAAGTGGGGGTAAACCGCATAAAAACATCCATGACAGAACAAAAAACGACAAAAAACGAATAGCCCCATTGTCCCACTCTTGCCACACACCCGTGGTATGGTCAGCCCATGACAGTTTTCTCATCCTCTTCTTCTTTGTGGCCCCAGCGTTTGGCGCAACTCTCAGACCCACGTTTATTGGGGATGCGCCGTGGTATTGAAAAAGAAAGCCTACGCGCCTTGCCCAGCGGTCAATTGGCTTTGACCCCGCACCCGCACCCCTTGGGGTCGGCTTTGACGCACCCCCACATCACCACCGACTACAGCGAAAGCCAGCTTGAACTCATCACCGGCGTTCACGCCAGCGCCCAAGCCTGCATTGACGAGTTGACGCAAGTTCACCAGTTCACCCTGCGCACCTTGGCTGCACAGGGCGATGAGTTGCTGTGGGCGGCCAGCATGCCGTGTGGCCTGCCCACTGACGAAACGATTCCGTTGGGGCGCTACGGCAGCTCGAATGTGGGGCGGGCGAAAAGCGTCTATCGCATGGGCTTGGGGCTGCGTTACGGTCGGCGTATGCAAACCATCTCGGGCATCCACTACAACTGGTCCTTGCCCGAAGTCAGCAGTGCAGACTATTTTGGGCTGATTCGCAATTTCCGCCGCCATGCCTTCTTGCTGCTGGTGCTGCTGGGTGCATCGCCCGCCGTGTGCCGCAGCTTTGTGGAGGGGCGCGATCACCCCCTCATCCCCATCGACGAGGCCCACACCGGCACGCTGCACTTGCCCTACGCCACCTCGCTGCGCATGGGCAAGCTCGGGTATCAAAGCGATGCCCAAGCGTCGTTGCGTGTCAGCTACAACTGCTTGGATCGCTACACCGCGAGCTTGCACGACGCACTCACCCGCCCGTGGCCGGCTTACGAAGCCCTAGGCATACGCAACCCTGGCGGCGATTACTTGCAACTGGCGACAACGCTGTTGCAAATTGAGAATGAGTTTTACGGCACGATACGCCCCAAGCGCACGATCTTTCAAGGCGAGCGCCCCTTGCACGCGCTGCGCGAGCGCGGCGTGGAGTACGTGGAAGTGCGTTTGCTGGACCTAGACCCATTTGAGCCTGTGGGCATTCAAACCTCGACGCTGCGCTTTTTGGACGTGTTTTTACTCCATGCGCTGTTGTCGCCCAGTCCCCCTGATACCCCTGAAGAAATTGAGGCGATAGCCCACAACCAACACCTCACCGCTGCACGCGGGCGCGAGCCGGGCTTGGAATTGCGGCGTGAGGGTCAGCCTGTGACCTTACACGGTTGGGGTCAAGAGCTGTTGGCCGATATGCAGCCCATCGCCCAACGCTTGGATGCCGTCCATCAACTTGACCCTGAAACGCCAGACAGCCACACCCAGGCGTGGAACCAAATGGTGCAACGCTTGGCGCAGTTGGACGATGCGCCTTCTGCACGGGTCTTGCGGCAAGTGCAAGCAAGGGATGATCGTTCGTTTGTGGGCTTTGTGCGCGAGCGCAGTGCCGAGATTCGTGCCCATCTCCTGTCCTTGCCGTGGAGCGAGGCGCAACAAAGCGCCGCGCAAGCCGAAAGCCAGCAGTCGTTGGCAGATCAAAAAACCATCGAGGCCAATGACAGCCTGCCCTTTGAAATCTACCGCCAGCAATACACCAGCCCTCATCGCTTAGGTGAGCATTTAACGCCACCGTGTTGAGTGCGCTGGAGCGGGTCTGGCCCGAATTGCTCAACGAATGGGCTTAAAAAATCATAGTAAAAAAAGTGAGCTGCTTACGCAAGTAATGCGGCTCATATGGTGGATTTGATTTCAAAAATAGGCCAGTTTTTTTGTGAAAATAAGTGTTTGTAAGCAAAAAACTCGGTTTTCTGGTTTGATAAATGAGTTTTGAGGTGTTTTTAAAGGTTTTCAGATCAAATCATTATTATGAAAATAACGGAAAGCCTCGCAATGATTGCGTGAGCAGCTCACATCTTTTACTATCTTTTTTATCCTTGTGCAACGGGCAAGCTGGGGGTGTTGCTCCACTCGCTCCAGCTTCCGGCGTAGAGTGCTTGGCGGCCTAGGCCAGCGATGTCCATCGCCAACACATTGGGGACGGCACTCACGCCGCTGCCGCAGTGATGGATGACACTGCCGGGGTCACGTCCCGCCAGTAGGGTGTTGAACTCTTGTCGCAATTGTTCTTGCGATTTAAAGAATCCATTGCCATCAAAGTTGCTATTGAAGGGGCGATTCAATGCGCCCGGTAGGTGTCCAGCAATGGGGTCTAGGGGTTCGACCTCGCCCCGAAAGCGCGGTGCACCTCGGGCATCGAGCACCGCAGCTTTGCCCAAGGCCGCCAGCACGCGAGGGGTATCGACCAAGGTGACGAGAGGCGCTTGCAGCTCAAATGTCGTTGTGGTCGGTCTAGTAGGGCTGGGAGCCGTACCGCTGGCGGTGGCATGGCCTGCGGCTTGCCATGCTTGCAGCCCACCATCCAAGACCGCCACGGCTTCATGGCCGCACCATTTCAGCATCCACCACAGGCGACCGCAGTAGTTCACGCCGTTGCGGTCATAGACCACCACTTGGGTGTGGGCATCGACTCCGCGTTGGCCCAGCCATTGGGCGAATGCGTCCCGCATGGGCAGGGGGTGGCGACCGCCTGAAGCAGCCGTGCCAGCGGCGACACTGCCGCCGTGGGCCGAGAGATCATGATCCAAATCGGCGTGTTGGGCCGTGGGGAGGTGGCAAAGCGCAAATTGAGCCGCGCCTGCACTCGGGTTCATCAAGTCAAAACTGCAATCAAACACCTTGACTGAGTCAAGAGCTTGAGAGAGCAGATGGTGTAAATCGGCAACAGAAATCAGGGTATTGAACATCTCAGTCAATCCTTAAGTGCTATGGTCTTCAGGAGGGGCTTGCGGGACAGTACGCGCCCGCAGCAAGGTTGCGATAATGCCACTGGTGACGATGAGGGCCATGCCCACCCAGCCCAGCAGTGGCAGGTCATCGTTAAAAATCATCACGCTGTAAATGGCAGCAAACACAATGCCCATGTATTGCAAATTGGCGACCAGCAAGGTCGCACCACTGGCATAGGCGCGGGTCATGCACAACTGGCCTAGGACGGCCAAGATGCCAATCGGCAGCATCCACAGCAGTTGAGACGTGTGCCAATTGCTGCTTCCCACAATGAGCATGCCGATGAAGCCCGTGAGCGTCGCACCGGCTGAAAAATACAGCACTGTGCGGCTCTCTGGCTCGCCCGCTTTGGACAAGGCCGAGACTTGCAAGTAGGCAAGCGCCGACACCATCCCCGACAGCAGCCCCATCAAGCCACCAAACAATTGCTGGTCTCCAATGGTGGGGCGCAACACCAAGGCCACGCCGCCAAAACCGATCAACACGGTCAGAAACAGCGGTCCTTGTCGGCGCAGGGCTTCTCCGCTTTGCTGCATCAGCAACGCACCTCCCACCAAAAAGGCCGCCAGCCACACGCTGCTCATGTAGTTCAGGGTCATGGCTGTTGCCAAGGGCAGAGCGGAGATGGCGTAAAACCAAGTGGTTAAGGCCGTTGTACCCACGATGCTGCGCCATACGTGCATCATCGGCACAGGGGTGACAAACGAGACTTTGCGCCAGCGCATCACACCGACCATAAAGACCAAGCCGATCAGTCCCCTAAAAAACACCACCTCTAAGCTGGTGAAGTGTGCTGAGGCGAATTTGATGCACACCCCCATCGTGGCAAATAACCACGCTGCCAGTACCATCCATAAAGCTTGCAATTGATTGATCTTTCTGTTTTTTGTGCTCTGCGGCGGGTGTTTTTTGTCGCTTGGGATGCAGTTTGACGTACCGCCACCAATACAAAACCCGTCCAAATGCCGATTGTGAGGCATCTGAACGGGTTGGGTGGTATTGGAAAACCGCGCGTATGTGTGCTGGTTTAGGCCACAGGAAGGTTCATGCGTTGGCGATACCACTCATGAAAGTGCTGCATCCCATCCTCCATCGGGCTTTGGTAGGGGCCGACTTCGTTGTCACCACGATCCATCAAAGCCTTGCGGCCTGCGTCCATGCGCTCAGCGATTTCGTCGTCTTCGATGCAGGTTTCCATATAGGCCGCACGTTGGGCTTCAACGAATTCACGCTCGAAGGCGACGATTTCTTCGGGGTAATAGAACTCCACCTTGTTCAACGTTTTATCCACGCTGATAGGGTGCAAAGTGGACACCGTCAACACATGCGGGTACCACTCCACCATGATGTGGGGGTAGTAGGTGAGCCAAATCGCACCGCGTTCGGGCAATGCTCCGTTGCGGTAGTTCAACAGCACGTCATGCCATTTTTTATACACGTCGGAGCCTGGCTTGCCAAAGGTGTTGGCCACGCCCACGGTTTGCACCGAGTACTCGGGTTTGAATTCCCATTGCAAGTCGTCGCAGGTGACGAAGTTGCCAAGGCCTGGATGGAAGGGGCCAACGTGGTAATCCTCGAGGTAGACCTCGATGAATGTTTTCCAGTTGTAGTTGCACTCGTGCAGCTCAACGCGGTCGAGCGCGTAGCCCTCAAAGTTGAGTTGCGCGCGCGGACCCATCCCGGCCAGGTCGGCGCCAATGTCGCGGCCGTTGTCCTCGAACAGCA
>DLPA01000147.1 GCA_002479815.1 bacterium UBA7470 | reverse complement strand
ATGGGCGAAGCAGGCGTGACCAAGGCGCTGGAAATCATCCACAAAGAGCTGGATTTGACGATGGCCTTCAGCGGTCACACCCAACTGCCACACGTCACCCGCGATATTTTGCTGCCCGGTACCTTCCCCGTCGCTTAAAAAAGATAGTAAAAAAAGTGAGCTGCTTACGCAGTGAATACGGAGCTTTTGCCTTATTTAATGATCAAATTCTTTACTTTTTATTGAAAAAATAGCGATGAAACCAGCAAAAACCCGTCTTTCTGACCTGAAAACGGGTTTTTTTAAATGATTATTTGAAATTTTTGGCCTTTTTTTAAAGCAATATATGCCAAGAGTCTTTATTTTATTGCGTGAGCAGCTCACTTTTTTTGCTATGGTTTCAGAAAACGCTATTCTCAATACAATGCCGATATGACCCAAAAGTTTGATGTCTGTATTCGTGGCGGCGGCATCGTAGGCCGTGTCTTGGCGTTGTTGTTGGCGCAACAACAGCTGAAAGTGGTGTTGCGGGTGTGGCCGCCCAGTGGCGCTGCTGCCGCGCAGGGGCACAGCGACATACGGGCGTATGCGCTGAATGCGGCCTCGCGCGAAGTGCTGGAGTCGGTGCGCGCTTGGCCTGAGCGTGAGGGTGAGCAGATGGAGCCTGTCACCCCCGTTGACCGCATGGAGGTGCAAGGCGACCAAGGCGGTCGGCTGTGCTTTCGTGCGGCAGATGTGGGAGCTGAGGCACTGAATTGGATCGTCGATGTGCCGGCCTTGGAGCAAAGGCTGGTGCAGGCCCTGCGCTTTCAAAGTCGGGTGGTGGTTTGGGATCAAGCCGAAGACCCGCCCGCTTGCCCACTCACCGTGGTGTGTGAAGGCCGCCGCAGTGCCACTCGAGCCGAGTGGGGCATGAGCTACGACGTGAAAAGCTATCCCCATCATGCACTTGCGGCTCGATTGCACCTGCCTCAAGCACACAGTGGGGTGGCAAAGCAATGGTTCAAAGACGGGGAAATTGCCGCGCTCTTGCCCTTAGGGGGGGCGCAAGGCTGTGATGTGGCCTTGGTCTGGTCTGCACCGCATCTGAAAGTCACTGAATTGCTGGCCTTGAACGCGCCAGACTTTGTCCTTGCACTGACCCAGATCACAGGCTTGGCTCCTGAGGACATCTGTTTGACCCATTCCCCCCAAAGCTGGCCCTTAGAGCTGTCGCAAGCGCAGCATTGGGTCTTGCCCGGATTGGCGTTGGCAGGCGATGCCGCGCATGCCATGCACCCGTTGGCCGGACAAGGTTTGAATGCCGGTTTGGGCGACGTGGCTGAATTGGCGCGTGTGCTGCAAGCGCGTGAATACTGGCGCAGCTTGGGCGATGTCAAGTTGCTGCGGCGCTATGAGCGCGCCAGAAAAGCGGAGTTTGCCGCGATGGGGGGATTGACCGATGGCCTATTCACCCTGTTCAAACACCCGCATCCGTGGGTGCAACAACTGCGCAACCAAGGCTTTGACGTGGTGAATCGCTGGACACCGATCAAAACCTGGCTGACTCGGCAAGCGATGGGGCGTTGATGCTTATTTTTGAACTTTTGGGCGGTATTTTTTTCAAAACCAGCTCAAAATCCCTTGCCTTGGATTGACTGGGATGGACTTGCGCAGTCAATCGCTTTTGTTTTTCTTCACTTCTGTGGCCTGATGGCTCTTAACCCATGACCTTTGCTGCTCCTCGCCGTTTTCTCCGTTCTACACTGGCCGCCGTGGCCTTGGGTGTTTGCTGCCTATCTGTCACTTTATCCGTCACTTGGGCACAAGATACAAAAGTGGATACAAAAGTGGATGCAGCCGTTGCCGCCACCATCCGTAAAAACTTGGGCGAGCGCCTGCCCAATCTGCCCAAAATTGACGACATCACCAAAACCCCCATGCCGGGTTTGTTTGAGGTGCGGGTCAATGGAGCCGATTTGCTTTATACCGATGCAGATGGCAACTACTTGATTCAAGGTATGTTGATCGACACCAAGTCCAAAACCAATTTGACCGAAGAGCGCGTCGAAAAACTCACCGCCATTCCTTTTAGCGAGTTGCCGCTGAAAGACGCATTCACCATTGTGCGTGGCAATGGCAAACGCAAACTGGCCGTGTTTGAAGACCCCAACTGCGGCTATTGCAAACGCTTTGAACGCGACTTAGCCAAAGTGGACAACGTGACCGTGTATGTCTTTTTGTATCCCATCCTAGGTCAGAACTCCGTCGATAAATCCAAGGCCATTTGGTGTGCCAAAGACAAAAGCAAAGCCTTTTTGGACTGGATGATCAAAGACCAAGCCCTTCCCACCGCCACCAATTGCGACACCGCAGCCTTGGATCGCAATGTGGAATTCGGTAAAAAGTACCGCATCACGGGCACCCCCGCCCTGTTCTTCGTCGATGGCTCCAGAGTCCCCGGCGCCATTTCTAGCGACCGCGTAGAAAAACTCTTGTCTGAGGCCAAACAGCCTTGACCCTTTCACCACGAAGTCCGCAGGAAAGACCCCTTGTCAGTTTCGCTGGTGCTGGTTTGGTGACAATGTAAGGCTATGAATCCCACCCCCTCCCCCACACCTGCTTCTTTGGCCTTGCTGCGCTCGGCAGCACCCAGCGATGGCCCTGTGCATGCCCTGATTTTTCGACTGGGGCACATGGGTCTCATCCCGTTTGGCTTTTTTACCTTGCTGGCATGGATCGTCAACGATCAAGCCCTGCCCTTTGTGACATTGAGCATGGTGGCTTATGCTGCCTTGATTATTTCCTTCCTTGGTGGGCTGCATTGGGGGGTGGTGTGGTTGCGTCAATCGGGCTTGGTGGGCACGCCCTTAGACCTGTCCACCGGCAAACGCCATTTGCTGTGGGGCATTACACCCAGTTTGCTGGCATGGCCGGGCATCTTGATGCCTGCGTATGCGGCGCTGCCTTGGTTGGGCATGGTGTTGATTGCATGCTATTTGGTGGACCGCAAACTGTTCCCCGCCGCAGGCTTGGGGCCTTGGTTGACTTTGCGCTTTCGCCTGTCTGCTGGCGCGGCGTTTTGCTGCTTCTTGGCAGCGGGGGCTGTGTAATCACAGGCTTTGCATCACCAAACGCGCGGGAAGCCTCGGGGTTGAGCC